>WVWW01000005.1 GCA_011773795.1 Acidobacteriota bacterium
GCAGGGACGGGTTCGAGGGACCCGGCCCGGCGACGATCTCTGCCGCGGGTGCCATCACGACGGCGAGTTCCCGGCGCTCGAGTCGATCGAAGGTGTTCCACCAGGACAGCGCCACGAACACGAAAAGGGTGCCAATCGCCGCCAACGGCCAGCCGTGGACGGGGCCGAAGCGGCCCGGTCGTGCGAGGCCNNGCCGCCCAGAACAGGATCACCAGGATCCAGGCCTGGCCATCCACACCGAGCAGCGCCTGCGCGCGATGCAGGGCTTCGAGCAGGACGAAGGACTCCTCGACCTCGACGCGGTCGAAGCGGAAGCCCTGGACAAAGCGCAGGTTGGACTCGATCTCGGGATCCGCGGGATCGAGCCGGCGGGCCCTTTCATAGTAAAGGATCGCCGGTCCGAGCCGGCCCATCCGGAACTCCGCGTTGGCCAGGTTGTAGTACACCCGGGCATCCGCCACGCGGTAGTCCAGGACGGTGCCGTAGGCCGCGGCGGCGGCGGCCCAGTCGCCGGCGGCGTAGGCCTCGTTGCCCCTCTCGAAGGCTTCCTCCGCGGTCTGCCCGGTCGCCGGGGCGGCCAGCAGGACAAGCGCGAGGGCCAACCCGATCGATCGACAAGCCCTCACCATGAGCGCTCCAGTGTTTCGATCAGCCGGATGGCCTCGGCGAGCACTTCAGCGCGGCGCTCGGCCCTGGCACTGGCCGGAACGAAGCGGGCGAAGTCGCAGGTCTCGAGACAGGAACGAAACCGCCGGCGCAGTGTCTCGTCGATCCCGCGGCCGGCGAGCAGCTCGTCGGCCAGCTCGTAGGTGAGCCCGGAGGGCGATCGGTTGAGTCGGTCGCCCACGTAGCCCACCAGGGAGCGGGCCACCGCCTCGTGGAACTCCGCGCTGTCCGCCACCGCCATGTTCCTGCGGACCGTGCGCAGGGCCTTCCGCGCGCGTCGACGCGCGCGCCGGCCGCGGGCGAGCCCCAGATCGCGCTGCAAGAGATCGCGACGACGACCGAGCCAGACCAGGAACGGGACCCAGAAGAACGGCAGGAAGGCCGTCGACCAGAACCACGTGCGCTCGTACATCCGCGGCCTCACGTAGCTCAAGGCGTCGCCGCGCAGCCCTTTGATGAACGCGATGTCTTTCTGCTCCAGCGAGATCACGCTGCGGTCCCCGCCCGACGAGGCGATGGGCAACCCGTCGCCCTCGGCGACCGCCAAGCGGAGCGGTTCGGCGACGTCGACCCGATAATCACCGGCGCGGGGATCGAACGAGACGAATTCGAGCTCCTCCAGGGCGATGTCGCCGGGGGCCAGCGGAACCAGGACCCACTCCCAGCTCTTGCGTGAGATCAGTCGCCCGCCACGGACGTCGGTTTGGAGGTTGCTTTCGGGATCGTAGACTTTGACACCCGGCGGCGGTTTGAAGGCGGGCGCATCGATCGTCTGCAGCGACCCCTCTCCCTCGACCGTCACGCGCAGCGCGACGGCGTCGTTGACCGTGGCCTCGGCGCGGTCCAGCGTGGCGTCGAACTCGAACGTGCCGACGGCCCCTCCGAATCCGGCGGGGGCATTCCCGGGCAAGGGTTTGACCGTCAAGGACAGCGGTTCGGTCTTTCGCATCACGTTGGTTCCACGTGCGAAGAGATCGAATACGTCGCGCCGAGACTGCACCTTGACCTGGATCGTGTACGGGTCGATCTCGTAGGTCCCGGGACCGAGCGGGATGAGCAAGTCGCGTCGCACCGGATAGACCACGTACAAGCGCCCGCCGATCTGCGTCCGCGTCGTCTCCGCGTTGATGTCGACCGGAACCGTCGTGGCGAGGAACTGGGAAAACGTCGGGATTTCGGCCAGCGCGAGATCGTGGACCCGCAGCGTCGAGAAGACGGAGGCGCTGGCCATCACGGGCTCCCCCACCCACACCTCGTCGCGGCTGAGCCGTGCCTCGGCGAACACGACGTTGCCCGCCGTGGCGCCCTCGTCGGTGCTCCCCGTTGTGGGTGGACGCTTGGGCGATTCCGTCACCTCGAAACGGATCGGATCCGTCGTGTAGGTTCGGCCGTCCACGACAACGTTGAGCGCGGGGATCGCGGCGGGGCCGGTCTGCTCGGGCAGCAGGACATAGCTCAGGCGGTAACTCGACGAAACACGCCCGTTGATGATGCTGGTGGATTGCTCCACGCTGGGACGGCTCCGCAGCATCCGCAGATTCTGAAGCTCGCCGATCTGCGGGTCCTCGATCTGCGGGTTGCGCGAGCCCGAGACCTCGATGACGAACCGCACCTGCGTCACATCGGTGATTCCCGAGGACGNNCGCCGGATCACCAGTCTTTCTCGCGCTGGCGCGCTTTCCCGCGCTTGGCTCGCATGCGACGCTGGAGACTCTCCTTCTCGTCCTCAGCCGCACTGTCCAGCAATCGCTTGGCCTGCTCTTCGGTCATCTCGCCGTTCTGTGGTTGCGACTCGGCCGCCGGCTCCGGTTGCCCCTCGGGCGGTTGCTGCTGGTCCTGGGACGGCTGCTGTTGCTGCTGCTCGTCGCCTTCCCCGGGATCCTGCTCCCGGTCGCCTTGCTGTGGTTGCTGTTGTTGCTGCTGCTGGTCGCCCTGCTCGTCCTGCTCGTCGGACGGGTTGTTCTCGTCCTGCTGCTGCTGTTGCTGCTGCTGTTGCTCCAGGGCGCGCAGCGTGAGCTCGAGGTTGCGCTTGGCATCGAGATCGGCCGGGTTGCCCCGCAGGGCGCGGGTGTAGGCGTCGCGCGCGGCCCCGTAGTCCTCGGTCTGGAATCTCGCGTTGCCGAGGTTGTAGGCCGCGTCGGGCTCGAGGTCCGGCGGTGAGGACAGCAGCGCGCGTGTGTAGGCCTCGGCGGCACCCTCGTAGTCGCCCTGGCGGTAGAGCACGTTGCCGATGTCGTAGAACAGCTGCGGCGCCTCGGGTAGCTCGACCTGCGCCTCGGTGTACGCGCGCAGGGCGTCTTCGTACAGCCCATCGACGTAGTGCCGGTTCCCCTCCTGCGTCTTCTTGTAGGCCGTGCCGCCCAAGGGAAGCGTGATCGGCGACGCCGCCAGCAGCGCCGCGAGCAACGTGGCCAAGGGAGTCGAGGTCACGGGACCACCCTCCTGCGCCGCGGGTCTCCCAGCAGCGCCTCGGCGATCAGGGCGCACAGCGCGACGGCGAGCGGAATCTGGTAGCGCTCCCTGTAGCGCGTCCGCAGCGTCGCGCCGAACTCGGATGCCGACATGGCGCCGATCGTCTGGATCAACTCGTCCACTTCGCGCGCCCCGGCCGTCGCGGTGTAGTAGTGACCACCGGTCTCGAAAGCAAGTTGCTGCAGACTCGCCTCGTCGAGGCGAGTCGTGACCAGCCGGCCGTCCGCATCCTTCTTGAAACGACCGGATCCAGCCGTTTCGTTCGGCACGGGAATCGGAGCGCCCCGAGCCGTGCCCACACCGATCGCATGAACGACCACGCCGGCCTTCTTCAGTTTCGAG
The DNA here is from genome assembly GCA_011773795.1 of Acidobacteriota bacterium. Classification (GTDB taxonomy): domain Bacteria; phylum Acidobacteriota; class Polarisedimenticolia; order Polarisedimenticolales; family Polarisedimenticolaceae; genus WVWW01. Next base: position 3,481 of record WVWW01000005.1, read on the forward strand.
AGAACCTCATCGATCCCACCCTCGTGGTCCTCGCCGTCGGTGAACAGCACCATCGCCCGGCTACGGTCGACGCCGTCCAGCTCTTGATCACCGAACGCGTCGATGCCCAGCTCGATCGCCTCCGCCAGCGCCGTCCCGGGAACCTGGACCACCTCCGGTTCGACGGCGTCCAAGAACAAGCGCACAGCCCCGTGATCCACGGTCAGCGGGCAGGCCAACGTGGGCACCCCGGCAAACGTGATCAGGGCCACACGATCTCCGGCCAGCGAATCGAGCAGCGTATCGATCTCGTCACGCGCGAGCTCCAGCCGGCTGGGAGCCAGATCCTCGGCCGCCATGCTCAGGGACGTGTCCATCAGAACGACCACATCGACACCGGCTTGCTTGACCTCGTCGACGAGCCTGCCCCACTGCGGCCGGGCCGCGGCGAGCAGCGTCGCCAGCAGAGCCAGCTGCAGGAGTAGCGTCTTCGCCACCCGTCGATGCGAGCTGATGTCGGCGCTGAAGCGGGTGACGAAATCCGCGCCGCCCGCGAATCGGCGCAACGCGCGGCGACGGCGCGCGGCCGAGATCCAGCTCGCGACCGCCAGCAGCGGCAGGCCGAGGAGCAACCACAGGATCTCCGGCTGAGCGAACCGCATCAGGGGATCCTCCGCAGCCGCGTACCGACCAACGTTCGCTCGAGAAACAGCAGCCCGACGGCAGGGAACAGCATCCAGGCGAACAGCTCACGATAGAGGACCCGCTCGCGCGATTCGATCTCGGTCTTCTCCAGCTCGTCGATCGTCTCGAAGACCGCTTCCATGGCGCCGCTGTCCCGCACGTTGAAGTACTCTCCCCCGGTCGTGTCGGCGATCGACTGAAGCAACTCCTCGTCCAGCTCGAAGTACTGCATCTGCACGTAGCGGCGTCCGCGCCGGTCCTGCACCGTGAGCGGCACCTGCCCCGTCGACCCCACGCCGATGGTGTAGACACGGACACCCAACGCCTTGGCCGCCTCGGCGGCCGCCTCGGGGCCGATCTGTCCTTCGTTGTTGGCCCCGTCCGTGAGCAAGACCACGACCCGGCTTCGGGCGTTCGAATCCCGCAGACGGTTGACCGCCGTCGCCAAGCCCATGCCGATTGCCGTCCCGCCCTCCTCTCGCGGGCTGAAGTCGACTTCGTCCAGCATCTGCTGGAGCATCTCGTGATCCAGGGTCAGCGGGCACCGCGTCGTCGCGAGGCTGCCGAACGCGACGAGACCGATACGATCGTTGTCGCGCTCTTCGATGAACGAGCGGATACTCTTCTTCGCGGCAGCGAGCCGGTTGTCCGGGGCGAAGTCCTCGCCGCGCATGGATTCGGACGTGTCCTGGACGATGACGATATCCACGCCGAGCGTCGAGGTCGTCTCGATACGCGAGCCCGATTGCGGCCGTGCGATCCCCAGGACGAGCAGGAGCAGGATCAGACCCCGAAGCCAGGGCAGCAGACCTTCGAGCGCGACCCACGGGCTGCTCATCTTGGACAGCAGGGCGCCGGTCTGCGGCAGCGACACACGGGCGTCACCACGGTTGCGCCGGCGCCCCATCCAGTACGCGACCGCGATGGCCGCCGGGAGCAACGCGAGAACCCAGCCACTGGCGAAGCGGAACATCACGCTGCCCCTGCCCGGTCGTCGGTGTCCGCCGGCCGCTCCACCGGCTTGGTCTGATCGACGATGCCGTAGACGCGCTCGACGATCTCTTTGCGCTCGGCGTCCGACGGTTCGTATTTGGCGAACTTTACGGCATCACAGTCGCCGAGCAGCGGCGTGATGCGTGCAAGCGCGGTGGATGGGGTGCCCGCTTGCTCGAGCACCGGACGGACCTCGTCCGTCGTCAACTCCAGCAGGTCGGCACGATAACGCCCGCCGAGGTAGCGCTTGAGGATCCAGGCCAGGCGCTCGTAGAAGCTATCCACGCTTCCCGTGCTTTGCTCGTCGAGGAGTTTTCGCAACTGCGCGAAGGCCCACTCGTGGGGAGCGATCCTTGCGAACGGGTCCTCGATCGCCGGTACGGCCGCCAGGCGGGAGGCATAGCGCCGGTTCAACCACCACAACAGCGAAGCGACGGCGAGCAGAACGACCAGGACCATCGCCGCAAGCCAGACGGGAAGCAGGTTCGGCGCCAACGACGCCGGCCCCTTGAGATCGGCGATGTCGATCTCACCGGATTCCGTCTCCGCGTCGTCGAGCACACTCCGCACGTCGATCGAGAAGCCATCGACCTTCCAGCCCGGGGCGTCGGCCGACGAGGCGGCGAGCGTCAAGCCGGGGAAGAGCTGTTCGCCCGTCTCGTAAACGGCCAGCGTGGCCGACCAAACCCAGACGCGGCGATCCTCGTCACCGGCCTGCTCGGTCCACTGCTCCTCGAGCACGGTGAACGGCCCCAATTGCGGGCCGAGCTTCTCCCGCAGCGGCGGATTGCTCTGCACGCCCTCGATCGCCACGCGCAGCGTCAGCGGATCCCCGATCGTGACCGTCTCCGGCTCGACGCTGACCGTCACGCTGCCCGTCGCGACCCCGGCCGCGAGCGCGAGCAACAGCGAGATCCGAACGTAAGGCAGATGCCGCATCAGGCTCCCGTTCGCATCACGCGGCGCGCTCTCTCGCGGAAGAAGCGCACGAAGGGACCCTCGTAAGGGACGCCGGTCGAAAGCTCGAGGAGCTCCACGCCGCAGCGGCGCAGGGCGTCTTTTTTGCGTTGCCGTGTGCCGCGAGCGAACTCCGCATAGCGCCGACGCACGCGGGCCGATCCGGCATCGATCACGCCGAGCTCGTCCGTCTCGGGATCGACGACGGCGACCAATCCGACGGGCGGGAGCTGCCGCTCGCGAGGATCCTCGACCGAGATCGCCACCAGGTCGTGCTTGCGCGCCGCGACGCGCAACGTTCGCTCGTACCCGTCATCGAAGAAATCGGACACGAGGAAGACGACCGCGCGTTTCGTCACGACGCGCTGGAGAAACTCCAGCGCCCGGTTGATCCGGGTGCCGCGGCCGCGCGCCTCGAAGGCGAGGACTTCGCGCAGAACGCGCAGGCCGTGCTCGCGGCCCTTGCGCGGCGGCAGGAACAGCTCGACGTCGTCGGTGAACAACAACAGGCCCACACGATCGTTGTTGCGCAACGCGGAGAACGTCAACAGCGCCGAGATCTCGGCGGCCATCTGCAACTTCGTCGAAGGCTCGGTCCCGAAACGTCCGGAGGCGCTGGCGTCGACCAGCAGCACGACCGTCAGCTCGCGCTCCTCGGTGAACTTCTTGACGAACGGGTGGCCCATCCGCGCGGAGACGTTCCAGTCGATGGTGCGGACGTCGTCGCCGGGGACGTACTCGCGCACCTCGGCGAACTCCATCCCGCGGCCCTTGAACGAAGAGTGATACGCCCCCGCGAGGCTCTCCTCCACCAGACGACGCGTTCGGATCTCGATTCGGCGAACACGCCGGATCAACTCCCGTGGGGTCACGGGACCTCCACCGCGTCGAACACCCGCTGGACGACCTCGTCCGCGGTCACCGACTCGGCCTCGGCCTCGAAGGAGAGGATCAGGCGGTGGCGCAGCACGTCGGGGCCGATGGCCTTGACGTCCTCGGGCGTGACGAAGCCGCGCCCGCGAAGAAACGCGTGGGCCCGCGCGGCGGCAACCAGCGCCAGCGTCGCGCGCGGTGACGCACCGAATTGCAACAGGCCTTCGAGATCGAGCGCATGCTCCTTCGGCGCGCGCGTGGCATGAACCAGGCGCACGGCGTAGTCCTTGATGCGATCGTCGACGTAGATCGCGTGCATCGCTTCGCGCGCCTTCAGCAGCGCCTCGAGCTCGAGGACCGGGGTGGCCTCGGGCTGCCGGGCTCCGCCCATCCGGTCGAGGATCTGGCGCTCTTCTTCCGGCTTGGGGTAGTCCAGCTTCAGCTTGAGCATGAAGCGGTCGACCTGGGCTTCCGGAAGCGGGTACGTCCCCTCCTGCTCGATCGGGTTCTGCGTGGCCAGCACGAGGAACGGCCGCGGCAGCGGGTAGGTCGTGTCGCCGATCGTCACCTGGCGCTCCTGCATCGCCTCGAGCAGCGCCGACTGCACCTTGGCGGGCGCGCGGTTGATCTCGTCGGCGAGCACGAAGTTCGCGAACAACGGACCCTTGCGTGGCTCGAACTCGCCGGACTTCTGGTTGTAGATCAGCGTACCCGTGAGATCCGCGGGTAACAGGTCCGGTGTGAACTGCACGCGCTGGAACTTGGCGTGCACCGCCGAGGCCAGCGAGCTGACCGCGAGCGTCTTGGCCAACCCGGGAACGCCCTCGAGCAGCAAATGCCCGTCCGCGAGCACCCCGATCATCATGCGGTCGAGCAGGTAATCCTGTCCGACGATGACCTTGCGGATCTCGGTGAGCAGCGTCTCGATAACGGCCGACTCCCGCTGAACCCATTCCTGGACTTCCCGTACCTCACCTTGGTGCATTGCTGTTTCCACTCCACTTTTTCCCATGAATCGAGCCCGGGAAACGGTTTGACGATCGGTGGCCCGAAAAGGCCTGGATGTTTCCCGGATCGCGCCGTTCCTGCAAACGCTTCATTTTAAAAACGGCCCAAAAAGCTGTCAAACAACCGCGGCTGGCCCGTGACCGGCCGCGGCCCTAGATTCGCCGAAGGGGCGGGCCCGCCCGCCCACGGAGGGTGGAGGTGCAGACCAAGCTGGGTGCGGGCTTCCTGCTGGTGGCCTTGCTGTACGTGATCGTCGGCCTGGCGGTTCCGCGGCTCGGTTTCGAGCCGTTGCCGGAGATCATCCTCACCGTCTCCTCGTACCTCGTGATCGGGCTCAGCGCCGCCTGGCTCTTCTCGATCCGCATCTCGCGCCGCATGCGAGAGCTCGCCGCGGCGGCGGTCGAGATCCGTAGCGGCGATCTGACACGCACGTTGGACACATCCGGCAACGACGAGATCTCCGACGTCGCGTCCGCGTTCGCCGTCATGACCGACAGCCTGATGCACGTCGTCCACGAGGTCCAACGCGCCGCGTCCGAGATTCACGCCTCGGCGGAGTCCCTGGCCCTCTCCTCCGAGGAGATGGACGGCATGGCCAGCGAGATCGCCGCTGCGGCACAAGAAATCGCTCGGGGAGCCGAGAGCCAGGCGGCCGAGCTCAGCCGCACGGACAAACGGGCCCACGAGCTCGCCGGAATCGCGTCGGATGTCGCCGAGGGGGCGCATAACGTGAACCTGGCCGCCGCCGAGGCGGCGCGACGCGCCTACGACGGCAGCAGCGAGGCCAAGCGTGCGGCGGACGGGATTCAAGAGCTGACCGTGCAGAACGACGAAGCTTCCAAGGCGATGCAGGGCTTCAGCGAGCAGGCCTCGGAGATCGGCGCGTTGATCAACTCGATCCGCTCGATTTCGCACCAGACCAACCTGCTCGCGATCAACGCGGCGATCGAGGCCGCGCGTGCGGGAGAGGAGGGCCGCGGTTTCGCGGTGGTGGCCGAGGAGGTCAGCAGACTCAGTGACAACGTCCGTGGATTCGCCGAACGGATCTCGGGTATCAGCGAGGAGATCACCGACGGCTCGACCCGGATTGGCCAGCAATTCAGGCTCAGCACGCAGGCCGCGGAGCGCGTAGGCGAGAGCGTCAACCTCACACTCGAGTCGTTCGGCGGGATCATCGAGGAAACACGTACCACGGCCGATCGGGCCGCCGAGATCCACGAGCTGACCACGACCCAGAACCATGCGGTGAGCGATGTCCTGTCCGCGTTGAAACAGATTTCCAGCATCGTCGTCGCCAACGCCCAGGGCACGGAAGAGACCTCGGGGACGACGCAGAGCCAACGCGAATCGATGCGCAACATGGCGCGGTCGGCGCGTGCGCTCGCCTGCGCCTCCGATCAACTCCGTGAGCTGGTGTCGATCTTCCGGGTGGAATGACGTGGCCCGCGCCGCAGAGACCCATTCGGCCCTGATCTTCAGGCTGTCGCTCCGGCGCTACGCGCTGCCGCTGCAACGCACCTCGGGGGTTCAAGATCTCGGCGCCGTACGCAAGATACCCGGGGCACCGCGTCGTTGGTACGGTCTGACCGAGTGGAGCGGGCGTGTGCTCAACGTGATCGACCTGCCGCACGTCCTGGGCGATCGCGCCGTCGAACAGGCGAAATCGATCGTGAGGCTGCGCGCGCCTCTTGAATCGGTCGCCCTGTACGTTCCGGCACATCTCGGCCTGACCGAGTTGACCCGTCCCGATCGGACCACGCCCGGCACGCTGCATCAGCCGCTGGGAGGCGGGCCCGACGCCCTGCACTGGATCCACCTCGACGCGCTCGTCGAAGGCTGCGCCAAACAAGCCGTTTCATGAAGCGCGCCCGTTTTCTCGGCCTCTTTCTCGACGAGGCCCGCCAGCACATCGAGCAAGCGCACGAACAACTCAAGCAGTTCGAAACGCATCCGCAACGGCCCGATACGTTACGGGCGTTGATGCGGCACTGTCATTCGCTCAAGGGCATGGCCGCGACCATGGGGCTCGAACCATTCGTCGAGCTGTCGCACCGGATGGAAGGTTTGTTGCGCGAGCTGGAGAACCGACCACGACTGTGGAGCAGCGAGCTGACGCCGCTGTTCGCCGAAGGGTTGGACCAATTAGCCGTATGGGCCGACGAGATCTCCGACGGGCAGATGCCCGCGCACAACCCCACGACCACGACCTTGATCTCGCGCTTGGACAGCCTGTTGTCGGAAAGCCTGAACCGCTCATCCCGACCGACGCNNCCCGACCGACGCCCTCCACCGTCGCGGATCCTCTCGAACATTGGGCCGTGCGCCTCGGGCTCCAGGTGTCGAGCACGTCACCGACGCACCGTATCGTCACGACTCTGAAGCGTATCGGCAAGCTCGGACGCGTCCTGCGCGTCCGTCCTCCCCTGCTACCGGTCGACGACACCCCGGCGGCGATGGAACTCGAGGTAGAGCTGGCCAGCACACGCCCGGCGGAGGCCCTGCGGCGACGCATGGAGCGATTCGCCTGGGTCTCCGCCGTCCAACTGTCGCCCATCTCGGCGACCGAGCAACGCGTCGCCGAAGCCGACCGCCCGACCGTGTGGACCCGCGTCCCGGCCGACTCGCTGGACTGGATCGCGGATACGTTGCGCGAACTGGCGATGGAGCACTCGGTGGCGTCGATGCAGGAGACTCCAGTCCAGCGCATCGCGGGCGATCGCGGCGCGTATCTCGTTCGGCGATTGTTCGATCGTGTCGAGGAGCTACGCCTCGTCCCCTTCATGTCCGTCAGCCATCGGCTCGAACCGGCTCTTCGTGACGCGGCGAGGCGCGACGGGAAGCAGGCGCGGCTACAGGTCGAGGGCGGCGAGCTTGGACTGGATCGCGGGTTGCTCGATCGCCTCGTCGGCCCGTTGCGGCACCTCGTACGCAACGCCGTCGCGCACGGGATCGAGGAGCCCTCCGCAAGGCGCGCGGCCGGCAAGCCGGACGAGGGCTGTGTGACGCTTTCTGTCCTCCGCCGAAGTGATCGCCTGCGTGTGATGCTGAGCGATGATGGACGTGGCATGGACCCGGCAGCCCTGCGGCGCGCGGCGATCGGCGCCGGAGTTCTCCACCCCGATGCGGCGAAGGCGCTCGATGAGCAGGCACTGTTGCAGCTGGCGTTCCACGCGGGTGTCTCCACACGCGGTGCGGCCGACCGCCTCGCCGGACGCGGTGCCGGGCTCGATGCCGCTGCCCGTGACCTTGCCGAGCTGGATGCACACATCGAGGTCCGGTCGACGCCGCGACGGGGAACGAAGTTTTTCTTCGACTTGCCCATCGAGCAGGCATTGGTTCAGTCGTTGGTGTTCAGTCGTGACGGCCAGCTTTTCGGGTTACCGCTTCGTTCGCTACGCCAGGCGACGGCTTACGGTGCGTGTCCCGACGGGATCGAGATCGTGGACCTCGGCTGCGGGCAGCCGCCGGAGAAGGATGCAGGTTACCTGCTGGTGCTCGACGAACCGGGGCGCGACGTCGGGCTCGTCGCCGACGATGTCATCGGTCGACGCGAGTTGTGGCTCCAGCCGGTGAGTTCTGCTTTTGCCGCGACGACTTACGTCAACGGTGCGGCGATGATCGAGAACGGGGCTCTCGCGGTGATGATCGATCCCAGGAGGCTCCTCTCGCGTGCCTGGTGACGCCGCTGGTTTAAGATGGCCGGCGGAACGCCATGGATCGACCCTTTCCGAGACCTCGCAAGCGATTCGGGCAGAACTTCCTGCACGACGCGGCGGTCATCGAGCGAATCGCGGCCGCGCTCGACGTTTCGCCGGACTCACCCGTGCTGGAGATCGGGCCCGGGCGAGGAGCCCTCACACGCGCGCTGCTCGAGCGAACGGATCGCGTCTGGGCCGTGGAGATCGATCGCGATCTGGCGGCGCACCTGCGCGAGGAATTTTCCGGCTCCGGGTTGTCCGTCATCGAGCAAGACGTCCTCCAGCTCGATTTCGATGCGCTGGGCCGCAAAGAGCATGGCCGGGCCGTGCGCTGGACCGTCGCCGGCAACCTGCCGTACAACATCTCGAAACCGCTGGCGCTGCGGTTGGTCGAGTCGGTGCGGTCGATCGAAAGCGCGGTCCTGATGTTCCAGCGCGAGGTTGCCAGGAGGCTCTGCGCGGCGCCGGGAGGCTCGGACTACGGCCCGTTGAGCGTCCTTCCCCGCGCGGTCTACGAGATCGAACCCGTGATGGACGTCCGACCCGGCGCCTTCCGGCCGCGCCCGGACGTCGTCTCCACGGTCACACGCTGGGTCGTGCGTGCCGATCCGCCCAGCGTGAGCGAGCTGCACCGCCTCCGCGCGGTACTCGGGGTCGCGTTCGCGAACCGACGCAAAACACTGAAGAACAACTTGAGCCGTGCGCTCGGAACGGACGAGCCCCTCCAGCGATCCGGCATCGACGGCTCCCGGCGAGCCCAGGAGTTGACTCCCGAGGAGTTCCACGCCCTGGCCCGGTATTGGGTATCCTGATAAACGTCTGCACCCGCCCCCTCGACCGGAGCACCCGTGCCCGCTGCCGACAAACTGGAGATCGTCGCGCTCGGTGGGCTCGGCGAGTTCGGGCTGAACCTGATGCTGTACCGTTGGGACGGCGACTGCGTCGTCGTCGACGCCGGGATGATGTTCCCCGCGGGCTTCCTTCCCGGGGTCGACTACGTGATCCCCGACCTGTCCTATCTCGAAACGGCGGGCCGCTTGTGCGGATTGATCCTGACCCACGCCCACGAGGATCACATCGGCGCCGTCCCCCACCTGCTCGACCGTCACGACATCCCGGTGTGGGGGACGCCTTACACGATCGAGCTCCTGCGTCGTCGTCTCGCCGAGCGTGAACGCAGCTCGACGCCCGATCTGCGCCTGCTCCCCACGTCGCCCCGGACCGTGAGCCTCGGCCCGTTCTCCGTGGAGGCGATTGCGGTCGCGCACTCGATCCCCCAGACCCGATTGATCGCGATCGATACCCCGGTGGGTCGCGTCGTGCACAGCGCCGACTTCAAGCTCGACCGGGATCCGCCCGACGGGGAGGGCACGGCCGTGCAGCGCCTGGCCGAGCTGGGCGACGAGGGGGTCCTGGCCCTGCTGTCGGACAGCACGAACGCCGAGGTGGCCGGCACGACAGGAGGAGAGGCTGCGGTCCTCCGGGGGCTCGACGCGGTGATCGCGGAGGCGACGGGCCGCGTCCTGCTGACGACGTTCGCGAGCAATGTCCAGCGACTGGCCGGGCTGGCCCAACTCGCGGAGCGGCATGGCCGGCGACTGGCGCTGCTCGGCGCCTCGGTCAACCTGCACGCCGAGATTGCACAGCAACTCGAGCTCCTGCCCGTTCGCCCGGGTGTGCGGGTGGCCCCCGAGGATCTCCACGATTTGCCGCCCGATCGGGTCCTCGCCGTCGCCGCCGGCTCGCAGGGCGAGCCGCTCTCCGCCATGGCGCGCATCGCTGCGGGACAGCACCGCGACTTCTCTCTCGAGCCCGGGGACACCGTGATCCACTCCGCGCGAATCATCCCCGGCAACGAGAAGCCGATCGGGAGGATGATCAACTTGCTACTGCGCCAGGGCGCCCGCGTGCTCACCGCGGACGACGCTCCCGTCCACGTTTCGGGTCACGCCGCCGCCGCCGAGCTCCAACAACTTCTCGCGCTGCTGCGGCCGCGCTGGTTCGTCCCGATCCACGGGGAATACCGCCAGCTGAACGCGCACGCGAGACTGGCGGTCGCCTCCGGCCTCGATCCCCGGCGCGTGCTCCAGGCCGAGAACGGGGATCTCATTCGCGTCGACCGGGAAACCTTCGAGATCGCCGGCCAGGCCAGCGTCGGCCGGGTGTACATGGAGGCCTCCGGTGACGAGGTCGGGTGGGATCTGGTCCGCGATCGTCGAAAAAGCTCGAATGACGGGGTCGTCGTCGCCGTCGTGGAGATCGACGGACGAGGTCGCGTCGCGCCGGGGTATCCTTGGGTCTCGACCCGGGGCTTCACCCCGGGTGTCGACGACGAGGGAGAGATGCTCGACCGTTCGCGGCAGGCCGTCGCGGCCGCTCTCGAAGAGGCTCCGGCTGCGGAACGTGCGGACTCCCGCGCGCTCGAGACACGCATCGAATTGCACCTGCGCCGCCGCATTCGCCGTGAAACCCAGCGCTATCCACTCGTCATTGCGATGGTGCACCGGGGATGAGCCGCCGCAAGAACTGGTTCGACCGGCTGCGCAAGAGTCGGCGGGCGAGGGAAGCCGCTGGGTTGATGCTCGGGCTGCTTTCGCTCGTCTCGTTGCTCGCGGTCCTGTCGTACGACGCCGCGGATGCGACGTCGTTCGGTCAGGGCAACGGCGACGGCGCGGTGCGCAACTGGATCGGGATCGTCGGCGCGGAGATAGCCGAGTGGCTGCTCAACCTGCTCGGCGTCGGTGCGTTCGTCGGTCCGGTCCTGACGCTCGTTCTCAGCTGGAAGATTTTCCGCATCACGGCGCATCCCGTTCAGTGGGGGCGTGTCGCGGGAATCGCCGCGTTGTTCCTCACTTTGGCCGCACTCTGTGAACTGATCTTCGACGGCATCGGATACGGCGGCGAGGTATTCGAGAACACGGGGGGTTATCTCGGCGACCGGCTCGCCGCACTGCTGCGCTCGATGCTCGCCACGACGGGCGCCGTGTTGTTCAGCATCACGGCGGTCCTGGTTCTGCTCGTCGTGACGACGAAGATTTCCCTCTCCAACCTGTTCGACAAGGTGCAGGAGCTGACGCGAACGCTCGCCGCCAAGTCGGTCGACCTGTGGACCGCGCGCCGCCGGGCGCAGACGCCGGCGCGCGCGCGCGCCCGCGGGCAGCAACCCCGTCCGGTCGTGACGGGGCGCGTCAAGCAAGAAGCCGCGCCGGAACCGCCGGCTGCCGAGCCGGGGCCCGCGGAGATCCCGGCCCAGCCGGTGACGGAACCGGCGTTCGTCCCGCGGGCGGTCGCGCCGCCCCCGAAGAAGACGCCCGCGGCAAGACCGCCGCAACAGAAGAAACTGGCGCTCGGTGGGGACCAGCCGCATTACGAGCTGCCACCGCTCAACCTGCTCAACGAGCCGCAGGACCAAGACACCGAGAGCAAGCAGACGTTGCTCGAGCGCGCCGACCGGATCACGGAGAAGCTCCACGAGTTCGCGATCGACGGCGAGGTCGTCGCGATCCATCCCGGCCCGGTCGTCACCACCTTCGAGTTCAAGCCCGAAGCCGGCGTCAAGTACTCGAAGATCACCGGCATGACCGACGACCTCTGCCTGGCGCTGAAGGCGGAGTCCGTGCGGATCGACCGCCTTCCGGGACGCTCGACGGTCGGGATCGAGGTCCCCAACAAGTACCAGGAAACGATCTACCCGCGAGAGCTGCTCGCGTCCGAGGCCTTTGCCGAGAGCTCCTCGAAACTCAGCCTCGCGCTGGGGAAAGACATCCACGGCGAGGTGTACTGCGCGGAGCTCGACCGCATGCCGCACCTGCTGATCGCCGGCGCGACCGGCGCCGGCAAGTCGGTCGGGCTCAACGGCATGATCGTCAGCATGCTGTACAAGGCGACGCCCCGCGACCTGCGCTTCATCATGATCGACACGAAGATGATCGAGCTCGGGATCTACGCCGACATCCCGCACCTGCTGATCCCCGTCGTCACCGACCCCAAGCACGCCTCGACGGCGCTGCAGTGGGCCGTGCGTGAGATGGAAAAGCGCTACCGCAAGCTCGCCGCCGTCGGCATGCGCAACCTCGCGCAGTACAACACGCTGATCGCGGAGGAGCCCGAGCGGACGATGCTCGACCCCAAGACCGGAGAGGAGCTGCCGCTCGAGCACCTGCCCTACATCGTGATCGTCATCGACGAGATGGCCGACCTGATGATGGTTGCTCCCGCCGACGTCGAGGAATCGGTGATGCGTCTGGCGCAGATGGCGCGCGCGGTCGGCATCCACCTGATCCTCGCCACCCAGCGCCCCTCGGTCGACGTCATCACCGGAACGATCAAGGCCAACTTCCCCTCGCGCATCGCGTTCCGGGTCTCCCAGCGCGTGGACTCGCGGACGATCATCGACCAGCAGGGGGCCGAGCACCTGCTCGGGCGCGGGGACATGCTGCTGCTGCCATCGGGCAGCTCGCGCGTGATCCGCATGCACTCCGGTTACATCAGCGAGCCCGAGATCAACCGGATTACCTCGTTCCTCAAGCGCATGTCGGAACCCGACTACGACGAGTCGATCCTCGAGGAGCCCAAAGAGTCCAAGGGCGGCATCGAGGGCGGTGAACGCGACGAGATGTTCGTCGATGCGGTGCGCACCGTGATCAACGAGGGCAAGTGCTCGATCACGCTGATCCAGCGCCGGCTGCAGCTGGGCTACGCCCGGGCGGCGCGGATCGTCGACATGATGGAGCAGGAGGGCGTCGTCAGCCCCGGCGAGGGGAGCAAGCCGCGCGATGTCCTCGTGGATCGAGAGTTCGTCGAGTCGTTGGAGGCGCGATGACGGGACGGCGCTCACTCCTCGGCCTGCTGATGATCGCGGTACTCGGGTGCGGCGGTGGCCCCGGTGAGCCCCGCGTGCGGCCGATCGATTCCCCGGCACCTCGAGGCGCGGTCTTTCCCTCGATCGCCATGCACGGAGAGCGGCTGTACCTGTCCTGGACCGAGCCTGCCGCGGAGGGCGCCGAAGCCCGCGTGCGCTTCGCTGCGCTCGACGGGTCGAACTGGAACGAGTCCGAGACGATCGGATCCGGCAAACTGTTCGTCAACTGGGCCGATTTCGCCTCGCTCGCGGTAGACGCCGACGGTACGATCGGCGCTCATTGGCTCGTGCGCGCCGACACACCGAACTGGGCTTACGGGATTCGCTTCGCCGTACGGGACGCCGAGGGCCGCTGGAGCGATCCACAGATCCCCCACGGCCGCGACCGCGCCGCCGAGCACGGCTTCGTCTCGCTCATCCCGGACGACTCCGGGCGCTTCGAGATGATCTGGCTCGATGGCCGGCAGATGGAGCACGGCGGCGAGATGGAGTTGCGCCACACCGTCTGGGCCGACGGCATGATGCAGCCGCAGACCGTGCTGGATGCGGATGTCTGCACCTGCTGTCAGACGGACGCGACCGCCTACCGCGACCAGCGCTTCGTCGCCTACCGCGACCATACCCCCGGGGAGATCCGCGACATCAGCTACGTGCGTTTCAACGGCACGGACTGGAGCGCACCCGTTCCGTTGTCCAACGACGGCTGGCAGATCGGCGCCTGCCCCGTCAACGGACCGGCGGTCGCGACGCGCGAGGAGACCCTCACGGTCGCCTGGTTCACCCAGGCCGACGATGAGCCGCGCGTACTGGCGAAACGCTCCCCGGATTTCGGCGCCACGTTCGGCGAGCTGATGCGCATCGACGCGGGCGACCCCATCGGCCGGGTCGACGTCGCCGCGCTGGCCGACGGCAGCGCGGCCGTCGCCTGGCTCGAGCGCGCAGGAGACGAGGCCGTGGTGCTCCTGCGACGCATCGGAGACGGCGACAGCGGGTCGCCGATCGAACTGGGGCGCACCGCGGCGCATCGTGATTCGGGGTTCCCGAGACTGGCGACCGACGGCCGTTCCGTGTGGGCCGCGTGGACGGAAACGAGCCGCCCGACGGCGATCCGACTATCGCGGATCGACTGGTAACGTCTGCAGCAGCTCCTCGACGCTCGCCGCCGCGTCCGCTGCCGCGGTGATCCCCGATCGAACCGACACGCCGAACGCCCCGGCCGCGAGCACCNNCCGATGGCGAGCACAGGACAGCCGCCGGCCGCGTCGACGATCGGTCGCAGTCCTTCGGGACCGATCCCGCGATGGCCGGGTTTCGACGACGTCGGGTAGACGGGTCCGGCCACGAGATAGTCAGGCTCGTCCCGCAGCGCCACCCGCGTCTGCCCCGGATCGTGGACGGACCGGCCGAGCAGGCTCCAGGCGGCGCGCTGTGCCGCCGTAAGAGACGCCTGTGCGGCCTTCAGGTGGGCACCCCATCCCACCGCCTTGGCCCACGCGGGTCCCCCGTTGACCACGACGCGAGGCACGCCCTTCGCTCCCAGCAAGTCGTGCCATTCGCGTGGCGCGACCGAATCGTCCCGCAGGTGCAGCCAAGGGATTCCCGCGCTCAACGCGCTCTCGAGAGCCCCGTTGTCGATCGCAGGTCGCTCGACGATCCACAGCAATCGCGCCGGGATCGCGGTCGCGCTCACGCGCTCTCGATGCGACCGGCGGCCGGCGACGAGGCGTCGGCGAGGAACTTCTTCGGTATCCGCCCGGCACCGCGTGCGGCAAAGCCCGCCCGACAGGCGTCGCGCATCGCCGCGGCCATCTGCACGGGTTGGCGCGCGCGCGCGACGGCGCTGTTCAGCAGCACGGCATCGCATCCGAGCTCCATCGCGAAAGCGACGTCCGACGCGGTGCCCACGCCGGCATCGACGATGACCGGGACGTTGGCCGCCTGGCGAATCAGCTCGATGTTGTGCGGGTTGCGGATCCCCAGCCCGGAGCCAATCGGGGCGCCGAGAGGCATCACGGCGACGCAGCCGGCTTCTTCGAGCCGCCGCGCCGTCACGGGGTCGTCGTTGGTGTACGGCAACACGGAGAAGCCCTTCCCGACGAGCTCCTTGGCCGCGACGAGCAATGCCTCCGTATCGGGCAGCAACGTCTCGTCGTCCGCGATGACTTCGAGCTTGACCAGGTCGGTCTCCAGTGCCTCGCGGGCCAGCTCCGCGGTCAGGACGGCGTCCCGCGCCGTGTAGCAACCGGCGGTGTTGGGCAACACCCTGTAACCCGCCTTGCGCAGCACGGCGTACAGGTTGTCCGCCTCGCCGCCGATCGCCACGCGTCGCAGCGCGACGGTGACGAGCTCGCAACCCGACGCCTCCAGGGCGTCGAGCAGCACCGTCCTCGACGGGTAGCGGGCGGTCCCGAGCACCAACCGCGAGCCGAGCTCCAGATCGGCCAACCTCCACGAATCCTTTGCGCTCACCATGCTCAACCTCCCTGGACCGCGCCGACCAGCTCGACGCGGTCTCCGACTTGCAAGACGTGTCCCGACCAATCGCTGCGCGGGATGACCGTGCCGTTGACGGCGACGGCGACTCCGCCGGCCGTTTCACCCAACTCCAGCTGGCGTAGGAGATCGACCAGCGTTGCAGCGCCCGTTTCGAAGGGCTCGCCGTTGAGGCGAATGCGCCTCGCGTCCATCACGCCGTCTCCACCGCGTCGATCCGGCAAGGGACGAACGGTGTGAACCGCGGATCGATCGACGAGCCGGCGACCCAATCGGCGATCGCCCTCGCCGTGACCGGTGCCAGCAGGATTCCGTTGCGGTAGTGCCCCGTCGCCAGGAGCAGCCCGTCGAGGTCGGTCGGGCCGATCAGCGGGGCATGGTCCTCGGTCGCCGGCCTGAGACCGACGTCGACCGCGACGAAGTCGAGATCGTAGCTTCCGGGAAGAAGCTCCCACGCGTGGCGTAGCAGATCCATCACCGCCCCCGCGCGGGGCGAAACATCGAACCCCATCTCCTCGACCGTGGCTCCGATCAGAAGCTCGCCGTCCTCGCGTGGGATGACGTAAACATCCGGAGTATGCGCGACGTGGCGAATCAACGCCGGCCCGTGCAGCCGGACGAGCTGCCCCTTGACCGGACGCACCGCGAAGGGCGCCGCTTTGCCGAGGATCTCGGAAGTCGTCCACGCACCCGTGGCCAGGACGACCTGCTCGGCGGGGAGCGCGCGCTCGCTGCCGTCCGGATCGACGGCCAGCACGCCCACGGCGCGACCGTCCTGCGCGATGACTCGCCGCACACGTGACGGGCAGAGGAACCTGCCGCCGAGCGCTCGCACGGCGCGCTGCAGTACGTGCAGCAGTGCGCGGGGATCGATCTGATGGTCCCCCGGCACCCGGAGGCCACCGAGGACGCGGGGCGACAAGTGCGGCTCCAACTCGGCGATCCCGGCGGCGTTCAGCTTCTCGACCGCGAGGTCGCGTTCGTGGAGCGCCGCCTCGAGCCGTGCGAGCTCCTCCTGATCATCACGGTTCAGGGCGACCCAAAGGGTCCCCTCGTCGCGGTAGCGCGTCGTACGCCCCCCGACTCGCTCCAGTTCGCCCACGAAGACCGGGTATTCCCTCGCCGCCAGGAGGCACAGGTCGGTCAGCGGCGCGGGCTGGTCCTCGCTTTCGGATACCGGCGCCAGCATCCCCCCTGCGACGGATGAGGCACCGGCGCCGGGTCGTTCCTTTTCGATCAGCAGCACCGACCGCTCGCGCCGCAGGAGCTCGTAGGCGATCGACAAGCCGATGACGCCTGCACCGACGACGATGACATCGAAACTCCGGCCACCGTTCATAGCGCCACCCCGCGCGCGATCGAGCGCTCGATTCGCTCGCGCAACCGCTCGACGACGCTCCGCGGTTCCGCGCTCCTGGCCACCGCGGACAGCACCGCCACACCCCAGGCCCCGGTCGCCAGGACCGATTCGACGTTCCGTTCCGTGATCCCGCCGATGGCGATGACCGGGCAATCGACGGCGTGGACGATCCGCTCCAGACCCGCCAGCCCGAGTGTCGGCGCGGGCCGCGCCTTGGAGGTCGTCCCGAAAACCGGGCCGACGCCGATGTAGTCCGGACGATCTCGGGCCACGCGGCGGGCACGGGCAAGGTCGTTCGCCGTCGCTCCGATGCACCCGATCGCCGGCCAAGCGTCGCGCGCCGCCTTCAAAGAGACGTCGGTCGGGCCGAGGTGCACGCCCCACGCACCCGCGTCGCGCGCAAGGACGACGTCGTCGTTCACGATGCAACGCAGGCCACCGAGGACCGCGACGACCTCGAGCGCGACGGCCAATCGGTTCGCACGCGGAAGCTCCCGCTTCTCACGGTACTGCACCACGTCGGCCCCGCCGGCTCGTGCCGCGGCCGCGATCTCCGCGTGGCGAAAACGACGTTGCACCGTCTCGTCGGTGATCACGTGCAAGCGGCCCGGGTGCGCCGTCGTCATGCGACCCCCACGGGGGCGGCCGCATCCGGCGACCCGCCATCGCCGAAGGCCACCGCGTCCTCCAGCGCCCGTTCCATCCAGCGTGCAGCCTCGCGCGCGGCATCCGAGACCGACGCGCCGCGGGCCAGCTGCGCGGCGAGGCTGGAGGAGTGCAGGCACCCCGTCCCGTGAATCCGGTCGGTCGCGACCTCGCGGTGTTCGATTGCCTGGATCCCCTGTCGCGAGAACAACCGGTCTTCATACACGCCGTTCGCCGCGGACGCGCCCGTGACCAGCACGTGCCGGGCACCGTCCTCCAGCAGCGCTTCCGCGGCCGCTTCGATCTCGGCTTCCGGCGGCAGACCCGCCAGCCACAGCACCTCGTCACGGTTCGGGGTCACGACATCCACGAGGGGTAGGAGCGCGCCGCGCAGGCGATCGCGCGCGGCATCGTCGAGGAATCGGGCACCGCTCGTCGCGCAACAAACCGGGTCCAGTACGACGGGGAGGCCACGCCCCCGCAGGGCGTTCGCCACGGCGTCGACCGTCGCGGCGCCGCCGAGGAGGCCGACCTTGACCGCGGCAACAGGATGGTCCGAAAACACCGCACCGATCTGCGCGACGAGAATCTCCGGAGGCACCTCGTGTGCGGCGTCGACCCGCCCCACGGTCTGGACCGTCAACGTGGTCGCGACCGCGGCTGCCCAACAGCGGTGGGCCTCGATCGCCTTGATGTCGGCAACGATGCCGGCGCCACCGCCGGGATCGAGGCCGGCGATGCTGAGCACGACCGGTCGCACACGCTCCCCCTTTCGAGGGCGAATCCGCGGCTTGTGAGAGGCGCTGGCGACGCTTCCTACGCCGGTGTTAACCGGATCAGGTTCGACGGGTCGTCTCTCAGGCCATCGCGTGGCCACCCCGGGCTCGCCGTGCCCCATCATAGCGCGGCGCGGCCGCGGTTGAAACCCGCTCGAGAGCGGGCGACAATGACGCTCATGTCGCTGAGTCCGGAGCAAATCCAACGCTACAGCCGGCACCTGACGCTGCCCCAGGTCGGGGTCGAGGGCCAGGAGCGACTGGCCCAGGCGGCGGTGTTGCTCGTGGGGGCCGGAGGCTTGGGTTCACCGCTGGCGATCTACCTCGCCGCGGCCGGGATAGGTCGGATCGGCATCGTCGACTTCGACGCGGTGGACCTGAGCAACCTGCAGCGGCAGATTCTCTACACCAATCAGGACATCGGCCGATCGAAGGTCGAGCGTGCCGCGGAGCGCATCCGCGACCTCAACCCGCACGTCACCGTCGAGCCGCACGCGGCGCACTTCGATGCTTCCAACGCGTTCGCCCTGGTCGACGCCTACGACATCGTGATCGACGGGACCGACAACTTCGCCACGCGCTATCTCGTGAACGATGCCTGCGTGCTGCGCGGCAAACCCAACGTTTACGGAAGCATCTTTCGTTTCGAGGGACAGGTCTCCGTATTCGGACTCGACGGGGGCCCCTGCTATCGCTGCCTGTACCCCGAGCCGCCGCCGCCGGGCGCGGTGCCGAGCTGCGCCGAGGGCGGCGTGCTGGGCATCCTGCCCGGCATCATCGGCACGCTGCAGGCCACCGAGGCGATCAAGCTGGTCCTGGGCCGGGGGGCGTCGCTCGACGGCCGCCTGCTCCTGTTCGATGCCCTGGACATGCGTTTCCGCGAACTCTCGATACGCCGCGACCCGCACTGCCCGATCTGCGGTGAGACGCCCACGATCACCGAGTTGTCGACCCGCGAGGTCGCGTGNNNCGCAGGCTCGGCGAGAAGCCGCCGCTCCTGCTCGACGTCCGAACCGCGGAGGAGTGGGCGATCGCACGGCTCGAGGGCGCCCGGCATATCCCGATCGCGGAGCTCGAGCAACGCATCGGAGAATTGGATCCCGAGGAGCCGCTGGTCGTCTACTGCAAGATGGGCGGTCGCGGTGCACGGGCGGTCCGCGTGCTGCTCGAGCGTGGTTTTCGCCGCGTGGTCAATCTCGCCGGCGGGCTGGAGCGCTGGGCCGCCGAGATCGACCCCTCGATGCCCCGCTACTAGGAACCGCGGGAAACGACCAGCCGGCCGGACGCCTCCAGGTTGATGGTGGGCGTCTTCGCCTCGCCGATCTCGCCGCTGGCGGTTTGTCCGTCGCCGTCGATCTTCAACTCGTCGAGGTCGGTCTCGATCGAATCGGCCTTGGCCTCGATCGTACCGCCGTCACCGGCGCCGAAGACGACGAACAGATCCCCACCCGCGTTCTCGATCCGGCTGTCTCTGTCGCGGCCCAGCGCACGCCACTCGACGCGCAGCTCGGGCCCTTCGGCCTCGATGTTCGCGCTGCCGCTGAGATCCAGCGCCTGCACGTTCCCGTTGCGATTGACGATCTTGGTCAGGCCCTGTACCGAGCGCACCCTCACGTCACCGTACTCGTTGGTGACGTCGATCCCGCCCTTGACCCCCTCCGCATTCACCTGCGAGCCGACGAGCTCCAGCTTGACGGTATTGGCGACTTCCTTGAGCTCGACCTGGAGCGTGTCTCCGCTCACCACCACCGGCCCACCGATGTTCGTCAGCGCCACACGGGCGTCGCGATTGTCGACCGCGACCTCACCCGCGTGCCCGTCCCCGACGACCGCACCGCCGAAACCCGTGACGTTCAACGTTCCTCCGAGCGCACCGAAGTTGAGCTCGGCATCGGTCTTGACGACGAAGGCACCGCGCGAATCACGCAGTGCGAGCGGCGTGTTTTCGAGGTCGAGCGTCCCGCCACCGCGGACCTTCGAGAACGACATGCGGCTGTCGACGGCGGTCCCGGAAACGGTCCCCGCGCAACCCTCGATGTCGATCGCCGTCTCGCTGAGATCCAGCTCCGCCACCTGGAGGCCGAAAGCGTTGACCGTACTCCTGGACAACGACAGGACGAGCGAGCCGCTCAACCGCTGTAGCTGCACGCTGCTCAGCTCCGCCCCTCGGACCGTCGCCGGCCCCAGCAGGTTCTCTAGATTCAACGTACCGCCTTCGAGCTCGACCGCGACTTCCTCGCCGGCGCCACGGATATCGACCTCGGAGTTCCGGGCGCGGACGTTCACGTCGGCAAGCAAGCTGGCCACCTGCACCTTGCCCCCGCTCTGCTCGATGTCGAGCCGCACGCCTTCCGACAGGGCGACGTTGAGGATGATCTCGTCCGCCTCTTGTCCCGCGACCGGCCGAAAGATGATCGTGCCGCCGCGCAACCACAGGGCCACCGGATGGGGATCCTTGCGCGCGGCGCGTGTGGCCGCCGAGTAACGCAGCTCGCCCTGCTTGCCCGCACGAACGAAGACGGTGCCGTTGAAGCCGGCGACCTCGAGGCGCGTGTGACCGGCCAGCTCGAGGATCCCGGATGTGGCCTCCTCGAAGAGCACCGCGTCGGCGCCGTGCACCGGAGCCACGCAAGCGCCGGCGAGAACGGCGAGCATGAAACGGGTGCACGCGCGGCGGCTCAACGGTCGCTCAGGCTCTCGAACGCGGCGCGCGCGGCCACCTGTTCGGCTTGTTTCCGATTCTTGCCCGAACCACGGGCCAGCACCTGGTCATCCATCAAGACTTCGACCTCGAACTCGAGCGCGTGGGCCGGACCCCGCGTAGAAACGATACGGTAGCGTGGGGTGCGCTGCAAGCGCGACTGCAGTTCCTCTTGGAGTCTCGTCTTGTAGTCGTCGGCAGCCTCCCTTTGACCGCGCACGCCGTGCAGCGAATCCCCGAGATGCGTCAGGACAAACGTGCGCGCCGGCTCGATTCCCCCGTCGAGGTAGATCGCGGCAAGAACGGCTTCGAAGAGGTCCGCCAGCAGGGCCGGCTTGAGGCGTCCCCCGCTGAGCTCCTCCCCACGGCCAAGCCGGATCGCGTCTCCCAAACCGAGCCGTAGCGAGATCGACGCCAGCGTCTTTGCGCGCACCACGCTCTGACGACGACGGCTGAGCACGCCTTCGGGATTGACCGGGTCGTCCGTGAAGAGCCACTCCGCGACGAAGAAACCGAGCAAGGCATCCCCGAGAAACTCGAGCCGCTCGTAATCCTGCCGTGCATCGCGATCCTGTTCGTGACTGTGGGATCGGTGAGTCAACGCGATCAGCAAGAGCGACGGATCTCGGAAGCTGTAACCGAGCGAGTGTTCGAGGCGCTTACGTTCATCGGGGTTCATGGCGAACCAGTCGCTTGGGGAACGGACGCTTCCAGCTCCGGGCTGACGCGAACACCACCAGACTTGGCGCGGCGGATCGCCGCGCGCGCCTCGTTGACACGACCGGCGGCGATCAGGGCAACGATGCGATTGTTCCAACAATCCTCGTTCAGCGGTGCGAGCTCGATCGCCTCGCTGAGCAGGTCCGCCGCCGCGGAAGCCCGACCGTCGTTGACCCAGATCGCGGACAGGTTGATCGCCGCGCTGACCAGGACATCCGTCGCGGGACGCCGGGAAGCGGCGGTGTGACGCAGCGCCCATGCGGCGAGCCAGGAGGTCTCGGCGTCCGTCGTCCGACCCTCGTCCGTAGCGATCCGGGCGGTCACGGCGTGGATGTCGGCCGAATCGGGATTCGCCGCCCTGCCCCGCTGAAGGAACTCGCCGGCCGCCGTTTTCCAGCGGTCGGCGTCTCCGGCCCCCTCCTCCGCGAGTCTCCAGGAGGCGCTGGCGAGCTGTGCGTAACCGCTCGCTCGCTCGGAGCTCCAGGGCCGCTCGCGGGAGATCGTCANNNNTGGCGAGCAACTCCGACAGACCGACTCCCGCCGGGACCGCCAGCAACACCGCGAACGGCAAGCGGTATCGGGAAGAAACGTAGAAGGCCAAGGGGGTGGCCGCGCAGGCCGCGATTGCGAGCCAGGTCCAGGCGGCAGGTCCGCGGCGACGCGCGGTTGCCCCGGCCGCCGCCAGGCCGACGAGCAAGGCGAACGGAACCACCGTAGCGCGACTCCACGGGTTGGGATCGATCTCCGGCGCCTCGTCGAGCGCGATCTCGTGCGAGCCCATCGTGAGCAGTAGGCGGTTCCAGGACAGGCGCAGCGTGTCGAGCGGCGCGGCCAGGCGCGTGTCGAGCGCTTGCCGGCCCCAGTAGCGGTCCGCCTCCACGGGGTCGAGTCGGCGACCCGACCGTCTCGATGCCTCGGCGGTTGCCGCGCTCCGCTGCACACCCGGCCGGCTGCTGATCCGCTCGGGTTGGGTGAACACGCCTTCGGCCCCGGGCCCGTTCCCGTGATACAGGGTCAGCCCCGCGTTGGAGGAGAGCGGGACGAAATGGCCCGAGCGTTTCCAGTTCACGATGCCGACCGGGGCCAACGCGACGGCGGTCGCGACGGCGAGCACCAGCGCCTTGAGACGCTCCCCCCGGATTGCCGCCCAGACGGCCCAGGCGACGACCACGAGGAGCAGGTTCGGTCGCGCGAGCACCGCAAAACCCGCCGCGAGCCCTGCAAGCATCGCGGCGACAGAGCTCGGGCGCTCGACCCAGCGCAGTGCAACGACGAGCAACACCACGGCGCAGGACTCCACGACGAGGCGCGAGCTGAAGAACAGCCAGGGGTGATAGAGACCCAGCAGAACGGAGGTCGCGATTCCCGCGTTGAACCCGCCCCAGCGATAGGCCTGATGGGCAAGCCAACCCGTGGCGACCAGGGCGGCCGCGAGCTGCACCCAACCGATCGCGCCGAGCCCGAGCCCGATCGGTCCGCGCAGCAGACTCAACAACAACGGGTAAAGCGGGGCGCGGTAGAAAGCGCCTTCGAACCGCGGGTCGCTCTCGTCGCCGGCGAGGATCGCCGCGGACCAGTCCACATAGTAGCGGGCGTCGAACGCGGGCTGGATCGCATTCGGGTCGTAACGCGGTTGAGCCAGCCCGTAGGCCACCCAAACGACGGCCGTGAGCGCCAGAACGACCACGAGCGCGCGTATGAAAACAGGGCTCGCGGCGGGGTCGGCGTCCACGCGATCGGATCCGGCTGTCATCCGGAGGAGTATACGGGCCTCGCGCGGAATGCCGGCGAGACCCGGCGGCCACGGTATATTGAGGGCCCGGCGAGTGCCGTCGAGTTTGAAGGGCCCCCGATGTCGTCCAACCCACCCGGAAACCGATCGGTCGTCGCCGTCGAACCCGTCCAGCGTGACATCCGCGGAGCCGTTCGGCGGGCCCTCGACGCCATCGGTTGGAAGGACGTCATCCCGCAGGGCTCGACGGTGGCGCTCAAGGTCAACCTCGGTTGGGATCTCTTCATCCCCGGCTCGATCACCTCCCCGGCGGTCCTCGAGGCGTTGGCGCTCGAACTGCAGCCGCACGTGGGGCGCTTGATCGTGGTCGAAGCGGACCAGGTCCTGGAGAACATCGAGCGGGCCTATCGCGAAAGCGGCGTCGCCGCCGTTTGTCGTCGCAACGGCCTGGAGTGGGTCAACATGACGCACGAGCCGGCGACCCTGCGCGAGTTCCCGGAGAACACGATCCTCAAGACCATCGCGATTCCGGCCGTGCTCGACGAAGCGCTGCTGGTGACCGTTCCCGTGATGAAGACGCATGCCAAGACGACGCTGACCGGAGCGCTCAAGAACCAATGGGGCTGCCTGCCGACGATGCGGCACGAGTATCACCTCGTTCTGGACGACGCGCTGGCGGACCTGAACCACGTCTTCCGCCCGGCGCTGGCGCTGATGGATGCGACGATCGGCCTCGAGGGCAACGGGCCGAAGTCGGGGCGCCCGCGGTTTGCCGACAAGATCCTCTGCTCGACCGATCCGGTGGCGCTCGATACGATCCAGGCCGTGTTGATGGGGCTGGACCCGGCGAGCGTGACCCACCTCGCGACCTGCTCGGCGCGGGGGATCGGCGTGTCCGACCGGTCGGCGATCGATGTCGTCGGGCTCGACCCCGAAGACAACAAGCTCGACTTCACGCCGGCTCGACACAACACCGTGTCCGCTGTCGAGACCCTGCTGCGGCGTTCGTGGCTGAAGCGGCTGTTCTTCAACACACCGTTGTTTCGCGCCTGTCTCGTCGGTGCCAAGGCCTACTACCTCGCCTGGACCCGGCTTCGCGCCCGGGCCCATTGGAGCCGCGTCCGCCGTCACCCGGTCTACGGGCCGCAGTGGTCGGACGACTGGCCCGGGATCGAGGGTTCCGGATGACGGCACCCGAAGTCGCCGTGCTCGGCGGTGGGCTGGCCGGGATCTCCGCCGCGTGGACGCTGGCCCGCGAAGGCCTCGACGTCACCCTGATCGAGTCGGGGGAGCGGCTCGGCGGGCTCGCCGGCACCATCGAGCGCGACGGTCACTTCTACCCGCTCGCCTACCACCACATCCTGCGCCGCGATCAGACCTTGCTGTGGTTCCTGGAGCGCATCGGCGCCTTGAACGAAGTTCGCTGGCGCAACATCCGCATGCTCTTTCACCTCGACGGCAAGCTCTGGAACCTCGCCGCGCCGGTGGACTTCCTGCGCTTCCCGATGTCGCTTGCGGACAAGCTCCGCTTCGTGCGCCTGATGTTACGAAGCTTCCGCAAGGCGGACTGGGACGACTGGCACGATCGCAGCGCGGCCGAGCTCGTGGACGCCTGGGGCGGGCCCGGGGTTCGCGAGGCGCTGTTCGAACGACTGACGCGGCTCAAGTTCAGGCGTCCCTGCGACGAGGTCAGCGCGGCATGGCTCGGCGCGCGTTTACATTTCCGTGAGGGCTCCGCGCCGCTCGGGTTCGTCCCGGAGACCAACTGGACGAAGGTCTTGTGCGAAGGCCTGACCGCGCTGCTGCAGGATGCCGGGGTTCGCGTGTTGACCGGCCGACGAGTCACCAAACTGACCGCCGACGCGGGACGCATCGACCGCGTCGAGTGCGACGACGGCACGACGGTCCACGCGGACGCCTACGTCAGCGCGCTCCCCACCGAGGTGTACCGCTCGCTCATCGGAGCGGACGACACGACCGATCTCTTCTCCATCCGCTACACCGCAATCCTGTCGGGACTCTGTGTGACGCGGCAAACGATCCGTCCCGACTTCTACTGGATGAACCTCGCCAGCCTGCGGCAGTCGAGCAACGGGATCTTCCGCCTGGAGGCGCTCAACCCGACGATCGGCGGCCCGGGCGAAACCTGCCTCAATTTCGTGACGCACGTGCCGAGCCGGGACGACCCGACTTTCGGGCTTTCGGACGAGGAGATCTGGAGCGGTTACCGTCGCGACTTCGAACAGGTGTTCGGCCACGCCCTGGAGCCGCTGTGGACGCGGCTGGTGCGACTGCCTCTGTACTCGCCCGTGTTCCATCGCGGCTACCGCAATCCCCCGGTGCGCAGCACGAGCTGGCCGCAGGTTTACCTCGCGGGCAACTACCGGACGTTCCCGTCGATCGCCTCCACCGGCACCGCGCTGCAGTCGGGCGTCGACGCCGCGGCTGCCTTGCTCGCCGACCACAGGCGGCGCACACCGGTGCCCGACGAGATCCGCGCGTTTCGACTACGCCGCATGCCGCGCGGCTAACGTGCCCCGGCCCGCCGCGCGACGACGAACCAGACGGCCAGCACGGCGGCGGTCGCGAGCGTCTTCCACTCGACCAGGAGGTCGTGCAACTCACGGGGCCACGCGAAAATGCCGAGGAAGAGAGGATCTCGCGTGCAGGGCGTCTGCGGGTCGAACGGGGCGCACGGGGTGTAGAACAACATCAGGAAATAGGCGAACGCCAACGTGCCGAGGGCGGGCGCGGGGACCTCGTCGAACGAGCCGAACAGGTGGGACAGGATGCTCGCGATCGGGATGATCAGCAAGACGAGATAGTTCGACCACAGATTGGGCATGAACAGCAGCATCGTGCAGACGAACAGGCCGAACGACAACTCCGCATCGATCTCCGGACGGCGCTGCTTTCCGTGGCGGTAGAGCACCCAGTAACCGGCCGACAGCGCCGCCAGCGCGAGCGCCTGAACCACGCGCTTGGCGATTCCCGGGTCGATGCCGATCAGGCGCTGGAGCGGCTTCGTCAGGGCGACGTTGTCCGCGCCCATGGAGGGCACCTCCTGCATCAATCGCGGCAGGATCACCGTCCAGTAGAGCAGGTTCTGCTCGCTTCCGACGACCCACCAGCCCAACGCGCCGGTCGCGAGAATCGCGAGCGCGGCCCCGGCCAGCCCGCGTCCGGAGCGGCGCACGATGAACCAGCCGAGCAGGAAAATCGGATAGACCTTGAGCATGGCGGCGACGCCGAGGGCGGCCCCGGCCCCGATCGGGCGACCTCTGAGTTCCAGCCACAACCCCAAGGCGCAGAGGAACAGGATCGGAGTCTCGAGCTGCAGCCGCCACAGCGTCTCGAAGTACGGCTCGAGATTCAACGCCGCGAGAACGAGGACGAACACGAATGCGGGTGGGGCCCTGCGACCGAGCGCCGACGCCAGCAGCGCGACCGCGCCCAGGTACAACAGCATGTGAGCGATCCAGTGCGCCTTGTACAGACCGGAGTGCACGCCGCCCTGGACCTGCGGGAGCAACAGCACGGCAAACAGCGGCGGAAACTTGTAGACCGCGGCGGAGGGCTTGTACGACTCGACGTGGTCGGCCGGGACGTACAGGTCCCCACCCGCTGCAAACTCCGCCGTGAGTTGCAGGAAGATCGAGAGGTCGACGAAGCCGTACTCGGCGGCGCCCCACGATCCGGCCGCGAAGTGGAACAATGAGACGAGCAGGAGCAGGCAGACCGCGATTCGTTTCAAGGCCGACAGACGACCCCAGGCTTGCTTGACCATCACTCGACCAGAATCTACCCTAAATGCTGCCCCGCCGAGACAAAAGGATACCTCAAGCCATGAATGCCACCGCACGCACGCTGCTCGTCTTCTTCCTGCTCCTGGTGGCGGTCGTGGTCGCCTCGTTCCTCTACCGCGGCTCCCGCTCGGCAACGGAGAACGTTGCCGCGGAGGGGCCGGTCGCCGCGGCGGTGGACCCCGAAACGCTCCATCCCGAACTCAAGCAAGCGCTCGACGCGATGGCGGAAAACCGCGACGACGACGCAATCGGTCATCTCCGTGCCGTTCCCGCGGATTCGCCCAACTACCCCACGGTGTTGCGACATCTCGCCGTGCTGACCGCACGGAAGGGGAACTTCGAGGAAGCGATCCAGTCGCTCCTCGCACTCACCGAGCGCTATGCCGACGATCCGGAGATTCACGCGTCGCTGGGCTGGGTGTTCTACCTGGCGGACCGCCCGCGGGACGCCGAGTTCGCCGCCCTGCGCGCACTCGAGCTGGCCCCCGATCACAAGGCCACGCGCTACAACATCGGCCTCTACCGGGTCGCCCAGGGGCGCTCGCAGCTCGCCATCTCGAGTTACGTCCGCGCCTTGCGCAACGATCCCAACGCGACCCAGGTGACGCGCCACCGTGATCGTCTCTGGGCGCTCCACGACGAGCATCCCGAGCTCCCGGCAGCACACTTCGCGCTCGCGTTCTTCGCGGACGCGATGCAGGACCCGCGCACCGAGGTCGACGAATTGGAGCATTACCTCGAACGGGCGCTCCCCGGCCCGGAACGGGATGCGGCGGTCAAGAAACTGGAACAGGTCCGCGAGAGGATGCGCGACTCGTAGGAGTCGTCAGACCGCGAAGAAGCTCAGCGTCTCCTCGATCACGCGTTCCTGATCGGCCCTCGCCAGTTCGTTGTAGAACGGCAGTCGGACCAGCGTATCCGCGGCGGCCTCGGTGACCGGGCACGGTCGGTCGGCGCCCAGACGCCGCCCCATGGCCGAGAGGTTCAACGGCTGGTAGTGCGTGACGCAGTGGATCCCGCGCCGCTTCATCGCTTCGATGAAACGGAGACGCGTCGCCCCGTCCGGCAGCCGCATCCAGTACATGTGGTAGGGCTGAACGCAATGCGGCGGCACGTAGGGCAAACGCACGCCACACGCCTCGAGTTCACCACGAAAAGCCGCGTCATAGGTTTCCCAGATGGCCCGGCGCTTGCGCGTGATGCTTTCGCGCTGCTCCAACTGCGCGTAGAGGTAGGCCGCCAGGAGGTCCGACAGGCTGTAGCTCGACCCGAGGTCGACCCAGGTGTACTTGTCGACCTCCCCGCGAAACAACGCCTGCCGGTTGGTTCCCTTGTCGCGCAGAATCTCGGCGCGCCGCAGATCGTCCTCACGATCCAGCAGTAACGCCCCACCCTCCCCGCAGGTGATGTTCTTCGTCTCGTGGAAGCTGAGCGTCGCCCAGCGGCCGAACGATCCCAGCGGTCGGTCCCGGTAAGACCCGAACAGTCCGTGGGCGTTGTCCTCGATCAACTCCACACCGCGGCTCCGGGCGAGCTCGGAGATCCGATCCATCTCACAGCCGACGCCGGAGTAGTGCACCACGACGATCGCTCGCGTGCGCTCGTTGACGAGCTCCGCGAGCCGGGTCTCATCGATGTTCAGGGTGTCCTCGCGAACGTCGGCGAAGACGGGACGGAGCCCGCGCAACACGAACGCGTTCGCCGTGGAGACGAACGTGTAGGCCGGGAGGATGACTTCGTCACCCGGGTTCGCCTCGAGGAGCAAGGCCGTCATCTCGAGCGCGGCCGTGCACGAGGAGGTCACGACCGCTGCGCCGACGCCCAGCTCGCGCCGCAGCAGATCCGCGCAACGATGCGCGAAGGGACCCTCGCCGGAGATGTGCTCCGCGTCGATCGCCTCGCGCATGTAGTCCAGCTCCCGGCCCACGAGCTGCGAATGATTGAAAGATATATCTCTTTTCTTATCAGACACTTGAGAGCACCTCGGGCGGCTAAAGATCGTCGAGCGCCGTCGCCAGTCGTTCGAAGACCTGCTCGTCGATGCCGGGGTAGAGCGGCAACGAGATCACGGAATCGCAGGCCGCCTCGGTATGCGGCAGCGATCCGCGGGCCAGACCGAGGGATGCATAGGCCGGCATCGTGTGGACCGGATCTTCGTAATGCACCGCATGCCCGATCCCCGCTCGATCGAGGGCATCGGCCCAGCGCGGGCGGTCGTCGCAGCGGACGACGTACAGATGGAACACCGGTTGGCTGCCCGGCCGTGAGGCGACGACGTTCCCCGGCGCTCCGTCGAGGAGCTCGGAGAAGCGGGCGGCGAGCGCTCTGCGCTCCGTGTTGATCGCTTCCAGGTGAGGCAGCTTCACCCGCAAGATCGCGGCCTGGATCTCGTCGAGCCGGCTGTTCCTTCCCTCGATCTCCGAGCGACGCGTCCCCTCGCGCCAGCCATAGACGCGCGTCCGCCGGATCTTCGCCAGCAGAGCGAGGTCGTTCCCCACGATCATCCCGCCGTCCCCGTACGCCCCGAGGTTCTTCGTCGGATAGAAAGAGTAGCAACCCAGCGTGCCGAAGGAGCCGACCGGTCGACCGTTGCAGCGCGCCCCGTGCGCCTGTGCGCAGTCCTCGACGACCGGTACGCCCGCAGAGGCGGCCAGCTCCAGCAGAGGCTCCAGGGCGGCGGGGAACCCGTAGAGGTGCACGATCAGGAGGCAGGCCGTGCGCGGCCCGAGCGCCGTCGCGACCGCCTGCGGATCGATGCTCAACGTGGCCGGGTCGATGTCGACGAGAACGGGGCGTGCCCCGGCAGCTCGAACCGCCGCCACGGGAGGGACCCCCGCATTGGCCACCGTGATCACCTCGGAACCGGCACCGACACCCAGGCCACGCAGCGCCAGCTCGATCGCATCGGTACCGGACGCCACGCCGACCGCACCCGCGACACCGGTCGCGGCGGCGAACTCGGCCTCGAACGATTCGACTTCGGGCCCCAGGATCAGCCGCCCGGACTCCAGCACCCGATCGACCGCGCTGCGGATCCCCTCGGCATGTCGGCGGGTCTCCGGGCGATAGTCGAAGAAAGGAATCATCCGATGTTCCGCTGGCGAAACCACGCGATCGTGTCTTCCAGGCCCTGCTCGAGCCCGATCGCCGGGTTCCAGCCGGCCGCCTTCGAGAAGCGATCGAAATCGCCGTAATAGTCTCCGATGTCGATCATCTCGGCGTCCGCCGGGAACGGGACGTGCTCGTGGGTGCAGCCGGTCAGACGCTCGAGGCAGGCCACGAACTCGTTGAGACTGTGCGGTTGGGGGTGACCCAGGTTGAAGACCCGCCCGATCAGATCGTCCTTGGCACCGGCCAGCAACAGCGCCTCGACAACGTCGTCGACGTGGTTGAAGTCCCTGCGCTGGTTGCCGTCCCCGAAGACCCGGATCGTCTGGCCGGCCAACGCCTGGCGGATGAAGACGCCCGCGAAGCCCTTGTTCGGGCTGCGCAGGTCCATCCGCGGTCCGAACGTGTTCGTCAGCCTCAGGCTGACCGTCGGGATCCCGTACACCTGGTGGTAGAGCGAGTAGTACATCTCGGCGGCGAGGTTGTTGATGCCGTTGACGTCGACCGGATCGAGAGGATGATCCTCCGTGACCGGCAGGCTCTTCGGGCGGCCGTACAATTGACGGGTGCTGGCAAACACGATGCGCGCTTTCGAATTGTGCCGGCGGCAGCACTCCAGCAGCGACAGCTGGGCGGCGCAGTTGATCTCGAGGTCGGTCATCGGATCCGCCATGCTCTCCGAGTGGCTCACCTGCCCGGCGAGGCTGAAGATGACGTCTTCGTCCTGGACGAGGTAGGCCAGGCTGTGGCTATCGCGGATGTCCGAGTAGTTGACACGGACGCGCTCACGAACCGGCTCGATATTCGACAGGTCGGCGCCGTAGGCCGGCAGCATGGAATCCACCAGCAGGACGTCCGCGCCGAGCTCGACGAGGCGGATCGCCAGGTTGCTTCCGATGAACCCGATTCCGCCGGTGACCAGCACTCGGCGACCGGTGTAGGACGAATCCAAGGCAGAATCCTCCGTCAGCAACGGCCCTCAGGATACTACCGGGCCCGGACGGGCACCGTTCAAGGACGGCTCAGCGGTTCTTGCCCCGGGGCCGGGGCTGCTCGAACAAGGTACGGACGTCCAGCAGAAACTCACCCGACAGATTGCCCCCGCATTCCACGGGGATGCTGTTTCCGGAGACGAACGCGGTGGAAAAACCGCTGTCGAAGAAGAGCTCGGTCACGAGATAGACATCGGTGTCGCCGCCGGGGCAGGTCGACTCGACGGTGACGGAGCCGTCCACCGGTGTCGGCGTCTGGGCGCCGCCGCCGACCAGCGGTGCCACCGCCCAGGAGGTCGGGGTACGGCCCGTGGGTGGCACGGAATCGCGCGGAAGGACCCGCTGCCGGACCAGGAACTCGGTGGGACCACAGGCGCAGCCGGCGCCACTCGCGGCGTCGTAGACTCCCGCGGCCCGGCCCCGCACGGTGACCGTGATCTCGACGGTGTCGGCCTGAGGGCGCTGCACGTCCGTGACCACGGGCCGTGGCACCTCCCGGAGGACGATCGGCAAGCCGTTACCCAGCGGATCGCTCCCGGTCAGGTTGAAGAACGTGCCTCCGACAGGGTCGTTCGCGGCCCCGACGAGGGCGAACAAACCGTGCCTCTGCTGCGCATCGACATCGCTGAGCAGGAGGCAGGTGCAGCCCCCCGCCGGGGGGCAGCCGTCGATCCCGGGGAAACTCCAGTCGCTGTCGAGCTCCGCGCCGAAATAGACGGGGAACGGATCCGACTGATACGCCAAATCGCCGACGGCAGGATCGGAGAGATCCCTCGAGCCGTTGTCGTGGCCCGCGCCGATCGCGGGGTCGCCCATGCCCGACAACCAGAACGATGCCTGTAGCTGCGGAGTGATCGGTGGCTGATAGTCCAGCGGCGCGTAGGTCGGGAAGTAAAAGGGCTCGAAGACCGTCGACGTCCAGATGAAGCTGCGGTATGCGGGGTCGGTACCGTTGGCCGTGCTGATCGGATGGGAGCTGACGCAGTTCGCCCCGGCGGGCAACCACGCGGCAGCGAGAACCAGACCGATCCATAGCGGCCGCAACCTTTTCATCCGCCTGCCTGCGCTCTTTCGGTTCACCGCGTGGAGTATAACCGCGGCATCGCGGGACGGCCAACGGAGGCCCTGAAAAGAAAAAGGGGCTGCAGAACCGGTGAAGGTTCTGCAGCCCCCGCAGAGCGTCAGATGATGACAGGGAGGGGTCTACCGCCTACGACCGCGCTCGCGATCCGGACGACCCGGGCGATCCGGACGACCCGGCCGCGTGTCGGCGGGGCTCGCCAGGTTCGGTCCGCACTCCACGCGGGTGGTGTTGCCGGACACCGTGTGCGTGGCGAAGCCGCTGTCAAAAATGAGCTGCGTCGCGAGGTAGACGTCGTTGTCCATCGAACCGCAATTCGACGTGAGGCTGAGCGGCGTGTTGATGGGCGTACCGTTTGCCGGCTGCGGCATGCCGTCCGACATGTTGAGCTCGGTCCAGAGCGAGAGGTCGCGACCCACCGGCGGCATGCCGCCGCGCCCGACGATCGCCTGATAGACCTTGTAGCCCGTCGGCGCGCAGTTACAGCCGTCCTGCGTGTAGTCACCCCCACTCACCGGAGGGAGGTTGACGTCGAAGGTCACGTCGAAGGTTGCCGCGTCGCGGACGGAGCCGGTGATCGCCGGCCCCGGCGTCGGAACCAGAACGATCGGCGCGTTGCTGGCGCCGCCGTCCGAGGTGCCCGAACGGTTGAAGAACGTGTCGACGTTCGCCGTGGACATCCCGCCCGTGATGGCGTAGGTGCCGATGCCGCCCTCTTCGTCGGTGATCA
>WVWW01000121.1:0-2576 GCA_011773795.1 Acidobacteriota bacterium
GGCGAGATCCGATAAACTGCGCGCTCGGTGGGAGCGCGACGCGTGGCGAAGCGGCGAAAAAACTGGGCCCGTTACGACGACGAGCGGTTGCTCGACCTGCGGCTGTGCGATCTGGGTCTGAAGCTGGAACGCTCCCCGCTGGCGATCTACTCGCGGCGGCTGCACCAGGAGCTCGAGGACCGGGGCATACGGCACAAACCTCACTTCTGGCTGTCCAGCGAGTGGTTCTCGCCCGATGGGATTCCCGGGATCGCGATCCCGTTCTACCTCGCGCATCCGCGGCTGATGAAGCTCGAGCGCAAGCAGATGCTCGAGGTCGAGGGCGGCACGGAAGGGGAGTGCATGCGCATCCTGCGCCACGAGGCGGGGCACGCGATCGACACGGCGTACGGGCTGCACAGGCGCCGTCGCTGGCGCGAGATCTTCGGCAGCTTCCGGCAGCCTTACCCCGATGCCTACAAGCCCAAGCCCAACAGCCGCAATTACGTCGTGCACCTGGACGCGTGGTACGCGCAGGCGCACCCGGCCGAGGACTTCGCCGAGACGTTCGCGGTCTGGCTGGCGCCGCGCTCGCGCTGGCGCACGCGCTACCGCAACTGGTACGCCGCGTTGCGCAAGCTGGAGTACGTCGACGAGCTGATGCACGAGATCGCCGGCCGGCCGGCGGCGGTCCGCTCACGCGAGCAGGTCTACCCGCTCAAGAACCTGAAGATGACGCTGCGCCAGCACTACAAGAAGAAGCGCGATCACTACGCGGTCGAGTGGGACGAGTACTACGACCGCGACCTGGCGCGTTTGTTCTCCAACGACAAGCAGCACGCGGCGCGGCCGACCGCGGCGAGCTTCCTGCGCGGGATCCGCAAGGAGATCCGCGAGCGGATCGCCGAGTGGACCGGGGCGCACCCCTACACCGTCGATCAGGTGATCCGCGACCTGATCGATCGCAGCCGCGAGAAGAAGCTGCGCGTCGCCATGCCGGTCAACCAGGCGCGCCAGGAGGCGGTGATGCTGGTCACCGTGCACACGATGAACTGCATGCACTGGACCCACCGGGAGATCCCGCTGTGAGCAAGCGCAAGTCGAAGCAACGCACCTTGCGGATCCTCGTTCCGATGCACGAGGACCTGGTGCCGCCCGAGACCCTCGACGGCGTCAGCGAGCAGGAGATGACCAAGTGGAAGACCGAGTACGACGTGCTCGTCACGCTGCGCGACGATCTCGGTCACGACGTGCTGGCGCTCGGGCTGCAGGACGATCTCAGCGTGCTGCGCAAGGCGATCGAGGAATTCAACCCGCACATCGCGTTCAACCTGCTGGAAGAGTTCCACGGCGTCTCGGTCTACGATCACCACGTCGTCAGCTATCTCGAGCTGATGAAGCGGCGTTACACCGGCTGCAACCCGCGCGGCCTGCTGCTGGCGCACGACAAGGCGCTGGCCAAGCAGATCCTGACCTACCACCGGGTCCCGGTGCCTGATTTCGCCGTCTTTCGACTGGGTCAGAAGGTCCGCCGGCCGAAGCGCCTGGAGTTTCCGCTGTTCGTCAAGTCGCTGACCGAGGAGGGCTCGGTCGGCATCGCCCAGGCCTCGCTGGTCAACGACGACGAACAGCTCGCCGAGCGCGTGCGCTTCGTTCACGAGAGTCTCTCCACCGATGCCCTAGCGGAGCGCTTCATCGACGGCCGCGAGCTCTACGTCGGCGTGATCGGCAACCAGCGGTTGCAGACCTTCCCGGCGTGGGAGCTGACGTCGACCAAGGACGACGCGACGCCGTTGATCGCGACGGCGAAGGTCAAGTGGGACGTCGAGTATCAGAAAAAGGCGGGGATCAAGTACGGCCGCGCGAAGGACCTGCCGGAGGGCATCGAGCCCAAACTCGAACGGTTGTGCAAGCGTGCCTACCGCAACCTCAACCTGACCGGTTATGCACGCATGGACCTGCGGCTGACGCCCGACGGCAAGCTCTACCTGCTCGAGGCCAACCCCAACCCGCAGCTGTCCTACGGGGACGAGTTCGCGGAGTCGGCCGAGGTCGCCGGGATCGAGTACCCCGAGCTGCTCGACCGCATCATCAAGCTCGGGTTGGCCTACCGCGCGCAGTGGCAGGTGAGCTAGGGCTGGTTCCCCGGGGCTTTCAGAGATCGCAGACGATCGAGGAACCCCGCGTCCCTCTCGGCGAACGTCAGCTCGTACGTCGGTGCGGCGGCCAGCAGATGCTGCACCAGGCCGTCGATGCGTCCGTCATCCTGCGGGCAGTCCGAGAGGTAGGGCAGATTCGCCAGCAGCCGGGTTGCCGCGATGAGCTGCCCGACGTCCTTCAGTTCCGCCGTTTCCCCCTGAACCGGAAACAGGATCCCGGCCAGCGGCCAGCGGCCCGGTCCTTTGGGGTTCGCGCGGTCGCCGCGGATCGGTGCGCTCAGCACCTCCACACCGGTAGCGGCGCCGTCGACGAACACCATGTCGTCGCTGACCAGCAGCGCGCCGGCCTCCTTGGCCAGCCGCGCCCAAGTCGTCTTGCCGCTGCCGGACGGACCGACCAGGACGAAGGCCCGACCGTCTTCCAAAACGATCCCCGCG
>WVWW01000121.1:2598-30069 GCA_011773795.1 Acidobacteriota bacterium
TGACCAGTGCGTGGTACTGCAGCCGGACTTCCGCCGGGGCGATCCGAGCGCGTGCTCGGCCATCCGCTTCAATGTCGATCGATCCCTCGCGCATGGTGAAGCCGGCACGATCGCGGCGGACATCACCACGCGAGGTCTTGGCGGTCAAGGTCCGGTCGGTGACGGGGTCGCCCTCGACACGCACGCCCACGTCGAGCAGTGCCTCGGCCGGCGCGTCGCCGCGGTAAGCCGCCCAGACCGTTTCGAAGTGTCTCTCGAGCGCAGGCTCGAGCCCACGCACGACGATGCCGACTCCGGACAGGTCGAGTGCGATGTCGTTGGTTTGATCCATGGGGGTGTAGCGAATCGTCGGTCCAGCACGTACATGAGTACTGTACGGGAACTCAAAAGTCGACCCGACCCCGTGTGGTAGAGTCGAAACGAGAGCGCGATGCCGATCGAACCGACACAAAAAGAAAACTGGTTGAAGGAATTCTCGCTGAACGGGTTCGTCGTTTTCAGGAACTTCCTCCCGCTCGAGTTCGTCGACGCCCTGGCGGCCGAGCTCGCGCCGCTGCTCGAAGCGGAGTACGCGAAAGCCTGCAAGGACGGCTTTGCCTCCGGTCGCAACGTCGGTCGGCTGGCCCTGCATCTGGAGCAATACGCCCAGCTGCTCGGCGGCGCGCTGGCCGACGACCGCTACCAGCGAAACCCGGTGATCGAGGAGCTCGTCGACGCGGTCCTGGGCGAAGGCTGCTGGAAACGCGGTTGGACCAACGTCGAGGCCAACTGGAAGGGATCGAACTTCATGGGCTGGCACTCGGACCAGAAACCGGAGGACACGCCGGATCCCGACGGGCCGCACGAGGTCATCCGCGTCACCTTCAACATCCCGCTGGTGGACTTCACCTGGCAGACGGGCGCGATGGAGATGTTGCCGGGGAGCCACCACCTCCCGCGCTCTTTCGGTGCCGTCGACGGCGTAGACAACATCTACCCTTACCTGCTTCGATTGAACCGCGGCGATGCGATCTTCCGCGACGGCAACATCCTGCACCGCGGCACGCCCAACCTCACCGACCGGGTTCGGCCGATGCTCGATCAGACCTACAAGAAGCTGACCGCGAAGGAGCCGTGACCAAGCCTCTGCTCGTCCTCGCGATGCCCAAGACCGGCAACACGACGGTGATCGAGTCGCTGCGTGGAGCCGGGCTCGACGTGCAGCGTTCTCACTTCGTCAGCGAACACGCGTTCCGGCAAGCCGTGGCACGGGTCGAACTCTCCGGCGACGAGCGACGGATGAGTGAGCTGCTCGACTGGAACGAACGTTTCCGCAAGCCCGCGGCGAACGGCTTCGACGGATCCGGCTGCCGTGTGATCAGCCTGATCCGCGACCCCGTCGCACGCAACGTCTCGTGGCTGTTCGAGTCGTCCCGGCTCAAGGACCCCGCCGCGGCTCGGCGTTTCCGCGACGGGACTTTCGATCTGCGGGAGTTGCGGCGACGGTTTCTCGAGGCCGAAGACCATGACTACACCGTTCGCTGGTTCGACCGGGAAATCCGTGACGTGTTCGGCATCGACGTCTTCGAGGAGCCGTTCCCGCACGCGGCGGGCTACGCGACCTACGAACGGGGCGATGTCGAGTTGCTGGTCCTCCGGCTGGAGGACCTGTCGACCGCCGGCGCGGGGGCGCTGCGAGAGTTCCTTGCCCTCGACGGCCTCGAGATGGTCCCCCGCAACGTGCGCGTCACGTCGCTGGCGGGCGAGCTCTACGAGCGCTTCAAAGAGGAGCTACGACTGCCGGACGAGTACCTCGAGCGGGTCTACTCCTCGAAACCCGCGCGGCACTTCTACACGGTCGACGAGATCGCCGGTTTCCGCCGCCGCTGGTCCATCCCCCGAGCGGGCTGACGCGCGACCTTACGGCAGCGCCTCCGGCGCGGGAGCGCCTCCGTTGTTCCACAGGACGCCGTGCAGGGAGCGAGTGACCCGGACCATCGCGTCGTAGTCCAGCGTGTCGGGCGTGTCCTCCGCCCGGTGATAGTGCGGGTTGCGGTGGAACGACGTGTCGGTCACGAGCACCGCGGGGAACCCGTGGCGCCAGAAGGACAGGTGATCGGACTGATCGACTCCCGCGTATCCTCCCGGAGCGCGGAACGAATGGACCTCGATCTCGCGCATCGCCTTGATCCCCTGCTTGACGCGGCGGATCGCGACGCCGTTGGCCAGGTCGGCCGTCACGGCGACGAAGTTGCCCTCGCGAGGGTAGAGCAGCCCGAGGACGGAGAGCGGCACGGTCTGACTTCCGGGGTCGTCGGAGAAGAAACCGACCATGTCCAGTGCGATCATCAGATCCACGTCGACGCCGTCCGCCGCGAGCTTGCCCGCGAAGCGGTAGCTCCCCATGTCCTCGGTGCCGAAGAACGGCGGCTCCTCCGTCGAGAACGCCACGAAGTACTGGCCGAACCGCGGCGTTGCGTCGGGTAGCGTCCGCGCCAGCTCCAGCAGGACCGCAACGCCGCTCGCGTTGTCATCCGCACCGGGAAACCCGCCGTAGGCGTCGTAGTGCGCCCCGATGACGACCGCCGGTGCATCCGGGGTGGCCCCGGGCCGAAAGCCGATGACGTTGCGGAACACCCCATCGTCAAGCTCGTAGTCCTGGAGCTCGACCCGCAGACCTGCGGCCTCCAGCTCGGCGCGGATCCAGTCCGAAGCGGCCAGCAGGTCTTGCGGTTGCCGGTAGGAGCGCGTTCCGAAATCCGAACAGAGTCGCTCGACGTCGGCCTGCAGGCGCGCCGCCGACGGGTTCACGTCGAGCTCGAGCTTGCGCTGCGGAACCACCACGGGGCCGGTGACCAGGATTCCGAGCAACGCTCCCAGGAACGACAGGACGACCAGCACGCCGAACAGGATCTTCAGCGAGCGGCGCCAATCCAACGTCAGATCTCTTGCCGGATCGACCGCAGCATGCCGACGAACGCTTCCCGGTTCTCCTCGAGCGTTGCCTGGGGGCCCGTGAACTTGAAGAACCACGGGGCGTCGGGGCCGGTGGCGATGCCGCCGAGCAGCATCCATCCCGGCTGCGGTTGGGCCGGCTCGACACCCATCGACATCCCGCCGTCGTAGGTTCCCGTGACCTCGACCAGCCGGAGCTCCACCGCCGCGCCCTCGAGCTCCCGCATCGTCATCTTGGCGACGGAATCGCTGCCGTCCGGCTGGCTGAACTGGCCGGCCCAGCGCTGCGCGTTGGCCAGCGGGTCGCCGCCCTGGCCGGGTCCGAAGTAGAACACGACGCATTCGCCGTCGCCCCCGCTTCCGGGAACGGTGTACTGCGCGAGCCGCATGGTCGACGAAGGCTGCACCTCCGTCCATTCGGCCGGCAGGTTCCAGACCAGCGGCCCGTGTCTCGTTGCCGGGCCCTGGGGCGGCGCAGCGCCACCGACCTGGGGAATGGCCAGCGTGCGCGCCCCGGATTCCGGCGCGGTCGTCGGTTCCTGGGCCGTCGGTTCCGGCGCCGCCGGCTCACCGGCGCACCCGAAGATGAACAGGACGGTCAGCAGAAGAATCAACTTTTGATCACGCATCGTCACCTCGTCTTGCGGTCGCCAAGACTACACTAACCATAAGCCTTTACCTTGAATGCTCGCGAGGGCCGCTCCGGCGGCGGTGGCGCAAGAGGTTCCCGCCCGTCGACCAGCCAGTCGCACAACGCGTCGACAGCGCCCGCATCCGCGCGGCAGAGCCAGCTCTCGAGCTCGTTCTCCGGGGGCGCACCCCAGTCGCGCGGATCGACGGAGTTGACCGCATCCACGCCGGCGTCTCTGCGGTAGCGGTAGAAGAAATCCTGATGAAATCCGAGGAAACGGCGCGTTCGCCGTCGCCCCAGCTCATCGTCGCCGAACGTTTCGCGGCACAGCTCGACGTAACGCCGCAGGATGGCCAGACGCTCCTCGGCGTCCGGCTCGATATCTCTTTCTTCGGCGTACGAGCGGAAGATCCACGGCTTGGCCAGGGCCCAGCGACCGACCATCACCGCCGCGCATCCGCTGCGCTCGAGACGCGCCCGCGCGTCGCGCCAGTCGAACACGTCGCCGTTACCGATCACGGGCACCTCGACGGCTTCGACCAGCTGCGCGACCGCGCTCCAGTCGGCAGCCCGGCGGTAGCGCTGGTTCCGCGACCGGGCGTGCAGGGTGATGGCGTCGACGCCGGCTTCGCATGCGGCGCGTGCGACCTTGAGGAACGTCGGCTTCTCGCTGGACCAGCCGGTTCGCAGCTTGATCGTCACCGGGATCGAGACCGCTCGTTTCATCGCCTCGACCAGCTCTGCAACGCG
Organism: Acidobacteriota bacterium; assembly: GCA_011773795.1. GTDB lineage: Bacteria > Acidobacteriota > Polarisedimenticolia > Polarisedimenticolales > Polarisedimenticolaceae > WVWW01. Next base: position 6,914 of record WVWW01000121.1, read on the forward strand.
GCTCGCGCGGCGCAGCAAGGCCGCTCCGAAGCCTCGGCGCACGGCGTCGTCGATCGGGCACCCCAGGTTGATGTCGACGAAATCCGCCCCGCGGTCCGCGGCGATGCGGGCCGCTTCGGCCAGCACCTCGGGTCGTTTCCCCGCGAGCTGAACGCCGAAGACCCGCTCGTCCTCGTGGCGGCGCAGCAACGCCAGCTCGCCGCGCTGCCCGGAGACGACCTTGTGGGCGTAGGCCATCTCGCCGACACAGACCTCGGCGCCCCATTCGCGCGCGAGCCGCCGGAACGGCAGGTCCGTGCCGCGAGTCATCGGCGCCATGATCAGGCGCCCCTCGAACAGCTCGGAGGCGGTCACGGGGATTCGCTGTCGTCGTCGGGGGCGTCGCGTTCGAGCTTTTCCGTGATCTTCTTGACCTTGATCTCGGCGGCGTGGATCTTGTCGCGGCACAGCTGCACGAGCCCCGCCGCCTCCTCGACCAGCCCGGACAGCTCGTCGATGTCGACCTGCCCCTCCTCGATCTTGGTCAGGATCTCCTCCAGCCTGTCGGCCGCTTCCGTGTAGCTGGGTTCCTTTTTCTCTTTCGCCGCCATGCGCCCCTCAGTCCGCGTTCGAGTCGGGCACCATCTTATCGGCCGTGACCCGCAGGCGCCCGTGTTTCAGTTCCGCAATCAGTGTCTCACCGGAATCGGCGCGCGCGGCGTCGACCAGCACCGAACGGTCCGCTCGACGCACGATCGCGTAGCCGCGCTCGACGACACGGCGCGGATCGACGAGCACGAGCCTGCGTTGGCGTGAGGTCAGTCGCTCGCGACCGAGCTCCAGCAATCGGCGCGACTCGCGGGGGATGCGCTGCGTCGACACGGCGACCCGCTCCCGGGCCTTCTGCAGTGCCGCCTGCACGGAGCTTCGTGCCTGACGCCGAAATTGCTCCAGACGGCTCCGCTCGAGCTCGAGCCGGTGGCGCACCGTGCCGGCCAACCGTCGGGCCCGATCCTCGGACTCGCGCCGGCGCTGCGCGATCGAATCTGCGGCGGAGGCGAGGATCTCTCGCGCCGTCTCCTCGGTTCGGTGCAGCGCCCGATTCGCGCACTCGACCAGGAATCCGGCGGCCGCGGTCGGGGTCTTGCAGCTACGCGCGACGGCGTCCAGCACGGACTGATCCTGTTCGTGCCCGATTCCGATGATCACCGGCAGCGGGAAGAGAGCGACCGCTCGGCCGAGCCGTTCGGTGTCGAACCAGACGAGATCGGTCCGCGAGCCGCCGCCGCGGCAGATCAGCAGCGCATCGAAACGATCTGCCCGGGCGCCGAACCAGTCCAGCGCGTTGAGCACCGAGGGCTCGGTCGAGTGGCCCTGCACGCGTGCGCCATGGACGGTGACCGCGAACGCGAACCCCGATTCGCCGAGTGTCCGCAGGACATCGTTGTACGCATCCGACCCGAGGCTGGTGATCAAACCGACGCGCAACGGCAGTGCCGGGAGCTGGAGCAGCCGGTTGACCTCGTGCAACCCGGCCGCAGTCAACCTCCGGACGATCTCCTCGCGCCGCCGTGCCGCCTCGCCGAGCGTGTAATGGACGTCGAGCCGCTCGATGACGACGCGATACTGGCCCCAGGGCACGTGCAGGTCCACGCGGACCGAGAAGCGCACGGAGATCTCGTCCTCGAGTTGGAACGGTTCGCCCGCGTCGCGCAGCTGTCGCTCGATCTCACGTCGCGTCGATTCGAAGAGAATCGCCGACACTTTCGAGACCGCCTGGCCGTCCTCGGAGCGCTCGATCAGCTCGAAGCCGACGTGTTTGCGGTGCGCGCTCTTGTTGAATCCCGAGATCTCGCCGACGAGCCATACCGGTGCCGGAAAAGCGCCCGCGAGCAGCTCGCGGACGCGCCCGTTCAGCCTGCCGACGGTGAGATCCGTGTCGTCGACCGTCGCGAGCGGCTCGCCGCGCCGTTCGTTTGCGGCGAACAGCGGGAGCTCGGTCAACGACGGGCCCCCGGTGGACGCCGGTCTCTCGTCCAGAGCGCGCGAGCCGCCGAGCGCCGTGTACAGCCCGCGCGTCGATTCGTCGAACTCGAAGCCGTCGTCGGCGAGCAGATCGACCACGGCCACGACGTGATCGTCGGGCACGAACCAGTACCTCTCGCTCGCGTTCCAGCGTCTGCCGGGCAGCGTCTTGACGCGCTCGACGAGCGCGCGATCGAAGGGGAAGCGGATCAGCAGCGTCTGCCCGTCGTGATCGACACGCCGGCTCATCGGGTCGCGGACCCGCGCCGGGTCTGCGCCGCCCGAACGAGCAGTTCCGCGGCGCGCTCGATCTCGGACTCGGTATTGGCGCGTCCGACGGTCAGCCGCAACGTGGCCAGCGCGGTGGGCTCGTCGACGTTCATCGCGCGCAACGTGGCCGATACGTGGGGCTCGCCCGCGTCGCAGGCCGAGCCCGCGGCGGCGGCAATCTCCGGCACCGCGGCGAGCAGCTCGATCGCCGAGGTGCGGGGGATCGCGGCGTGACAGGTGTTGGGCAGGCGAGGAGCCCCGCCCCCGTGCACGACGAGGTCGTTCAACCCGGCCCGCAAGAGCGTCTCGAGTCGGTCACGGAGGCGGGCGAGATGTCGTTCGCGTGTCGTTCGTTCCTGCACGGCCAGCTCGCAGGCCTTGCCCAGTCCCACGATCTGGNNCGCCCCATGCAGATGGCGCGAGAACGGGGTGCCGGACCGCAGGTACAGCGCACCCACACCCATCGGGCCGTACAGCTTGTGCCCGGCGATCGTCAGCGCGTCGACCCCCAAGCGGTCCACACGGCAATCGATCTTGCCCGCCGATTGCGCGGCATCCGTGTGCAGCACCGGGTCCAGGGGCGCGACGGTCTCGCGTATCTCCTCGACGGGTTGGACGACCCCGGTCTCGTTGTTCGCGTGCATGATCGAGATCAGGCTCGTCTCCGGCCGGGCCGCGCGGGCGAGCTCGTCCAACTTCAGTCGCCCGTCGCGATCGACGCCGACCCGGGCGACCTCCCAACCACGGCTCTCGAGGTAGGCGCAGGTGGCCACGATCGCGGGATGCTCGATCGTCGACGTCACGAGATGGCGGCCGCGATCGCGCGTGGCCTCCGCGATCCCGATCAGGGCCGCGTTGTCGGACTCCGTGCCGCCCGAGGTGAAGACGATCTCGTCGGGCGAGCATTCGAGCAGCGTCGCAACGCGCGCGCGCGCTTCCTCGATCAAGGCGCGGGCGGTTTGACCGTACGCGTGGGCCGAGGAGGGGTTGCCGAAACCGTCACGCATCGCGGGCAGCATCGCCTCGAGTACTTCGGGCGCGATCGGTGTCGTCGCGTTGTGGTCGAGATAGATCGGACGGTCGCTCACGCCGGGCATTATGGACCAGTCCCCGGAAGGCCCGCCGCTCCGGGAGTTAGAATCACGCGCATGAATACCAAAAACCCGGTTTCGTCGAGACAGGTGTACGCGGGTCGCTTCTTGACCGTCAACGTCGACGAGGTGTTGTTGCCCGACGGTCGCTCGTGCGAGCTCGAGATGATCCGCCATCCCGGGGCCGCCGCCGTCGTGCCCGTCGACGCCGCCGGCAACGCGATCCTGGTGCGGCAGTACCGCTACGCGGCCGAAGGTTGGTTGTTGGAAGTCCCGGCCGGGAAGCTGGATCCCGGGGAGTCGCCGGAGAGTTGTGCGGCGCGCGAGGTAGAGGAGGAGACCGGTTACCGCGTCGGCCGACTGGAGCCCCTGGGATGGATCTTCACCACGCCCGGGTTCACCGACGAAAAGATCTGGCTGTTTCGCGGTACCGGGCTGGAGCGCGGCAAGCAGGCGCTGCAGCGCAACGAGCTCCTCGAGGTGGTCTCGCTGCCGTTCGAGGAGGCGGTCCGGGCGGCCGCCGACGGAAGAATCCGGGATTCCAAGTCGATCTGTGCGTTGCTTCGTGCAGCCGGCGCCGGTGTGTGACCCGCGGTCCCACGATCAGCGCTACAGGATCGGCGTTCCATCGGGATCGAAAGGGCTGCCCTGGGACAGAAACCAACGCAACCGCTCGATGACCTCACGGGAGGTCTTGAGATCGGTCGGGTCGAAGGCGACGACACGGTCGCGGTTGGCGGCGAGCCAACGTACGACCACCTCGACATCCAGGTCCGGGCCGTCGTCGACCGGCGCAGGGCCTTCCGCGACCGAGAAGTAGTGGTTGTCGAGGACGCGCCGGATACGCGCGAGGCCCCCGCCGCGCGGGCCGATCGGGACGCGATCGATCAAACGGCCCTCACGGATCAGGAATGCGCGCAACACGTGCGGCGGGGCCGCCGGTTCGAGGATCAGGATGGCCCGCAGTCTTTCCGAACGTCCCCGCCGGCTATGGATCCGCCGCTGGACGTTGGCCTCCGGCCGGTCCCTGCAGATCTGTTCGGCCTCACGCAGCATCGCCTCGAGATCCGAACCGGCTGCCTCGTACTCGATGCGATGGACCTTGTCGATCAAGCGCTGTACACGCTCGGTTCGCTTGCGCTGCTCGCGGAAGTACGATCCGATCCGTTGCTTCAGGTTCTTCGATTTGCCCACATAGAGCAGGTTCCCGCGCTTGTCGTAGAACCGGTAGGTACCGGGCGCACGCGGGATGCGTCGGAGAAACTCGCGGTTGAAGGCGTAACGCGACCAATCGATCGGCTTGATTCCGTGGTCGGCGCCCTCGCGCAGCGAATGGAGCGACTCACCCGGACGCCGCAAGGTGGCCAGGCACGCGTCGAGCGTGTCGGCCATCTCCAGCGGGTCCTCACCCTCGCACCAGTCCAGGCCGAGACGCGCAACGAGGTCCTCGAGCTCGTGACTGAGCGCGAGCCCCACACGGTCCCGTCCCAGCCGACGCAACGAGATCGGCGCCGACAGCGGCTCGCCGAGCCACTGTTCCAACGCCCGTACCGCGGCTCCGGTCGCATGCGTCACCGGAATCGCGCAGTCGAGGAGCTCGAGCATCGCATTGCGTAGGCGATTACCATAGGCACCGGCCACGGGGTCGCCGCCGCACGCGCCGATCACCTCGTCGTCCCTTAGGCGCAAGGCGGCGATCGTTTTCAACTCGTAAGGTTTGGCGGGCTCGGGCCGCTGCCCGCGGATGAACACGAGCACGCGTTCCGGATCGGCCTCTGGCTCGGCGGTTTCCCGGGATTCCGCCGCCGCGTCGCTTGTCGTCCAGGCGTCGTCGCGATACAGCAGCCGCGGATCGCCGCCGAACGCGGTCTCGAGTAAACGACGTGCAGCGGACTCGTTCGCCGTCTGCGTCGTCAGTAGCTCGAGCGCGAGGGTGCGGCTGTCGGCCGTCGAGCCACGTTTGCGCAGGTAGCGCACGGCACGTTCCGCAATCAATGAAACCGGTTTCGGGTGGCTCATGGCGTGACCCCTGCGGCCATGCTACCTCAGAAGGCCTCCCCCGGCTCCGGACCGACGGGCAGGATACCGCTCGCCTCGATGTAACCGACCCCGGCACGGTGAGCGAAGCAAACGCATTCGCGAATCTTGCGCAACAGCGTCTTGCAAGTGGAGCCGACTTCATGGCGCGCGGCGGCCTGAATCATCCGCGCGCCGTTCTCGTTCAGGAAACCGAGCAGCTCCGGGATGTCTCCCGGGGCCACGTAGGCGCCGACCGAACGTTCGCCATGGATCTCGACGCCGAGCTGTTCGCGCATTTCGGGGTAGGTCTCGCAGCTCCGTGGAAACAACGGCCATGCGGGCATGATGAACGGGGGCGGTTCGACCCCCGACGCCCGGCAGATGCTGTCCAGTCCGTCGACATCGCGGGCGATCCAGAAAGGAATCGCGCGCGAGTGCAGGTGCATTGCGCGCCACGCGAGCTCCCGGGCGAGCACGGTGCGTGCCGGTTCGGGGCGGCCGTCGGCCGCACCCCAGGATTGATCGGCGCGGGCTGCGCGCGCGATCTCGAAGATTGACTTGAGCGAGTTCAGCAGATCGGTGCGATAGCTCCCCGACGCCGGCGGCTCGTCGAAGTCCCCCAGCTCGATCCCCTTGGCGATCGCGGGATCGAGCTTTTCGAGCTGTTCGATAATCAGCGACTGTGCGCTCACTTCGTTCTCGGCCTGCATGAAGTCTTCGATCACGGCGGCCACCGACTCGGCCGAGCCTTCGGTGATCAGATAGGGACGGCCCTCGAGGTGCAGTTCCGGTTCGATCTTGGAGGCCACGTGACGCACCAGCACGCTCGGCTTGTGGTCGAAGCGTTCGAGCCGAGTCCGCACCTTGTCCCACAGGGTGCCGTTTTCGGGCGGTGGCGGCGGCTCGAGCTGGTCGAGGAGGAAGTCGAGGGTCTGCTTGTAGTGTGCCGCCTCCCAGCTGCAGACGAGAAAGCGNNGCAGACGAGAAAGCGCAGCGCTGCCGATACGTACGCACCGGGGTCGATTTTTTCACCCATCACGAGCGGCTCGATCGTCGAATCGAAGAAATCCGGATCGAGAGGATGGAACGAAATCACACCCTTCATGAAAGGCAACCCCTAAGTATTTAAACCCTGGTCGAATATGGGTCACCGGTCGGCGTTTGTCAGGTGCGCTGCGACTGGATGTCCCGCGCGAGGTCCAAGAACACCTCGGAGAGAGTCGGGTGATACCAGGGCAGTTCGAAGACATCCCCGATTTTTGCCCGAAAATGCATCAGAATGGCGACTTCGTGGATCAGGTCGTCGGCGCGTGGCCCGAGGATCGCGGACCCCAGGATCTCCCCGCTCTCGCGATCGACCACCAACTTCCAGAGCCCGTGCGCCGTCTCCATGGTGATGGCCCGCCCGGTCTCCGGGAAACGCGCCCGGCCCACGATGATGTCCCGGCCCTCGGCCCGGGCCCGTTGCTCGCCGAGCCCCACCTTGGCGAACGGCGGATCCGTGAAGACGACGGACATGGACAGCCGGTAGTCCATCGTCCGGGCGGCGGCCCCCGCGGCGTTGTGGCCGGCGACTTGCGCTTCCTGGTTGGCCAGGTGCAGGATCTGATAATCGCCGGTCGAGTCCCCGGCAACGTAGATGTCGGGGTGCGCGCTGCGCATCTCCGCGTCGTGTTGCAGGACGCCGTCCCGTGGCGCGAGGCCGACCGCGTCGAGGCCGATCCCGTCGAGCGCCGCATCGCGTCCCACCGCCATCAGCAGCGCGTCGGCGTCGATCTGCTCTTCCCCGCCATCCGACATCAGCAGCGCGCGGAGGCCCTTGCCGCGACGGGTCAGACGTTCGATCTTGCCCGGGATCGCGAGGGACAGGCGAGGCTCGTCGTCAAACGCGTTGCGCAGCTCCAGACCACACTCGGCGTCGGTCTTGCTCAACAGCGGTGAGCGATTGACCAGGGTGACCTCGGTTCCGACGCGTGCGAAGAACTGAGCCAGCTCGAGACCGATCGGCCCGCCACCCTGGACGATCAATCGCCGCGGCAGCTTCTCGAGCCGCATCACGTCGTCGCTGGTCCACACCGGCACGTCCTCGATGCCGGGGATGGGTAACGACGCGGGCACCGACCCGGTCGCGATGACGAACTTGGCCCCACGGTACCGTTCCCCGCCGGCCTCGATCACGCCCGGTTCGACGAACCGCCCGCGGGCGTCCAGCACCGTGTAGCCCGCCGCCTCGATCGACTCGACCTTGGCCTTCTTGAAACGGGCGACATGGCCGTCCTTGCGCACGGCGATACGCGCGAAGTCGACCTCGATCGTCCCTACGAGCCGGCCGCCGAACGGCTCCAGGTGCTGGGCTTCGTGGACCGCGTGCGCGGCGGCCAGCATCGCCTTCGTCGGCATGCAGCCGCGCAGGATGCACAGCCCGCCGAGCTCGCCGTCGTTGATCATCAACGTCTTCGCGCCGCCGGCATGCGCCGCCGCCGCCGCGGTCGAGCCGGCGGAGCCGCCGCCGAGAACGATCACGTCGTAGTCGTTCATGGCGCCTTCACGGCGTAGACCGCGTCGAACGGTGTGGCTCCAGGCCGCGCCTCGATCCCGCGCGCGGGATTGCGCGCGAGTCGTTCCAAGATGTGGAACACGGTCTCGACCTGGTCTTCGGCGCCGACGGCGGTCGCGAGCTCCTCGACCCTCGCACCGCCGGCTCCGCGCGCGGTGAGCTCGGCGAACACCTTGCGCTGCAGGTCGAGCACGGCGGCCGCCGCCCGCTTGCCCGCCTCCACGCCGGGCTGGTGGTAGGCGTTGATCCCGACCAGGTCGGCGTAGAAGCCGACGGCGCGCTCGTAGAGCGCGATCAACGCGCCGACGGCAAACGGCGTCAGCCGTTCGACGGTGATGGTCAGAGAGTGCCGCCCGTTCTCGTAGAGCGCTTCGCGCGTGCCCAGCAGGAACCCGGCGAGATAGTCTCCGGAGGTGATCCCGTCCTCGACCTCCAGGCTGTCGCCGTCGCGCTCGTGGAGGACTTCGATGAAGGTGACGAAGAAGTTGTGCAGCCCGTCCCGCAGCTGCTGGACGTAGGCGTGCTGGTCGGTCGACCCCTTGTTGCCGTAGACCGCGATGCCCTGATGCACCACGTTGCCCGCGAGGTCGACCTCCTTGCCCAGAGATTCCATCACGAGCTGTTGGAGATACCGACTGAACAACTGCAAACGGTCGCGGTACGGCAGGAGCACCATGTCCCGGGCGCCGCGCCCCCGGCCCTCGTGGTACCAGCACGCCGCGAGCAGCGCGGCCGGATTGGCGCGCACCTCGCGTACTCGCGTCGCCTCGTCCATCGCCGCGGCGCCCGCGAGCAGGTCGTCGGTGTCGATGCCCTGGAGCGCGGCGGGGAGCAGACCGACGGCGGACGTCTCCGACGTCCGGCCGCCGACCCAGTCCCACATCGGGAACCGTGCGAGGAAGCCGTGTTCCTCGGCGTAGCGGTCGAGCTTGCTGCCGGGTCCCGTGATTGCGACCGCGTGAGGGCCAAACTCGAGCTCCCGGGCCGTGTACGCCGCACGTGTCTCGAGCATTCCGTTACGTGTTTCCGGCGTGCCGCCCGATTTGGAGATCACGACCACCAGCGTACGATCGAAATCTTCTCGGAGCTCGTCGAGCACCCGATCGATTCCGTCGGGGTCGGTGTTGTCGAGGAACGCCGGGCGCAGCCGGTCGGCGCGTCCACCGAGCGCGTCGGCGACGAACTGCGGTCCCAGCGCGGAACCGCCGATCCCGACGACCAGCAACCTTTCGAAGCGCTCCGCGCCCGGCGGCCGGACCGATCCGTCGTGAACCTCCGCCGCAAAACGCTTCACGTCCGCCTGCACTCGTCGAATCGATTCTGCCGTCTCGGTATCCGGGGCCAGTCCGGGCGCACGGAGCCAGTAGTGGCCCACCGCGCGGTCCTCGTCGACGTTGGCTCTCTCGCCTGCCTCGATCGCGCCCATCGCATCGAACGCTCGCCCGAAGGCCGCGGACATCCCGTCGACCACCGAGCCCGGGAGATCCATGCGGCTCCAGTCCAGTCGGAAACCCAGCTCCGGTAGATCGATCAGGTGGTCCCGGTAGCGGTCCCACAACTCACGTGCGCTCATCCCTCGATCACCTCATGACGAATCGACGAGAACAACTCGACGCTGCCGATTATGTCAGGCAACGCAGGGCGGCGGCCTTGATCAGCAAATAAACGTGCCGTCCGACGGTCAGGTCGAGCTCCGCGACCGCCGACGGGGTCACGCTGACGCTGAGCGGGTGCGGCGTTTCGACGACGACGAGCACGCCCGAGCCGTGCGCCTCGATCGAGCGGATGGTGCCCTCGACGACGTTGCGTGCGCTGGTCGGACCCGGCGGGGCGACGGCAAGCAGCGGCTCCCGGCTGCCCAGCGAGAACACCGCGCGGCCTCCGCATTCCCGCTCGAGCAACCCGCAGTAGAGCGAGACACCCCGGACGACGATCTCCGTGTAACCCGCATCCGCGTGATGCCGTGCCACATCGGCCAAAAACAGGTTGTCGTGTGCCGGGCCGCTACCCATCGCGGCAAGCACGTCGCCGGCATCGCCGGCGGCGGCGACGCGGCCGGCGTCGAGCAGGATCAGGCGGTCCGCCAGCTGCAACGCCTCCGCCAGATCGTGCGTCACGTGGAGGAACGGGATCCCGGCCTCGCCGCGCAGCTCGAGCAAGAGATCTGCCAGTCGAGCCCTCGCCGAACGGTCCAAGGCGGAAAACGGTTCGTCGAGCAACAACGCGCGCGGACGCGCTGCCAGCGCCCGAGCGAAGGCCACGCGCTGTCGTTGGCCGCCGGAGAGCTCTCGCGGATACCTCTCGTGCCACGAACCCGCGCCCACCTGGTCGAGCAGACGGTGCGCCAGCGCCTGACGGTCGTCACCCCGCGCGGCGAACAGTACGTTTTGCAGCGCGTTCATGTGGGGGAAGAGCGCGCCTTCCTGGAACACCATCCCCAGCCGGCGATCGCGTACAGGCAAATCGATCCCGTTCGTCGAGTCGAAGAGCGTACGATCCGCCACAGCGATGCGGCCGCGCTCGGGCCGCAACGCTCCGAGGATGGCCAGCAGCAGGGTGCTCTTGCCCGCGCCGCTGGGTCCCGAAACGACGGTGATCCCCTCGTGCGTCTCGAGCCGCGCCTCCAGGCGGAAGCCGGTGGAATCCGTAGATCGCCGGGTCAGCGAAAAGTCGACCACGAAGCCGCTCATCTTTTTCGACCCAGCCGGAAGATCCCGGCCATCGCCGCGAGCGAGACGGCGGTCAACACGAGCGAGAGCACCAGTGCGGCGCGATCGTCGCCCATCTGCAGCGCCTCGTAGATCGCCAGCGGCAGCGTCTGCGTGCGCCCCGCGATGTTCCCGGCGAGCAGCAGCGTGGCACCGAACTCGCCGATGGCCCGCGCGAAGCTGAGCACGGCGCCGGCGGCCAGGCCGCGGCGCGCCAACGGCACGGCGATGCGCAGGAAGATCGACCCGCTCCCGTGACCCAACGAGGCGGCGGCCAACAACTGGCGCGCGTCGATCGCCTCGAACGCACCACGCGCGGCACGGACCATCAACGGGTGCGCGACGACGACGGCGGCGATCACACACGCGCTCCAGGAGAAGGGGATCGACCATCCGGTCAGGTCGTGGAGCGGCGCACCCAGCAGACCGCGGCGGCCGAGCAGCACGATGAGGTAGTAGCCGGTCACGGTCGGGGGCAGGACGAGGGGGAGCATCAGGACCGAATCGAGGAACTCGCGGCCCCGGAAACGACCGCGCGCGAGCAGCCAGCCGAACGCCGTGCCCGAGAGCACCACGAAGACGGTCGCCACGAGTGCGACCGACAGCGACAGCTTCAGTGCGGGCCAGGCCATGGCGTGAAACCGGCTTCCTCGAACCGGGCGCGGCCGGCGTCGGAGCAGAGATGGTCGAACAGTTGCGCGCTCCACGACGCGGGGTCGTTTCGGCCGAGGTGCGCGACCACATACTCGACCGGTTCGTGGAGCCCGGGGTCGATCTCCAACGCGACGGACACACGGTCGGCAAAGCGCGCGGCATCGGTGGCGTAGACCACCGCGGCATCGACCTCGCCGCGGGCGACGTAATCAACGACCTGGCGCGCGTGCCCGGCGATGATCCGGCGATCCGCCAGCAGCCCGAGCAAGCCCGCAGCTTCCAGCGCCTGGGCGGTGTAACGGCCGAGAGGGGCCGTGCGAGGATTGGCGACACCGATACGCTCGAACCTCGAGTCTCGCAACTGCTCCAGGCCGTCGATTCCTCGATCGCCGGCCGGCACGACGATCACCAGGACGTTCCCTACGAGCGAGCAGATTGAAGACCGATCGACCAGGCCCGCGGCGACCAGCCGCTCCACGTCCGGGCGCGAGGCCGAGACGAACAGATCGGTCGGTGCGCCGCGAAGGATTTGCCCGGCGAGGACCGACGACCCAGCGGCGTGGACGTCGACCGCGGGAAACCCGGACCCGCCACGGCTTTCGGCGAAATCGTCGATGGCCGCCAGTAACGGCTCCTTCAGGCTGACCGCGGTCGAGATCAACAGATCGGCGTCGTCCCCGGCAGAACCCGGAAACGCACCGGTCACCACGATGAGGAGGAGCGCCGCTGTGCGGCCCCGGATCATCGCCCGCGCGCGGTCCGGGGCTTCGTCTTGGCGTGGCGGATGCCGACCTCGCCGAGCTCTTCCATCAGGTAGGCCGCGGCCTCGATGCCGCGGTAGAACTGGTCCAGGTCGATCTTCTCGTTGGGCGCGTGCAGGTTGTCGTCCTGCAGGCCGAAGCCCATCAGCACGCAGGGCACGCGGAGCATCTTGTCGAACGTCGCCACGACGGGGATCGACCCGCCCTCGCGCACGAACACCGCCTTGCGGCCGAACGCCCGCTGCATCGCCCGCGACGCCGCCTGCAACGAGGGACGATCCCTGTTCGTGACCCACGCGTGCCCGCCGTGCAGGTCATGGACCTCCACCTGGACCGATTTGGGTGCGACGGAGCGCAGGTGCTGTGTCAGCTTGCGGACGATCTCTGCCGGCGTTTGGTTCGGGACCAGCCGCATCGAGACCTTCGCCTTGGCGACCGCGGGGATCACCGTCTTGGCCCCGATGCCCGTAAACCCGCTCCAGATGCCGTTGATGTCGAGGGTCGGCCGGGTCCAGATCCGCTCCAACGTGGAATAACCCGATTCGCCCTGCAACGCCGGCGCGCCGATCGACTTCTTGAACCGTGCGTCCGAGTGTGGGAGCTTGGCGAAGGCCCTGCGCTCCGCGGCGGTCATCCGCGCGACGTTGTCGTAAAAGCCCTTGACCTTGATACGCCCCTTGGCGTCTTTCAACGTGTCGAGCATCGTCACCAGGGCGTTGGCCGGGTTGGCGACGGCACCGCCGAATGTCCCGGAGTGCAGGTCGCGGTCGGTGCCGGTCACGGTGATTTCCACGTAGGCCAGGCCACGCAGCCCGTAGCAGATCGACGGGCGGCCCTTGGCGAACATCGCGGTGTCCGAGACGACCACGGCATCGCACCGAAGAAGGTCCTTGTTGCTGTCGATGAATCCGTCGAGGCTCGGCGAGCCGATCTCCTCTTCGCCCTCGATGAGGAACTTCACGTTGACCGGACAACCGCCGTTCTGAAGATGGGCCTCCAGGGCGTTGACGTGCGCGATGACCTGCCCCTTGTCGTCCGAGGCTCCTCGCGCGTAGAGCTTGCCGTCACGTAGCGTCGGGCTGAACGGGTCGGTCGTCCACAGCTCGAGCGGGTCGACCGGTTGGACGTCGTAATGGCCGTAAACGAGGATCGTCGGCCGCCCNNATCGTCGGCCGCCCGGGCGCCCCCGACCACTCGCCGTAGACGATCGGATGCCCCTTCGTGGCGTGAACCTTGACCTTCGTGCACCCGGCCTTGCGCAGCCGGTCCCCGACCCACTGGGCGGCCCGCTTGACGTCGCCCGCGCGTTCGGGATCGGTGCTGATCGACGGGATGGCGAGCAGTTCCTTGAGCTCGCCGAGATGGCGGTTACGTTGCTTCTTCAAGTAGCTGGACAAGGCCATGAGGGACTCCCTGGTCGTCGCGGGCAGCCGTGTTTTGATTCGGAAACCGGAATCCTAGCAAAGCACCGGCGGCGCTGCCGGACGTGCTCAATCGACGCGTATGCCGTGCAGCCGGGCCAGAGCCACCAGGGGCCGGATAGCCCCGTCTGCCTCACCGGCCCAGGGTGCCCCGCTGCGTAGCCCGGCCATCGAATGCCGGATCGCTTCGGCGGCGAGGTCGCGCAGCGCGATACCGGCGACCGTCGCGTCGAGCCCCGACTTGGCGGCGTCGTGGAGCGCCTGCTGCCACGTCGCGTGGTCGTCGTAGGCGGCGCAGCGTTCCAGCATCGCGCCCCGGGCATCGGTGTCGTAGAGCAGGCCGGTCCAGAACGTCGGCACCTGGAACGCGCGATCGTCCGGCACCAAATCGGCGCTGCGCACCTCGATGTAGGTGTAGGAGCGAACCTCGGTGAAGATCGTCGAGATGTGCGTTTCCCAGTCGTCGTATTTCGGTGCGTCGCAACCCGTACGCCCGAGCACCTCGCCGAACGGGGTGCCGCCCGCGGGAACGAGGCCGCGCGCCCGGTGGCGGAAGATCGTCGGAACGGTCAGCAGGTAGTCGAGCCAGGCTTCGAGGTCGAAGTGCGATTCGAACACGACCTCCGGTAGCCCGCAGCGCGCGGGGTCGGTGTGCTGCCAGCAGATCGCCCGGTACGACTTGTAACCGGTGTCGGCGCCGTCGATCCGCGGCGAGTTCGCGAACAGGGCGTTGGCCACCGGCGCCAGCAGGGCGGCGAGCCGGAACTTGTCGCGCCAGTCGCGCTGATCGGAGTAGTCGAACGCGACCTGGATACTCGCGGTTTGTGTCATCATGCGGTGGGCCAGGCGGCCGCGCGCCCCGAGGTAGGGGCGCATGATCGCGTAGCGCGCCTTGGGCATCCAGTGCATGCGTTCGAGCGGGATGTCGGGGTCGACCGCTTGTTCGAGCCAACGAACGGCGAGCGCCTTCCCGGCCTTGCGCATCACGTCCAGGTGGCCGTCCAGATGGCGTTCGAGCTCGGCCAGCGTCCGCGCGGGCTGCGACGACCACTCGACCTGGCCGCCCGGCTCGAGCGTGATCGTGCCCCACGCCGCGTCGAGACCGATCAGGTGATCGCCTTCCATGATCGGCGATCCACCGCGCCGGGCCTGGATGAACTCCAGCACCTTGCGCACGGAAGGGCCGTCACCGGAGTAGGGCAGCGGTGACCCGTCGCGTGCCGCGCGGCCCATCTTCTCGAGCTCCATCCCGACCAACCAGTTCTCGCGCGGGCGCGCCGCACGGACGAAGTAGTCCAGCAGCAACTCGCGGGTCAGGGGGTGGCTTTCGGCACTGGCCATCGCGGCATTCTAGCGGCCCGCTGCAAACGGATCGGGGTCAGGTCTTGAATCTGCAGTTTGGGTTGCGAACAAACGGTTTTTCGCGTTTGACACGGCAGATTCAAGACCTGACCCCGGCTTCTTGTAGACTGCCCGCGTGGAAGCAGCGATTCGCCGTTTTTCCGACTCCGTCGGCGATTGTGGAGACGAAGCGCGGGAGCTCGTCGTCGGCGACCGGGCCTTCCGCTTCGAGGGTCTTTCCGACGAGCACGCAGCGGCCCTCGAGCATCGCTGGGGTCCGTATCTCGACCGAGAATCGGGGTTACCGCTCGACAAGACCATCCACGTGACCGACGCCGACGCCGGAGGTTGGCTCGGCGAGCCGAGTCCGGGAGAGGTCTATCGCGTCGAAGCCCTCGAGACTCCGTCCGGTGTGCTGGCGTTGTCCTACGCGTTCGCGCTGGGGCCGGCCGACGGTGGGTGGAGAGTGGCGCTCGACACCGGGTCCGGAGAACCGCCGGAGCGCTCGCTGGAGAACGCGGCGCGCATCTTGGCGGCCCGGACCGCCGCGGAGCGCGGAGGTTTCGCGATGCACTCGGCGGGCGTGCTGCGTGGTGATCGCGCCTGGATCTTCGCGGGTCCGTCGGGAGCGGGGAAGAGTACGGCGGTGGCGCTCTCGAAGCCCTCCGTTTCCCTCGGCGACGACTTCGGCGTCGTCTGGCCCGCTGTCGACGGTTGGGTCACGGCACCGCTGCCGTTCGACAACGCGGAGACGATCCGGGAGCGGCCGAGCGAAGGCTCCTTTCCCGTAGCCGGGATCTGGAAGCTCTTCAAGAGCGACCGCCCACGGGTCGAGCGCATGACCGGGCTCGCCGCCGCCGCCTCGCTCTCCTCCTGTCTGGCCCTACCCTGGGTGCTGCCGGATCTGTCCGACCGACTGCTCGAACAGGTCGAGCACTTCTGCCGGGATACTCCGTTCGGCCACCTTCATTTCGGCTTGGAAGGGGACTTCTGGGATGTCCTCGTGTCCGCCACCAAGGGACTGGACTGACCGGCCGCATGCCGGTATCTTTTCCCCCTAGCCTTCGATAACGACAACCATGGTCATCCCTTAGGTTCCAACGTGTCCGACCGTTCCAGTGGAGTGCTCGAGGCACCGGTTCATTCAAGACGCTGTGTAGGCGGGCGTGGCAGCGGTTCCGGTCCGACGATGATCGTCATGACCGGCATGCACGGCAACGAGCCTGCCGGGACGCGCGCCGCGCAACGCGTGCTGGACCGACTCGACCGCAAATCCATCGAAGTGCGGGGCAAGTTCGTGGCCCTCGTCGGGAACCTCAAGGCGCTGGCCGAAAAGACCCGTTTTCTCGACAGCGACCTCAACCGCCAGTGGACCGCGGAGAAGCTCGCCGACCTCGACGTGGTGAATGACGCAGAGGCGGAGGAACAACGTGACGTGCTCTCGGCGATCCGCGCCACGCTCGACGATGCCGCGGGCCCGGTCTATTTCCTCGATCTCCACACCACGTCGGCCGTCAGCCCGCCGTTCGTCACCGTCGGGGATACGCTGCGCAACCGTGCGTTCGCCCGCTCGTTCCCGCTGCCGTTGATCCTCGGGCTGGAGGAGCAGGTCGACGGAGCTCTGCTCGAGTACCTGAACAACTTCGGTCTGATCACGATGGGCGCGGAGGCCGGGCAGCACGATTGCGACGGCTCGGTCGACCGGCTCGAAGCATTGATCTGGCTGGCCCTCCGCCGAGCGGGGCTCGTCACACCGGATCCCGCCGACTCGCACCCTTACGAAGAGCTGCTGCGCGAAACCAGTCGCGGTGTCCCGCCGGTCATCGAAGTGCGCTACCGGCACGCGATCGCGCCCGAGGACCAATTCAAGATGATGCCCGGCTTCGACAATTTCGTCCCCGTGGAGAAGGGGCAGATCGTGGCGCACGATCGCACCGGGGCGATCCGCGCGTCCGAATCCGGGTTGATGTTGCTTCCGCTCTACCAGGGCAAGGGCGAGGACGGTTTCTTCATCGCGCGGCCCGTGCACATGTTCTGGCTGCGCCTCTCCTCGCTATTGCGCCGCCTGCGCATCGACGTGCTGCTGACATGGCTTCCCGGCGTGCGCCGCGCCGGCGACCGCGGCCTGGGACTCGTCGTCGACANNTGGAGATCTTCCACCTGTTCGGGTACCGCAAACGGCGGCAAAACGGCAACACGCTGGTCGTCTCGCGCCGTGCTTTCGACTTCGACGGTCCCGACAGGATCCGTATTTAGTCGACGGTCCAAATGTTGCCCGCATAGATGATCTTCTCGAGGTCGCCGGGGCCTTTCTTCTCCGTGACGGCCTCGATTTGCTCGTGGATGCCGGCGTCGACGGTCGGGGCGTCGATGCGGCGCAGGACGCCGATCGGCATGGGGAACTGCGGGGGCTTCATCTCCGAGAGCGTCATCAGGTAGCCCAGCGTGCCCTTCTCGTCGTGGACCACCAGGTCTTTCTCGTCGACGCCGCTGCCGAGTTCCACGACCTCGGGCGTGCCCGGGCCGGCCCAGCGGATTCCTCGATCGCGGTTCTTGCCGAAAATCAACGGCTCGCCGTGTCTCAACTCGATCACATTGTCGTCCCGCAGCTTTTTTTCGCGGATCTTTTCGAAGGCGCCGTCGTTGAAGATGTTGCAGTTCTGGAAGATCTGGACGAACGAGGTGCCGGTGTGTCCGTGGGCATCGGTCAAGGTCTGCTTCATGTGCGGCGTGTGGACATCGATGCTTCGCGCGACGAACGTCGCTCCCGCGCCCAACGCGACGGACACCGGGTTGAACGGGCGGTCGAGCGAGCCGTAGGGCGTCGACTTGGTCACCTTGCCGAGCTCCGACGTCGGCGAGTACTGGCCTTTGGTCAAACCGTAGATGCGGTTGTCGAACACCAACAGATTGACATCGATGTTGCGCCGCATCAGGTGGATCACGTGGTTGCCGCCGATCGAGAACGCATCCCCGTCGCCCGCCACGATCCAGACGGCCAGTTCGGGGTTCGCGATCTTGATCCCGCTGGCCACGGCCGGCGCCCGGCCGTGGATCGTGTGGAAGCCGAAGGTGTCCATGTAGTAGGGGAAGCGCGCGGCGCAACCGATCCCCGAGACGACCACGGTGTTGTGTCGCTCGAGACCGAGCGCGGCAAACGTTTGCTGAACGGCGGAGAGGATCGCGTAGTCGCCGCAACCGGGACACCAGCGGACCTCCTGGTCGGTCTGGAAATCCTTCTTGGTCAGGGTCGTCTCGGCCATCAGTTCGCCTCCGAAAGCTCGACGATGCGGCTCAGGATCTCGCTGGCTCCGAAGGGCAATCCCTGCACCTTGGTTTGCGACTCGACCTTCTTGAGGAAGCGGCCCTGCAGCAGCAGCGCGAGCTGACCCATGTTGATCTCGGGCACCAGAACCTTCTCGAAACGGGACAACACGTCCCCGAGATTGGCCGGGAACGGGTTGAGGTAGCGCAGGTGGGCCTGGCTGACCACGTGGCCCGCTTCGCGGGCGCGGCGGACCGCGCTGGTGATCGCACCGTAGGTCGAGCCCCAACCGAGGACGAGCAGCCTGCCGCTCTCGGGTCCGTCGACCTCGAGCTCGGGGATGTGACGACGGATGCGCTCGATCTTCTCCGCGCGTAGCCGGACCATCTTCTCGTGATTTGCGGCGTCGTAGGAGACGTTTCCGCTCCCGTCCTGTTTCTCCAGGCCTCCCAGGCGATGCTCACAACCCGATGTGCCCGGCAAGGCCCACGGCCGGACCAGCGTCTCAGGGTCGCGACGGTACGCCTCGAACGTCTCCGGATCGGTATGGAATCGAACCTCGATGGGATCGAGACTCTCGACATCCGGAAGCTTCCACGGTTCGGTGCCGTTGGCGATGAACCCGTCGGACAGCAGGATGACCGGAGTCATGTGCAACAACGCCAAGCGGCACGCCTCGTAAGCCATGTCAAAACCGTCGGCGGGGGATTGGACCGCGAGCACGACACAGGGCGATTCGGAGAAGCGGCCGTGGACGGCCTGCAGCAGGTCGGCCTGCTCGGTCTTGGTCGGCATCCCGGTCGACGGGCCCGCGCGCTGCACGTCGACGACGACCAGCGGCAGCTCGACCATCATGGCCAGACCGAGGAACTCGCCCTTGAGCGCGATCCCCGGCCCGCTCGAGGAAGTGATCCCCAACGCTCCCGCGAACGATGCGCCGATGGCCGCGCCGATGGCCGCGATCTCGTCCTCGGCCTGAAACGTGACCACACCGAAGTTCTTGTACAGCGACAGCTCGTGCAGCAGATCGGACGCCGGAGTGATCGGGTAGGAGCCTTGGAACAGACGCAACCCGCTCTTCTGGGACGCGGCGACGAATCCGAGTGCCAGCGCCTGGCTGCCCGAGACGTTGCGATACGTCCCCGGCTCGAGCTTGGCTGCCGGGACCTCGTAGACGTGCTCGAAGACCTCGGTCGCCTCGCAGAAGGCGACGCCCGCCTTGAGCGCGAGTTGGTTGGCCTGGATGAGGGTCGGATTGTTCTTGAACTTCTGCTCGATCCAAGCGAGCGTCACGTCGACGGGACGTCGGTACAGGTAGTACATCATGCCCAGCGCGAAGAAGTTCTTGCAGCGATCGATCGAACGCGTCGGCAGGTCCACTTCCTGGAGCGCGGCGCGCGTCAGGCGCGTGAGTTCGACTTTGAGCAGCCGGAAACTGTCCAGCGAGCCGTCATCGAGCGGGCTCTTTTCGTAGCCGGCCTTGCGCAGGTCGGTTTCCTTGAAGGAGTCGACGTTGACGATGACGATGCTGTTGGGCTGTAGGTCGCCGATGTTGGCCTTGAGCGCCGCCGGGTTCATCGCGACGAGCGCGTCCGGCGCGTCACCCGGCGTGAAGACCGCTTCGGAGGCGAACTGGATCTGGAAGCCCGACACGCCGGCCAGCGTCCCGGCGGGGGCGCGGATCTCGGCCGGGAAGTCGGGCAGCGTGGCGAGGTCGTTGCCGACGGCCGCCGTCGTGGCGGTGAACTGGCTGCCGGTCAGCTGCATCCCGTCGCCGGAATCACCGGCGAAGCGGATCACGGCCCGTTCGCGCCGCTCGATCTGGGCAGGGCGACCCGGCTTGTTAGAAACGGTTCCTTCGACACTCATGATGCGGTTGCCGCCTTACGCCTGGATCCCCGCGTCCGTTGCCCGGTTCAGCTCCCGGAACAGCGCCACGCATTATGGTGCACCGGCGGAAAACCTTCAATGTAAGCCGGGATCAACCCAGATCGGTAAGTTTCCGCCGCAACCAGCTGACCCGGCCGCGAACCGACTCCGCATCCGGCGCCTTGGGGGAGCGCGTCAGGTAGGTCTCGAGGTCGGCGATCGCCGCGCCCGGCCGCCCGAGGTGCGCCTTGAGCAGGCCGCGGTCGCGGATTTCCCCCGGATCGTTCGGGGTCAGCATCAGCAACCGTTCAACCACACCGAGGGCCCGGGCGTAGTCCTGCCTTTCGAGGTGAATGTGCTTGAGGTTGAGAAGTAGTCGCGAGAGCATCTGGCGATCGGTTGCGCCCCGCAGCAGCTCGCGGCGGAAAAGCGATGGGCGGCCCGTGGTGCGACCGACCAGCTCGCGGCAATCTTCCTCGGACACGATGACGCCGCCATGATACGGATCGGCGAGGATGTCGCGCTGCTGCCAGCGCACGCGGGCAATGAAGTGCCCCGGCAATCCGATTCCAACCGCCCGAAAACCCGCCGCCCGGGCGACCTCGATGAACAACAGCGACAGCGTGAGCGGGATGCCCATCCGACGATTCATGACTTCGTGCAGGTAGCAGTTGTTCGGATCGTTGTAGTTGTCCGTGTCGCCGCGGAAGCCCAGGTCCTCGAACATGTACTGCCGCAGGCCGTCGACCCGGGCAAACGGGTTGTTTTCCTCGAAGACACGCCGCGCGCCCTCGGCAGCGATCAGCCGGATACGCTGCAGCTCGTGCTCGATATCGAGGGTCGCGAATTCCTCGGACGCGATCACCAGGGCAGCCTCGACCATGTCGAAGCCGTCGTTCTGACGCAACAACTCGACCAAGCGGCGCCGGGAGCGCTCCTTGTGGTCGATGGGCAACAGATCCATGGGTCCGGGCTCCCCCAAGGGCGTCCCGTTAGCGGAACGCCCCGAGCTCGCCCAGAAGAGTACGTACGGCGGCGGCAAGATGCCATAGCCGACCGAGGCAAAAACTCCCCGGAAAACGGTTACGCGCGGCTCCGGCCGCCACCCCTTCGACCGGATTTCCTCCGCGTACGGCGTTGCTCGGCGCGTTGCGCCGTGCCGGAGGCCGCCGGCATCAACTCGTCGACCCGGACGTTGGTAGGCACCGTTCCCGGTTTCGCGGAATCGCCCGACCCGTCGTCCCCGGAACGCTTCCTTCTGCGCCGCCGCCGCCGCCGCCGCGGGGCCTCCGAGGCCTCCGTTTCGATCGCTGCCGTGGCCTCTTCCGTCGGCTCTTCGACGGAGGGCTCCTCGCGACTCTTCTTCTTGGTGATCTTGGTGGTCGCCCGCCGTCGCCCGTCCGGCTTCTCGTCGGAGGAGGGCTTGTCCGCCGCCTCCGCCGGGGGTTCGGGCACAGGAGTCTCGGCGGGCTCTTCGCGGACGAAGGTCTCGTAGTGGCTCTCGTGACGCAACAGCGCCGCGTTCGATGCGATCTCGACGTGAGCCTGACGCTGCCGCTCGAGGTTGAGGATCTCCGCGCGTTTGTGATTCAGCAGCCAGCCGGCCACATCCGGGGCCAGCGTCAGCCGAATCCGGCCGATGTCGCTCTTCGTGCTGCGTGTCTGAAGGCGTCGCAGCGCGGCCAGCCCGGCCGCCTCGACGTTCTTGATCAGGCCGTGGCCGTCGCAGGTCGGGCAGGTGTTGTACGAGGCGGCCATCTTGGCGCTGCGGATGCGTTGCCTGGCGATCTCCATCAGGCCGAGCTTGGAGATGGTCGTGATGTCGTGCCGCGCGCGGTCGCCCTTCATCGCGTCGCGCATCGCCTTCTCGACGCGCTTCTTGTTACGCGCCACGGTCATGTCGATGAAATCGACGACGATCAGCCCACCCAGATCACGCAGCCTCAGCTGACGCGCGATCTCCTCCACCGCCTCGACGTTGGTCTTGGCGACGACATCCTCGAGATCGCCCTGACGTTTGGAACGCGCGCTGTTCACGTCGATCGCGGTCAGCGCCTCGGTGCCGTCGATGACGATCTCGCCGCCCGAGGGCAGCGGCACGCGGCGCTTGTAGATGCGCTCGATCTGCTCTTCGAGGTTGAACTTGTTGAACAGCGGACGGTCGCCGGTGTACAGCTTGAACGTCTTGGCTTGCTTGGGCATGACGTCTCGCGCGAAGGCCTGCGCGCTGTCGAACGTCTCCTTACTGTCCACGACCACTTCCATGATGTCCGGCGTCAGGTGATCGCGGATGGTGCGGATGACCAAGTTGGCCTCTTCGTAGACGCGGCTGGGAAACTCGTGCGCCTGAGACGAGCGTTGGATCGATTCCCACAGACGCAGCAGGTAGCGCAGGTCGCGCTGCAGCTCGGCCTTGGTCTGTCCGATTCCGGCCGTGCGAACGATCACGCCGAAGCCGTCCGGTACCTTGAGCTCGCCGATGATCTTCTTGAGCCGGTCGCGCTGTTTGTCGTCCTCGATCTTGCGCGAGACGCCGGAGGAGTCGACGCCCGGCATCAGCACGAGGAAGCGCCCCGGCAGCGAGAAGTAGGTGCTGACCGTCGGCGGCTTGCCGGCGAACGGCTCGCGCACGACCTGGACCATCAGTTTCTGACCGGGTTTGAGGTGCTGTCCGATCTGCCCGTGTTTGCGGCCTTCGACCTGCTTGGGAAGCAACCGGAAGTTGATCTGGTCCAGCGGCAGGAAACCCTTCAGCTCGGGCCCGATACGCAGGAACGCCGCTTCGAGCGAGGCGTGCACCGACTCGACGACGGCGTTGTAGATGTTGCCCTTGAGATTCGTTCGGTTGAGGGTTTCGATTTCGTAAGCGGCGAGGACCCCGTCCTCGAGGACCGCGACACGGGTCTCTTCCACATGCGTCACGTTGACGAGCATGGTTTTTGACATGAGGTGATGGGTCTCCGGCCGCGGCAATTACGGAATCGTGCCTGCGGCTTACACGGAAAATGAACCCTTGGAATATAGCACAGAGGGCGTAACGGGTTTGGCCGCGTTGACTTCGTTAGGGTCCGCCGCGACATTTGGCCGTGCGTTCTAAATATGTTTGTGGGGAACGAATGCGGGTCTGTATTCCTACGGGGTCCGGCCGCGCGAGACACTTGCGGCCGCTGCTCATGCTGGCCCTGTTGCTCGTTAC
>WVWW01000257.1:0-659 GCA_011773795.1 Acidobacteriota bacterium
ACGACGCCGAGGTGCGGCTCGAGCGTGGTGAACGGGTAGTCGGCGATCTTCGGCCGCGCGGCGGAGACCCGCGAGATCAGCGTCGACTTGCCCGCGTTGGGGAATCCGATCAGACCGACATCGGCAAGCAGCTTGAGCTCCAGCCGCAGCCGCCGGTGTTCTCCGTTCCGGCCGGGCTCGTGACGGGTCGGCGCCTGGTTGACCGAGCTGGCGAAGCGCGCGTTGCCGCGCCCCCCGTCGCCACCGGTCGCGGCGACCCAACGCTGTCCCGGCGTCGCCAGGTCCACCAGTTCGTGGACGCCGTCCTCGTCCATCACCGTGGTACCGACCGGTACCCGGACGACGAGCTCGTCCGACGAGCGGCCGGTCTTGTTGCTGCCCTCGCCGTGGCGCCCGCGCCGCGCGCGAAACAACGTGTTGTAGCGAAACGGCAACAACGTGGAGACGCCGAGATCGGCGATCAACACGACATCGCCACCGCGTCCACCATCCCCACCGTTGGGGCCGCCGTGCGGGACGTACTTCTCACGGCGGAACGAGACGCACCCGTCCCCGCCGTCACCGCCCTGGACGGTGATCGTGGCTTGATCGACGAACATGACAGGGGAGGGCTAGTCGAGCCGGTCGACGCGTACGAACCGGCCGAGGCGCCCGCGGTC
>WVWW01000257.1:717-6255 GCA_011773795.1 Acidobacteriota bacterium
TTCTTGCAACCGAGCCGCTTGGAGTGGGACTCGCGGCCGTTACGGCTACTTCCCCCGGCTTTCTTGTGAGCCATCGATGATCTCCAATCCCAGGGGTCAGCCGTCGATCGATTCGATCTTGACCGCGGTGTAGTTCTGGCGGTGCCCCATTCGCCGCCGGTTCGAGTTCTGTCGAGGTTTGTAGGTGAAGATGCGGATCTTCTTGGCCCGGCCTTGCTCGACGATCGAGCCCTGGACCTTGGCTCCCTCGACGGCCGGGGAACCGACCTGCGCCTTTTCGCCCTCGCCGACCATGAGGACGCGATCGAAGACGACTTTGGAGCCGACGTCGCCGTCGAGCGTCTCGACACGAACCAGGTCGCCGACCTGGACGCGCATTTGTTTGCCGCCTGTCTCGATGACCGCGTACATCCTTGCTCACTCCGCGAGGTGTGGGAAAGCGAGCATTATAGACGCCGACCCGGGGCTGTCAAGAGCGCCGCAACGCATCTGCTGTCAACGGTTTAGGCTTGGCGAGAAGGCCCTGAATCAGCGGCTCTTGAGGTCCTTGAGGACGAGCTTGATGATCGCCTTCAGCGTCTCGAAAACGCCCTCGCCGGTCGTCGCCACCGCTTCGAAGACCGGTTCGTCCTTGACGCGGAGCGCCCTCTCCAGCTCGGCCAGTGCGACGGCCGAGGGTAGATCGCGCTTGTTCAGCTGGAGCGCGTACGGCATGTTCGCCAGGTCATATCCCTGTTCCTTGAGGTTCTCACGCAGGTTGGTCACCGCCTCGACGTTGGCGTCCATCCGCGCTTCCTGCGAGTCGGCGACGAACACCACCCCGTCGACCCCCTTCAGGATCAGCTTGCGGGAGGCGTCGTAGAACACCTGTCCGGGAACCGTGTACAGGTGGAAGCGCGTCCGGAAGCCGCGGATCGTGCCCAGCTCGATGGGCAGGAAGTCGAAGAACAGCGTGCGCTCGGTCTCGGTGGCCAGCGAGATCAGCTTGCCCTTCGCGTCCTGCCGCGTCTTGTCGTGGATCCACTGGATGTTGGTCGTCTTGCCGCACAGCCCGGGACCGTAGTAGACGATCTTGCAGTTGATCTCGCGCGCGGCGTAGTTGATGAACGACATCGCGTTCTCCCGCCGCTACCCGAACAAAGCGTCGATATCCTCATCGGATATCTCCGCGAACCCGGCAGCCGATACGGTCGCCGTCGGTTTACCGTCTTTCTGGTTTCGCTCGAGGATCTCCTGGACGGCCCGCTCGAGCGCCGGCACGTACTGCTGCGTGCGCAACCGGACGAGACCGAGGGACGATTCCTCGCCGAAGATGGTCAACAAGATCGCCTTCTCGCCGACCTGGGCGATGTGCAGGCTGTGCTGCGCACCCTCGTGGAACAGGGTCGAGAACCGGGTCTCCCCGATCAGGGCGGACAGGCCCTCCGTGGCCGCGACCGCACCGGCCGTCAGAGAGGCCAGGCTCGTCGTGTCCATCTGCATGTTGCCGGCGGACGCGATCTGGGGGCCGGACTTGTCCACGAGGAACACGTAGGACGCGTTCGACTCGGACAAGATCGTTTCGAGTATCTTCCCGAAGACCTTGTGATCGGTTTCCAGAATGACCATCGAGGTTACCCCGGCCCCAGGCGAAAAAGCGCCGGAATCGGCACACTCCCGCCACCGGGGACCAGCGCTAAATGTATAGGCGTGGAAACGGCAGGGGCAAGTTGGGCCGTCAGGACCGCGACTAATAGGACCTGCGGCCTTCCATGGCCCGCCGCAGGGTCAGATCGTCGGTGTATTCGAGGTCCCCGCCGGCCGGCAGTCCCTGCGCCAGTCGGGTCACCGCCACGCCGACCGGCTGCAGCAGGCGGGCGATGTAGACGGCGGTCGCCTCCCCCTCGACGTTGGGGTTGGTCGCCAGGATGACTTCACGAAAGTCGCCCTCGTGGATCCGGGTCACGAGCTCGCGGATGCGCAGCTCGTCGGGGCCGACGTCCTTGAGCGGCGACAGGGAGCCGCCGAGGACGTGGTAGACGCCCTGGTAGACCCCGGTTCGTTCCAACGCGACCAGGTTCGTGGGCTCCTCGACCACGCATAGCAAGGCTTGATCCCGCCGCGTGTCCGAGCAGACCGGGCAGAGCTCTTCGTCGGAGAGATTGAAGCACCTGGAGCACAAACCGATCTTGTCGCGCAGCTCCAGGATCGCCTGTCCCAGGGAAGCCACCTCCTCCGGCGCGAGCTTGAGCAGGTGGAACGCGAGGCGCTGGGCGGTCTTGCGTCCGACGCTGGGCAACTTGCTCAGCTCGTAGACGACGCGTTCGATCGGTGGAGCCAGGTGCTTCACTGGAACCCGGGCAGGTTCATCCCCGGCGCCAACCCCTGGGTCAGCTGCTGGACTTCCGCGTCCACCTTGCGTCCCGCCTCGTTGAATGCGGCGACGAGCAGGTCTTCCAGAAGCTCCGGGTCGTCCGGCGTGATCGCATCCGCGCCGAGCTTGACTCCGAGGACTTCCTTGCGCCCGTTCATGCGCACCGTGACGACCTCGCCACCCGAGGAGGCCTCGACCTCGAGGGTGTCCATCTCCTGCTGCAGCTTGGACTGCATCTTCTGCAGGTCCTTCATCATCTTCCCGATGTTCATTCCTGATCCTCCACGTCGGCCGCGGGTTCTGGGGTGGCCACTTCGAGCGGGCGAATGTCGACGACCTGGGCGCCGAATTCCCGCAGCAACTTCTTGACGCCGGGCTCGCTGCGCGCCTGTTCGAGCAACTCGTCCCGTCCCGGCCTGGCTCGTGCCCGCGTCTTCGGCTTCGACGCTGCGGTCTCCGGCGCAACCGTGTCGGGCGCGGCCGGCTTCGGCGGGGCGGGTTGCTCCGCCGTCGCCTCCGGGCCGCCGTCCGACTCGATGCGGATGTTGACCTGGGCGCCGCTGATTCGTTCCGCCGCCTGCCGCAGCAGGTCGACGGTTTCCGCGTCGCGTAGTCGTTCCGCGACGACCGCGTCTTCCTTTCCGAAACTGACCACCAATGCCTGTCCGTCGAGCAGGATCGCGTTGGCCTGTTCCAGGATCGCGCCGATCATGGGCTGCTTGTCGTGCACGGCTTCGATCAGTCTGGCGGCGGGGTCAGCGGTTGCCGCGGGGTTTTTTTTTTGCGGCTGCGGCTTCGGGTCGGCTGCCGGGGCACGCCTCGCACGCGGGGTCGGCGCTGCGGAGACGGTCGGTCTCGACGCTGCACGTCCACCCGCGAGGGACTGCAGGACGTCTTCGATCGGTTTGACGCTGCCGAGACCGGCGAGCCGGATCAATGCCGCCTCGAAGACGAACCGCGGCCGGCTCGACGAGCGCAACGCGTACTCGAGGTCCGCCAGCATCTGGAACGCTCGGGTGAGGTCTTCGACACCGAGGCCCTCGGCCGCCTCGCGCAGCGCGGCGGCTTCCTCGCTCGAACGGGAGACGAGGTCATCACCCTCGGGTACGGCACGGATCAACAACAGGTCCCGGAGACAGGCGACGAGCTCGTTCCAGAAGGGCAGCAGGTCGTGGCCCTCGTCGATGACGCCATCGAGGACTTGCAGCATCATCCCGGCATCCCGCGTGGCGAGCCCGCGCAACCACTGGATCAGCACCTCGGCACGCACGCCTCCGAGCAACCTCAGCAGATCCTCGTCCTGGACGTTCTGCCCGCAAAAGGCGAGAACGCGCTCGAGGACGGACAGCGAGTCGCGCACCGAGCCTTCGCCCGCGCGGGCGATGCGCTCCAGCCCGGAATCCGAGACGTCGATGGACTCGGCAGTGCACACCCGACGGAGATGTTCGGTCAGCTCACGGGTCCCGACGCGGCGGAACTCGAACACCTGACAGCGCGACAGGATCGTCGGTAACAACTTCCCGATTTCCGTCGTCGCCAGGATGAAGAGGACGTTGGGCGGCGGCTCCTCCAGGGTCTTCAGCAACGCGTTGAACGACGCCTTGGAGAGCATGTGCGCTTCGTCGATGATCAGGATCTTGTAGCGGTCGCGGACCGGCGCGTAGGAGACGACCTCCAGCAGCTCGCGCGTCTGCTCGACCTTGGTCCGCGATGCGGCGTCGATCTCCATGACGTCCATCGAGCGGCTCGCGGCGATCTCGGTGCAGGCATCGCATTCGCTGCACGGCGACGTGGTGGGTCCGTTGACACAGTTGAGGCACTTCGCGAGGATCCGCGCGACGGTCGTCTTGCCTGTCCCGCGCAGGCCGGCGAACACGTAGGCGTGGGCGAGCCGTCCGGACTCGATCGCGTTCATCAGTGTCTTGGAGACATGCTTCTGGCCGACGAGCTCGTCGAAGTCGGCCGGTCTCCATTTGCGCGCGAGGACCTGATACATCGCCTATAGCATCCCACACGTCAGGCGGAAACTGATGGGGCCCAAGTGGACCTGCGGCACCTGCGATGATTCGCTTACCGTTGCTCCCTTCCGGGCCTGGCGGGGTTCACGAGACCGCAGTGCACAGGGCTTGGGCCCCGCAAAGAAATGGTCGTGGCGATAAACAGCACCTAAGACCTTACCGGGACTCCGTTCAAGACTCATCAATTGCTGCAATGTCCTTGGCACGTGAGTCTTTCCCGTAGGTCGGCTTAATCCTCGCGCCTACAAATCGTCCCCAGAACTGTTGAGCTCCGGGGTACAGGACTCTTGGCGGAGAGAGTGGGATTCGAACCCACGGTACGTTGCCGCACACACGCTTTCCAAGCGTGCACCTTAAGCCACTCGGTCATCTCTCCGTGCTTGCCTTACCTCCGACCGGCCGTCGGCACGGCGTCGTTGTCCAAGAGTCGCGATTGTTCCGGTGTCGCTTGGATGCGGTTCTTTCCCGCAGGTTCGCGTCGGCCTCGCCGCGGCAAACCGCCCCCGGGCTCCTGCCGCCGGCGTGGCGCCGGACTTTTGGCGGAGAGGGTGGGATTCGAACCCACGTGCCGCCTCACGGCGACTAAGCGCTTTCGAGGCGCCCCCGTTATGACCACTTCGGTACCTCTCCGTCGAAGATTCCTAAGAAACCGTTTCAGCCCGGGTTGTCCTCCGCTGCTCGAAGAATCCGCGGAGCAACGCGGAAGATTCGGCCGCGAGCACGCCGCCCAGCCAGTCGAGGCGATGGTTGAACATCGCGCCGGAACCGCGCAACCGCTCCAGCTCGGCGACCGCGCCGACCTTCGGGTCCGGGGCGCCGAAGACGAGCCGGCCGACGCGCGCGTGCAGCGCGGCGCCGAGACACATGATGCAGGGTTCCACCGTCGTATACAAAGTGGCCCCGCCTAGCCTGTAGTTGGAAAGTTTTCGCGAGGCCTCCCGCAACGCGGCGATCTCGGCGTGCGCGGTCGGGTCGCAACTTCCGATCGGATGATTGAAACCGCGACCGGCAACTTCGCCGTCGACGACGACGAGCGCCCCGACGGGCACTTCACCGAGGGTCCCGGCCCGGCCCGCGAGGTCGAGTGCCAAACGCATCCATCGCTCGTCCGCGTTCAATTCAATCGTCCGCTTTCCGGCAGTGGCCGGACAGGATGGTCGGACCGGA
>WVWW01000167.1:0-219 GCA_011773795.1 Acidobacteriota bacterium
CAAGTCGACGCCCGATTCCTCGCGGAAGTTGTGTAGCAGCCAGTCCACGATGCGGTGGTCGAAGTCCTCGCCGCCGAGGAACGTGTCGCCGGAGGTCGACTTGACCTCGAACACGCCCTCGCCGAGCTGCAGGATCGAGATATCGAAGGTGCCGCCGCCGAGATCGTAGACCGCGATCTTGCGCGCCGCGGTGCCCTCGTCCATCCCGTAGGCCAGCGA
>WVWW01000167.1:232-17355 GCA_011773795.1 Acidobacteriota bacterium
ATTCGGAGGACGTTGAGGCCGGCGATCCGCCCGGCGTCCTTGGTGGCCTGGCGCTGCGCGTCGTCGAAGTAGGCGGGGACGGTGATCACCGCCTCGCTGACCTCGGTGCCGAGATAGTCCTCGGCCATTTCCCGGAGGTGCTGCAGCACGAAGGCCGACAATTCCGGGGGTGAATAATCCTTGTCACGTACGCGCATCCACGCGTCGCCGTTCTTGGAGGGTACGATCTGGTACGGCACGAGCTGGGCCGCCTTGGCCACCTCGGGCGAGTCGAACTTGCGGCCGACCAGCCGCTTGATCGCGTAGATCGTGTTGGTCGGGTTGGTCAGCGCCTGGCGCTTGGCGATCTGCCCGACCAGCCGCTCGCCACGCGCGGTGAAGGCGACGATCGACGGGATGGTGCGCGCGCCTTCCTTCGTCGCGATCACCTTGGCCTTGCCGCCCTCCATGACCGAGACGCAACAGTTCGTGGTTCCGAGATCGATCCCGATTGCCTTGGCCATCCTAGATTCCCTCGTTCGATGAAGAATCCGCGTCCCGCGTGCCCGGTTGTGTGCTGACCTTGACCAGGGCCGGACGCAGGAGTCTGGAATTGAGCATGTAGCCGCGCTGCAGCTCTTCGGTGATGGTCTGGTGCGGCAGATCCGGGTGCTCCTCGGTCTCGACGGCTTCGTGGATCTCGGGGTCGAACGGCTCACCCACCGTATCGATCGAGCGGAGGCCCTCGCGGCGCAGCTCGTCGAGGATCTGACGGAAGATCAGTTGGACACCCCGGTGCAAAGCGGAACCGGAATCGGCGCCTTTGGCCGATGCGATCGCGCGTTCGAAGTTGTCCAGTACCGGCAGCAGGTTCTGCACCACTCTTGCGGAGGCGTAGCGCTGGTCGTCATCACGCTCCCGCTCGGTTCGTTTCTTGTAGTTCTCGAAATCCGCTTGCAGCCGCACACGGCGCTGTCGCTCGTCCTTCGCGGCGGCCTCATGGTCCGAATCGTCGTCGAAGTCCAGGATCAGGTCGTCCGAGTCTTCGGAGCCCTCCCCTGTTTCCCCCTCGATCTCGATCGGCGCGGATTCGTCCAGGCCCACGATCTCGACGATCTCGATATCGTCGTCGTCTTCCGGCGGAAGAATCATCTTTCCGTCTGTCTCGGATCTGGTCATCGGTGATCGGCCACCCTCCGGGCGGACACCTCCCTCGGCGTCGCAATCCTGGAGAATCTGGGCCCTGCGAGACGCAAGGTCAATCTCCCGGGCCCGACATCAGACGGGAGAGCACCGTGGCGAGGTGCCCGACGAGCGCGATCGCCTTCGCGTATTCCATCCGGGTAGGCCCGACAATCCCCAAAGTCCCCAGAGTTTGCGCCTTCGTCCCGTAGCCCGCAACCACGAGGGAGCACCTGCTGAGTTGCTCGTCCGGATTCTCCCCGCCGATCACCACCTGGAGGCCGCCCTCGTCGATCACCCGGGACAACAATTGGATCAGCGCCTTCTTCTCCTCCAGCGTCCGCATCAGGCCGCGCATCGTCTCGAGCTCCGAGAACTCCGGCGAGCCGATCAGGTTCGAGGCGCCCTCGACGAGCAGCTCGGCCTCCTCCTCGTGAGACTCGAGCGCCCGGCGGCCGAGCTCCAGGCTCTGGCGCGTCAAGCGGTCGTAGGCGGCACGTTCTTCCGCCATCCGCGAAAGCACCCGATCGCGCATTTCCGGGAGCGTCAAACCTGCGAGTTCGTCGGTGAGGTAGCGACCGATGCGGTCCAGCTCTTCCTGGGCCGCCGGTTCCGCGGTCTCGAACATACGGTTGTGAACGACCCCCGAACGGGTGACGAGGATCGCTACAACGCGGCGCGTGTCGAGTCGTACGAACTCGATTCGATCGATCGGGATCCGTTGAAGGTTGGGCGCCAGGACCAGACCGACTTGGTTCGAGAATTGCGACAGTTGGCGCGAGGCTTCGGCAAGCAGATCGGGGATCTCGCCGCGGCTGCCCGCCAGAGCGTCGTCGATCGCTTGGGCCTGGCTCGGAGGCATGCGCGTCTTGCGCAACATGCGATCGACGTAAAGACGGTAGGCCTGATCCGTGGGTACACGGCCCGCCGACGTGTGCGGTTGCCGCAGCAACCCGCGTTCCTCGAGCTCCGCCATCACATTGCGGATCGACGCGGGTGACAGGTCCAGGTGGGCGCCGTCGGTGACCGTCTTCGAACCTACCGGCTCTCCCGTGAGGATGTGACGCCGGATGACGGTGCGCAGGACCTCACCGGCGCGATCGTCGAGCTCGCTCACCCCGCCACCTCGTCGACCCTCTCCCCCGACTCGCCCGCTTGGTGCGTCAACGCGGCGCGAATGAACCCGTCCAGGTCCCCGTCGAGCACGCGGTCCGCGTCGCCGATCTCGAACGACGTCCGGTGATCCTTGACCATCCGGTAGGGTGCCAGGACGTACGAACGAATCTGCGACCCCCACTCGATCTTCTTTTTCTCCCCGACCTCCTGGGCGAGTGCCTCTTCAGCCTGGCGTTCGGCAACCTCCACCAGTTTCGCGCGCAGGATCTTCATCGCGACGTCCTTGTTGCGATGCTGCGAGCGTTCGTTTTGACAGGTCACGACGATTCCCGTGGGGTGATGCGTGATTCGGATCGCCGACTCGGTCTTGTTGACATGTTGTCCGCCGGCGCCGGAAGCGCGGTACGTATCGACGCGGATGTCCTTCTCGTCGACCTCGACATGGCCGCCCTCCTCGACCTCGGGGAGGACGTCGACCGACGCGAACGACGTGTGGCGGCGCGCCTGGGCGTCGAACGGCGAGATCCGCACCAGCCGGTGCACGCCGCGCTCGACCCGCAGGTAGCCGTAGGCGTTGGCGCCTTCGATGCTCAGCGTCGCGCTCTTGATCCCGGCCTCCTCGCCGGGTTGCAGATCCAGCAAGTCGACTTTGAAGCCCCGACGCTCGGCCCACCGCTGATACATCCGAAGCAGCATCCCGGCCCAATCCTGGGACTCGGTGCCTCCGGCCCCGGAGTGCACCTCGAGGATCGCGTTGGACGCGTCGTGATCGCCGGTCAGCAGGGCGTCGAGTTCCAACTCCTCGGTCCGCCGCACGAGGCGTTCGACCGACTCGTGCAGATCGGTTCCGACATCTTCGCCCTCGCGGGCCAGGTCGAGGAACGTGCGGGCGTCGTCGAGCAGCTCGGTCAGGCTCTCGGACGCCTCCACGGACTCGCTGAGACGAGCTCTCCGCTGCTGGATCTGTCGCGCCTTGTCCGGATCGCCCCAGACATCGGGATGGGTCAGGCGTTGTTCCAGTTCGTCGAGCTCGCGTCGCTTGGCCTCGACATCAAAGGAACCTCCGTAGCGACTCCACCTTGCCCTCGAGCGCATCGACTTGTTGCGACAATTCTTGTAGATCGGGCGTAGCCACGTTCACTCCGAAAACTCGGCCGCAAGATAGCACAGCGGGGTTAATCGATCCTGGTCGGAAACGCTCCCGCATGGCCCTTGGTCTTCAGCTCGCCGGCCACCGTCGCAGCCTCGTCACGGGTCGCGAAACCGCCCACGCGAACCTTGTACAGCTGACCGCTCGGACCGTCCTCGGAGAAGACGTTGGCGGCGTACCCTCCCGACGTGAGCTCGCCCGCGACCTTGTCCGCCGAACCGCGATCGCGGAACGCGGCGATTTGGACATAGAACGGCCCGTCACCCGCGTCGGCCGGGCCCGTGGCCGGGACAGGTTCCTGCTGCGCGACCTCGCTGTTGCGCGCTGCCGGCGGAACGGCCTGCCGCTCCGGCTCGGCCACCGTCGCGCCGTCGACGGTGTCGAATGCATTCGCCGACGCGTCGACGTCTTCGACCCGGTCCGGCGGGACGACGTTCTCCAGTGGGTCGGAGTTGAGCTGGGTCAGCGCGGCCGGCGGTGCGCTCGATCGCTCATACCAGCGTCCCAGAAAGAAGGCACCCACCAGGCCGGCACCCAAAAAAGCGACGATGAGAAAGAGACCGGCTCCTTCGAGCCGTAGTTCTCGGACCTCGTTATCCTGTCGTTCCGCCATCGGCGTCTTCTCCCGTTGTCTCGGCGATTCCCACCGCGTTCTTGGTTTTCTTCTTCACTTGTTGCATGGCTCGATCGGCCATCGCGATCAGGCCTTTCTGAGTACGGGCATGCAGCGGGAACGAGGCGATACCCAACGATGCCGTCATCGAGATACCGCCGCCACCGATCTCGTCCTGCAGGAACGTCTTCATGATGATCGCTTCGCGCACACGCTCCGCCACCTCCAGCGCGCCGTGCCATTCCGTCTCCGGAAGCACGATGCAGAACTCGTCGCCGCCGAAGCGGAACAGCTTGTCGAACTTGCGGATGCGCGAACGGATGCGACGCGAAACCTCGAGCAGCGTCTGACTCCCCATCGAATGCCCGTGCAGCGTGTTGACTTCCTTCAGGTTGTCCATATCCAGAAAAATCAACGAAACAGGAGAACGAAACCGCGCGGCGCGCGCCAGCTCTTCGGGAAGGAACTCTTCGAAATAACGGCGGTTGAAACAGGCCGCCGTGTCATCCTTGATGATCAATCGCCGCAGGCCGACGACCTGCATGGCGTGGCCTACCGCCTGGCGAGCATGATCGAACAGCTCGTCGAGGCGCGCGCAGATGGCGGCGTCGGGTTCGCCGTCGAACCCCAACCAGATCAGCCCGGCCCACTGGTTGGCCGTGTCCTTGACGGGGATCACCCGGCCGTGCGGGCCACGACTGATCCCCGAAGAGACGATCGTGGCCAGCGGCCCGAGCCCCCTGAGCGGCCCGGACTGATCCCCGAACCATTCGCGCAGCGTCCCCGCGCGGACCTTCTGAATCGACAGGTAACGGGGGTCGTCGCGACCGAAGCTCGCCGCGGCGCGGCGGAACGAACGGCCCTCGCCGGCGGAACCCCAGGCCAGCCCGACCGTGGCCCCGCTCCAACCCATGGCGTAGCGCAACAGGACGCTGAGCAGCTCGGACATCTCGAGGCAGCGGTGCGCCTCGAGGACCGCCTCGAGCAGTTCGGGGTCGTCACGCAGCCTGCAGACAGGCGCGTCCTCGACCGCCTTGCGGGTGGTCGTCGTCAATCAGCAGCCCTCTTGTCCGCCGGCTGGAGGAGGTGTCGGAACAGCTCCACCGGAAGCGGGAAGATCAGTGTCGAATTTCGTTCCGACGCGATTTCCGTCAAGGTCTGGAGGTACCGAAGCTGCATGGAATTGGGGCTCGTGGCCAGTCGCTGGGCCGCCTCGGCCAGGGTCACGGAGGCTTGGGATTCGCCCTCGGCATGGATGATCTTGGCCCGCTTCTCGCGCTCGGCCTCCGCCTGCTTGGCCATCGCGCGCTGCATCTCCGCCGGCAGATCGACGTGCTTGACCTCGACCGCGGAGACCTTGATGCCCCAGGGGTCGGTCTGGGCATCCAGGATGGCCTGGAGCTCGTGGTTGATCTTCTCCCGCTCGGACAGCAGTTCGTCGAGCTCGACCTGTCCCAGGACGGAGCGCAGCGTCGTCTGCGCGAGCTGACTCGTCGCGTAGTGGTAGTTCTCGACCTCGACGATCGCCTTGCGCGGGTTCATGACGCGAAAGTAGACCACCGCGTTCACCTTGATCGACACGTTGTCGCGCGTGATGATGTCCTGCGGCGGGACGTCGTGAACGACGGTGCGCAGCGAGACGCGCACCATCCGATCCACGACCGGGATCAGCAGGAACAGCCCCGGCCCGTAGTCGTGCTCGCGCAGACGACCGAGCCGAAACACGACGCCACGCTCATACTCGGGCAGGATCCGTATCGCCTGTAGCAACAGGAAAACGACGAAAACGAGCGCCAGACCCAGACCGATGATTGCCGGTGACATCAGTTCACCTCATCCGCCCCGCCGTTCAACGGCTCGACGGTCAAAAGCATGTCCTGCACCTTCACGACACGGACCTTGGCACCTTCCGGCACGTGGCCCGCACAACTGACTGCATCCCACGTCTCACCGTGGACGAACACCTTGCCTTCGGGCCCGAGAGTCCGTGTCACGGTGGCGATCTTCTCCTTCAAACCTTCGATTCCCGTCGCGACTTTGGCGCGTGCGGCCCGTACGGCCAGCCGCATGGCGGCAACCATGAACAGCGAGATGGCCACGCTCACGGGGATGACGATCAGCGGCTTCACACGCAACTCCGGGATCGGCCCGTCGATCAAGATCAACGACCCCGCGATCAGGGCGGCAATCCCACCCAGCGTCAACAGGCCGTGCGACACGATCTTGACCTCGAGGACGAATAACGTGACGGACAGTGCGATGAGCAGGATGCCCAGCACGGAGACCGGCAGATTCAGTGCGGCGATCGCGAACAGGAGCAGACAAATCCCACCGAGGACACCGAAGACGATCGTGCCGGGATACTGGAACTCCAGGTACAGCAGCAGGCCACCGAAGGTGAACAGGAGAAACGCGATGGTCGGGTCGGCCAAAAACTCGAGGAACGCCTGCTTGACGGCAAACTCCGTCTCGCTGAAGACGGCGCCCTCGGTGTGCAGCGTGATGACCTCGCCGTCGAAGCGGCGGACCTCACGGCCATCCAGCAACCGCAGGAGCTCGTCGCGGTCGGCGGCGACGAAGTCGATCAATCCTTTCTCGAGGGCGACCGATTCCTCGAATGCCTTGGCGGCGAAGACGGCGTCCTCACACGCCTGCTTGTCCCGGCCCCGTCGCTCGGCAATCGACCGGAGCAGGGCCGCGCCGTCCTCGTTCATCTTCTTGAGCCCGACGTCGCCTTCCTGGTTCTCGCCGCCCATCACGATCGTCGCGGCCGCCCCGGTGCGTGTTCCGGGAGCCATGACGGCGACATCGGCGGCCACGAGGATGAAAAAACCGGCGGATGCCGCGTGAGCCCCCGGCGGGGCGACCCAGGCGACCACCGGCACCTCGGAGTTCAGGATGGCCTGAACGGTGGGATGGAGCGACGCGACCATGCCCCCGGGGGTATCGAGCCGCAGGATGACCAGCTGCTCACCGTTGGCCTCCGCCTCCTCGATCGCGCGGGTGATGCGCAGGATCGAGATCGGGTTGACCGACTGGTCGAAATCGACCCAACGGATGACGGGGGCCTGCTCGGCCCCGACGGGCAGACAGACCAGCAGGCCGATCACGGGAAGGATCGCCCAAAACTTCATGCCGGAATTATACCTTTTCTAGGCCTGCGCAAACCGCCGCTTCAAGGCTTTTGCCACGTTGGCGGGGACGAGATTGTCGACGCTCCCGCCCAATCCCGCGACCTGGCGGACTAACCGGCTGGAGACGTAGGAGTAAGCCTCGGTGGGGACGAGGAACACCGTTTCGAGCTCCGGCGCGAGGTGCCGGTTCATCATGGCCATCTGCATCTCGTACTCGAAGTCCGAGGCGACACGGATTCCCCGCAGGATCACGCTGGCGCCGACCGACTGCGCGTAGTCGACCAGCAGGCCGTCGAAGCTGTCGACCTCTACGTTGTCCCAGTCGGCGGTGGCCTCGGTGAGCAGGGTGACCCGCTCCTCCACCGTGAACAGCGGTTCCTTGGCGTCGTTGCGCAGGACCGCAAGGATCAGCCGGTCGTAGTGGTGCCGGCCGCGGTCGGCCAGATCCAGGTGTCCGTGGGTCACGGGATCGAACATCCCCGGATAGACGGCTGTTCGTTTCAAACCCCTACCTCCGCCGCGCCTGTGCGGTCGCCGCCGCCAGCAACTCGGTCGCGTGGCGGCGCGACACCGAGGTCGGCTCACGTCCGGCAAGCATTCTAGCGAGTTCCTCGACGCGGGTGTCGCGATCCAGCGATTCGATGGAGGCGAGGGTCCGACCCGCCCGGTCGCGCTTGGAGATCCGCAGGTGCCCGTCCGCATAAGCGGCCACCTGTGGCAGATGGGTGACGCAGAGAGCCTGATGGCGCCGGGCCAGGCCTGCCAGCCGCGAGCCGATGGCGTCAGCCACCGCGCCTCCCACCCCCGTGTCCACCTCGTCGAAGATCAACACACGGCCGCCGCCCGCGTTCTCGAGCACCGCGTGGAGAGCGAGCATCACACGGGACAGCTCGCCCCCCGAAGCGACCTTGTGCAACGGGCGCAAACCCTCACCGGGATTGGCCTCGAGCCGAAACATGGCACCCTCTGCGCCGTGCAGTGTCGGCGCATCGGTGGGGCTCCATGCGACGTCGAAGCGGGCCTTCGCCATCGCGAGCTCGGCGAGCTCCGTTTCGACGCGGGGCACGAGTTGCTTGGCCGCGCGCTCACGAGCACGCGTCAGTCGTGTCGCCGCTGTCGTGTAGTCGCGTTCGGCCGTGAGAACCGCCTCCGCGGCGGCTTCCAACGCGTCGTCCAACTGGTCGAGCGTGTCCAGCTCCTCGCGCAGCACCTCCGCGTGATCCAGCACCGCCCGTTCGGTAGGCCCGAAGCGCAGGAACAAATCCTTCAGCTGTCCGCGGCGTGTCTCGATCTCGTCGAGCCGGCCCGGTTCGAGGGAGACGTGCGCTCGGTAGTCGCGAAGTACCGACGCGGCGTCCTCCAGTTCGACGCCGGCGGCCGCAAACTGCTCGGCGGCGGCCACCAACGCCGGATCGACCTCGGCGGCCTCACGCGCGGCACGCTCGGCGATCGCCGCCAGTGACGCGGCCGACGGTTCCCCATCGCGCGCCGCGGCGAGCGCCGTACCCAGCCACTCACCGAGCTTCACCGCATTGGCCTGGACTCGGCGCTCGGTATCCAGTCGCTCGGCCTCGCCCGGCTCGGGGGCCACGGTCTCGATCGCCGCCAGGTCGGCGCGCAGCTCGGCGGCCCTCCTCAGCCGGTCGGTGGAGCGATCTTGCAGGTTTTGCCTTGTTTTTTGCGCCTGCTCGAGGTTTCCAAAGGCCGCAGCCACGGCCGCGGTCTCTTTCCCGTGCCCGCCGAAACGGTCGATCAGCTCGAGGTGCCGCTCCGGGGACAGCAGGCTCTGCTGGTCGTGCTGTCCGTGCAGCTCGAGCAGGCGCCCGCCGAGCTCGCGCAACATCGCGAGCGTGCACGGCGACCCGTTGAGACGGATTTTGCCACTCCCCTCCGCACGCACCTCGCGGCGGATGACGACCTGACGCTCCTCGACGATCTCGTCGAAACCCCGGTCCGCCGCCCAATCGATCGCTGGCGAGCGCTCGTCGAGCTCGAACGCCGCCTCCACGACGGCGCTATCCGCGCCTTTCCTTACCAGGCCTCGATCCGCGCGCTCTCCGGCGATCCAACCCAGCGCGTTGACCAGGATCGATTTGCCCGCACCGGTCTCACCGGTGAGCAACGTCAGGCCCGGTTGGAACTCGAGCGTCCAGTCGTCGACCAGGACGAATTGACGGATGCGTAGGGTCAGCAGCATGAGTGTCGTTCGCTGTCCCTTTCGGTGGACGTTGCAGCGTTTCGCATTTTGACGACCCCGTGGGGCTGGGATAGCATACCGTGGGTTTGGCCCGAAGGAGTTCTTCCGCGTCGTTCCCCACGCGACGCCACAAACCGCTCCGGGAGTCGAAGTGAGCTTCATCCCCCTCGCCGCTGCCCCTCGTGGTCTGAATTTCTGGTCGTTGATCTTCGAAGCCGGTCCCCTCGCTTGGGCCACGCTGCTCGTGCTCGCGCTCTTCTCCGTCATCTCGTGGGGCATCATCGCCGAACGCTGGAAACGTTTTCGGCGAGCCGAGAGCGAGACGAACAACTTCCTGGATCGCTTCCACCAGGGCGGCGGTCTCGCCGCCATCCAGGATGAGACCGCCGCGTTGAAATGGAGCCCTGTGGCCGAGGTTTACCGCGCGGGTTTCCGTGAGATCAGCCTCAACCCGGTCGGAGAGGGGGCCCTTCGCGGCGAGGCGCTCGAGGCGGTGGACCGAATGCTGCGCAAGAGCTCGGGCGTCCAACTCACGGAGCTCGAACGGAGCCTGGGGTTCCTGGCGACGACGGCCAGCGCCTCCCCGTTCATCGGTCTCTTCGGGACCGTCGTCGGCATCACGAACGCTTTCCGCAGCATCGGGGTTCAGGGTGCGGCGAGCATCGCCGCCTACGCGCCGGGAATCGCCGAGGCGCTGGTGGCCACCGCCGCGGGCCTGCTTGCCGCGGTCCCGGCGGTCATCTTCTACAACCACTTCCTCGCGCGGCTGCGCTCGATGGAATCGCTGATCGAGGAATTCCGCGCCGACTTCCTGCACCGGCTGCAGGGGCGCCGGGTCTAACCGCCGTGGCGATGCAGACGGGCAACGGCGGATCGCGCAGGCCCCGGCAGCTGGCCGAGATCAACGTCACGCCGCTGGTCGACGTGATGCTCGTGCTGCTGATCATCTTCATGGTGGCCGCCCCGGTGCTCCAGCGCGGCATCCGACTCGAACTGCCGGCGACCGTCAACGCGCAGAAGATCGACCGGTCCCGGGTCGTCGTCTCGATCGATCGCGAAAACCACATCCGGCTCAACGACAAGCTGATCCATCCCGACCTGCTCGTGCAGCGCATGGAAGCTCTGGCCCAACAAAGCCCGAATGAAACCGTTTTCCTGAGGGCGGACAAACTGCTGCCGTACGGCGAGGTGTTGCTCGTGATGGACAAGATCCGCAGCGCCGGGATGACCGACGTCGCTTTGGTCACGGTGCCGCGCGAGATCGTGCCCGAGGGTCGCAGGTAGTGGCGCGGATCAAGATCGTCTGGCCATCCGGCTCGGGCTATCGCGCGCGCCTGCAACGGTTCTACGCCTACTCGGCAGTCGGTCACGTTCTCGCTCTCGTTCTTCTGCTCCTGGCTCCGAAGCTGTTCGGCAACGACCGGCCGAATTTCAGCGACGAGTTCCTCGACGCTCTTCCGGCTCATCTCGTGGCGGAGATCGGAGACGAACCCCAGCCGGCTGCTTCGAGGCCCCAAGTCTTCGAACCGGAGCCCGAGCCACTGCCGAAGCCCAAACCGAAACCCCCGCCCGAGCCCGAGGAAGCCGACGCCGCCGGGGACGTGAAGTTCAGTCCGCGCGCCAAACCCACGGAAGAGAAGGAAGACCCGGAACCGGAACCCGTTGAGGACCCCGGCGACCAGCCGGACAGCGCCGGTTCCACGGAGCGCATCGGCGATTCGACGGGCGGCGTCCAGGCGGCGGGCGNNTGCTGGCCGGGCTACGGGAGCCGCTTTCCGTCATGATCAGTTTCGACATTCAGAAGAACGGCACGGTGACCGGCCTACAGGTCGCTCGCTCGAGCGGGGTTCCGGCACTCGACCGGTCCGCCCTGCGTGCCGTCGCCGATGCCTCACCCCTGCCGCGCCTTCCTCCGGCCTGGCGCGGGTCGAGCATGACCGCCGCGTACGTCTTCGAAATCACGCCCGAGGACTTCTGACCATAGCGAGAGGGGCCCCGAGGAAACGATGCAACGACATCAACCGACCCGTTCGACGATCGCGCTGCTGGCGCTGGCACTGTTCATGGCGCCCGCCGCGGCGCAGGACGAAGACCCGGACATCGGGGGTGTCATCCGTGGCGGCGGCGAGGCGATCAAGGTCGGCCTTCCCGTGCCCACGGTGGCCGGCCATCAGGCCACGGTCGACGAGATCGTTCAGACCGTACGAGACGACCTGAGCTTCTCCGGTTGGTTCCAGGTCGTCGACCCGTCGCTCTACCGGCTCGTCCAGTCACCCGACTCGAAGGGCGAACCCTTCGAGGCGTGGGAATCGATCGGCGTCGAGGATGCGTTCGTGCGTTTCGACATCAAGGTCGCCGACAATCGCATCGACCTCACGGCGCGGCTCTACGACGTGAAGAGCAAGAGTCTCATCCGCGCCTGGCGCTATGGCGGTAGCGTCGACCTCCGGCGGCGTGTCGCGCACACGGTCTCGGATCAGATCGTGCTGAACTACACCGGTCGCAAGGGTGTGGCGATGACGCGCATCGCGTTCGTCTCCAAACACGGGGAGAACAAAGAGGTCTATTTGATGGATTACGACGGCGCGCGGGTACGCCGTCTGACCACCAGCGGCACGATCAACCTGTCCCCCGCCTGGTCGCCCGACGGCTCGGAGCTGGCCTGGGTCTCCTGGCACAAGCGCCAGCCGGGGGTGTTCCTGATGAACACCGAGGGCGAACTGCTGAACCTGCCGACCGTCGGCGGCGAGTTGAGCTCCGCGCCCGACTGGTCCCCCGACGGCACGAAGCTGGCCTACACCTCGGACGTCGACGGCAACAGCGAGATCTACCTTCTGGACCGAACGACGGGCAAAAACAGCCGTTTGACGCGCCATGGCGGGATCGACACCGCCCCGGCGATCTCGCCCAACGGCCGTGAGATCGCCTTCACGTCGGACCGGACGGGCCGGCCGCACATCTACCTGATGGGGGTCGACGGGCTCGACGTGCGGCGAATCTCCTGGGACGGCACCTACAATGAATCCCCCGCCTGGTCGCCCGACGGCAGCAAGCTCGCGTACGTCAGCCGGCTCGAGGGGGTGTTCCAGATCATGGTCATGGACATGGAAACCAAGAAGACGACGCGTCTGACTTACGGGCTGGGAAACAACGAAAACCCACGCTGGTCGCCGGATGGCCGCCATTTGGTGTTCGCTTCGAACCGCGGGAACGGGCGGTACGCCATCTACACGATGCGCGCCGACGGCTCTCAAACGAGGCAGCTGACGACCGGCCGCGACGCGTACACGCCCGACTGGTCGCGCTGAGGAACGCTTGTTTTTGGCCGGAAAGATGCTCGTATGCACCTTGAAACCGGCAACTCGTTCTTTATAATCGAACCGGTCCGCTGCGTGCCCGGTGGTCGGGTGACGCGCGTGTGCCGATAGGATCCCCAAACATGTCACAACGCAAAAGCATTCTCGTCCTGCTGCTAGCCGTCGCCATGATCGTCGGATTCCCCGCGTGCAAATCGAAACCGATCGAGGAGACGCCGCCTCCCGTCGAGAGAGAGGCGCCGCCTCCGCCGCCTCCGCCGCCCACCGAGGTCGAGGACAAGGATCCGGAACCGATCAAGATCGAGGAGTACACCCCGCCGACGATCCAGGAGCTGAACGCCGCGGGACACCTCAGGACCGTCTACTTCGATTTTGACAAGTACGATCTGACCGAGACCACCCGGGCCACGATTCGGCAGAACGCCGACTGGCTGCGCGCGAACCCGGGTCACAGCATCGTCATCGAGGGACACTGCGACGAGCGCGGGACGATCGAGTACAACCTGGCGCTGGGCGAGAAACGTGCCAACGCCACACGCGAGTTCCTGAATTCGCTCGGCGCCGGAGACACCAACATCCGGATCGTGACCTTCGGCGAGGAGCGCCCCGCCGACCCGGCGAGCAACGAAGCCGCCTGGGCGAAGAACCGGCGGGCCGAGTTCAAGTTCGAATAGGCGGGCCAACAGCAAGGAGTCATCGATGAGGTTTCCCCTGGCCTCGACGGTCATCGTCGTCATTGCGGCGTTGACGGCGGCAGGATGCATCCTGCCCGACGAAATGAAGCAGCTCGAGCAGGACGTGTCGCAGATGCGGCGCGAGCTCGACGACGTGCGACAGGACCAGGCCGACGCGATCAGCGAGCTGGGACGAATCGAGGAACAGGTCGCCGAGCGACTCGACGACCCGGAATCGGTCAGCCGTGAAGACTTCGCCGATCTCGCCGTTCAGGTCCAGCAGATCGAGCGCGACCTGTCGAACGTCGACCAGCGCGTCTCGGATCTCAACGGGCGGCTGGCGGATGTCGCCGAGGACGCCTCCCAAGCACGGGAGTACGCGCGAACCACGCCGGCCGAGCCCGGGATCGAGGGCGACGCCGGAAACCGGACCGATCCGATGGCGATCGCCGGGGGTGAGATGGACTACCCCGAGGCCCAGCCGGATCCCCAGGCGCTGTACAACGCGGCCTACGCCGACTACTCGAAGGGCAACTACGAGCTGGCGATCTCGGGGTTCCAGGAATACCAGGAGAAGTTCCCGGACAAGCCCAACGCGGACAACGCGCTCTACTGGGTCGCCGAGTGCCGCTTCAGCCAGGGCGACTTCGGCGGGGCGATTCGCGGCTTCGACGACATGCTCTCGCGCTACCCCGACAGCGACAAAGCCGCCTCGGCCAACCTGAAGAAGGCCCTGGCCTACCTGGAGCAGAACGATATCCAGCGCGCCATCCTGCAGCTCCGCTACGTCCACGGCAGCTATTCGGGGACGGACGAGGCGCGGATCGCACGGGACAAACTGGCGAGTCTGGGGGCCCCTGTTTGAGCCCGCGGGTCCGCCTCTTGACGGGTTTTCGGGCCTTCTCTACCATGGGCCGCTGATTCGGCCCATTTCATGAGGGATTGAGGACGCCCGATGGCAACGCACAAGAGCGCGATCAAACAGAACCGGCAGGACACGAAGCGGCGCCTGGCAAACCGCCGACACAAGACCCGGGTCCGTACGGCCGTCCGGGCCACCCGCGCCGCGATCGCCGCCGGTGACGCCGAGAAAGCGGCCGGCCTGATGGGGCCGACGATTTCCCTGCTCGACCGCGCCTCCAAGACCAGCGCGCTGCACGACAACACCGTCGGGCGGACCAAGTCGCGGCTTCAGCGCGCCTACAACAAGCTGGCGTCGAAGTAATCCGGACTAGCTGCGGCGTCGGAGCGTCGCGATCAGCGCGACAACCGTCAGACCGACGTTCTCGATCAGCTTCTTGACGCCGACGGTCGAGGCGTCGCCCTTCCCGAAGCAACCGCATTCGAAATCCAGGCCCCGGGCGGCGGCCTGGCCGACGGCCAGGGTGAACACGACCATCAGCCCGGCGCAGATCCAGGCCGCGCCGCGGCGTCGCACCCCGAGGATCAGCGCCGTCCCGGCGACCACCTCGATCCAGGGCAAGGTCATGGCGACCAGGTTCTCCAGCGCCACCGGGGTCAA
The DNA here is from genome assembly GCA_011773795.1 of Acidobacteriota bacterium. GTDB lineage: Bacteria > Acidobacteriota > Polarisedimenticolia > Polarisedimenticolales > Polarisedimenticolaceae > WVWW01. The sequence continues at coordinate 15,117 of WVWW01000167.1, forward strand.
CCGGAAGTTGTGCACCTGGGTGGCGAACGTGGACATGTCGCCGATCTTGGCCAGTCCCGCGACGACGAAGACGAGGCCGATCGCGATCCCGGCCAGCCGAACGAGCAGTGGGTGCGACAGCTTCTCGATCAGCGTCTTCATGCTTCGCCGGCCTTCTTGTCGACCGGATAGCCGGCCTGTTGCCACTCGGGGAAGCCGCCCATGTAGACGGCGATGTGCGTCTTGCCGACCCCGAGCAACTCCCAGGCGACTTGGATCGAGATCTCGCAGCTGCCACCGCCGCAGTAAACGATGATCGGCCTGCCGCCCTGGTCGACCTGCTCCAGCATCGCCGGATCGGTGATCGCCTGCTCGTAGGGCAGGTTGATCGCCCCGGCGATGTGCCCCTCGGCATATTCCCAGTCCTCGCGTGCGTCGATGAACAGTGCGGCGTCCGCCTCGTGGAGCTGTTTCACGGCTTCCAGCCCGATCTCCATCGGGCGGCCGAAGTCCTCGATGACCGGGAGGTCGCGCCGGGCCGTGGGCGGGGGCGCCAACGGATCGTCGGAGACCGGGGCCGGGGGCGTCGCGAAGTCGCCGGCTCCCGCCGCAACCGCCTTCACCTCGCCGCCGAGCGTTTCGATCAACGGGACCGCCTTCCAGGCCAGGCCCCAATCGTTGCCGCCACGCAGACCGAGGGCGTTGTAGCCCAGTCCGAGCAGCATCCCGACGCCGGCCAGTAGAGCGATGTCGGTGACCACAGAACCCGATCTCATGACAAAAGTATCCGTGGCCGGCTCGACCCTTTCAAGTCCGTCTTTTTTCGTTTTACCGCCGTTTTACTTTCTTGCGTCGGCGAGCCGAACGCCCCCCCCGCGGCTCACGCCGCACACGCTCGGTGACCAGATCGAAGTCGACGCGCTGACGAATGCGGTCGACCCGCTCGACCTGGACCCGGACCTGCTGCCCCAGACGCCACACGGTTCGCGTACGCCGTCCGGTCAGGGTCTGCCCGCCGGGATCGAAGACGAACCGCTCGTCGCCGAGCCGTTCCACGTTGACCAGCCCCTCGACCAGGTTCTCGGTCAACTGAACGAACAGGCCGAAGGGCTGCACGCCGGTCACGACCCCGTAGAACATGTCCCCGACGCGGTCGCGGATCAGCGCGACCTTCTTCCAGGTGAGCAGCTCGCGCTCGGCCGCCTCCGCGTTGCGTTCCAGGGTGGAAGTCTCCCGGCCGAGCTCGTCGAGCCGATCGACCCACGTCGAATCCGGCCGGCGGCGGTGGCGGCACGCACGCAACATGCGGTGCACGACGAGATCGGGGTAGCGCCGGATCGGCGAGGTGAAGTGGCAGTAGGTCGGTGCCGCGAGCCCGAAGTGGCCCGTGTTCTCGGGCGTATAGACCGCCTGCTTCATCGAACGCAAGGTCATCTGGGCGATGAGCGGCTGTTCGGGACGCCCCTCCACGGCTTCGATCAGGTCGCGCACATCGCCAGGGGTCAGCCTGTGCTGTCCCTTGCGCAACCGCACGCCGAAGCCGGAGACGAACGTCTCGAGCAGCTCGACCTTGTCGTCGGCGGGTGCTTCGTGGACGCGGTAGAGGGTCGGCCACTCGCGATCCTCGAGGTGCGCGGCGACCGCCTCGTTGGCGATCAGCATGCACTCCTCGATCAACCGGTGGGCCGCGTTGCGCGGCTCGACCGTGATTCCGGTCACCACCCCCTCGACGTCGAGCAGGATCTGCGGCATCGGCAGATCGAAGTCGACGCTGCCGCGCTTCCGTCGTCGTTCCTCGAGCGCCATCCGCAGTCGATCCGCGGCGCCGATCATCGGAAGGACCTTCTTGGGAATGCCTTTGGGGCGTGGGTCCCCGGCGATCGCGTCGGCAACCTGGGTATAGGTCAGACGGGCTGCGGAGCGAATGACGCCGTCCGCGAAGCGCACCTTCGTCGGCTCCCCGTCCGCGTCGATATCCAGGATCACGGTCTGCACGAGCCTGTCGACCCCCGGACGCAACGAACAGAGATCGTCCGACAGGCTCGGCGGCAACATCGGGAATACCGTCCCCGGAAAGTAGACGCTCGTACCGCGCCGTCGGGCCTCGCGGTCGATCAGGCCGTCCTCCTCGACGAAATAGGCCACGTCGGCGATGTGGACCCACAGACGGAACCCGCCGCGCGGCTTCTCGATCACGGCGATCGCGTCGTCGAAGTCCTTGGCCGTCTCGCCGTCGATCGTGACCGGCGCCGGATCGTCG
>WVWW01000167.1:17436-34024 GCA_011773795.1 Acidobacteriota bacterium
CGCGAGACCACGCGCACGTCCATGCCCTTGTCGTCGAGACCGCCGAGCACGTCGAGCACGCGAACGCCCTCGGAGTCGCCGCGGCGCTGCGGCGGGACGATCTCGACCTCGACCACGTCGCGTCGCTTGGCGCCCTTCCCGAGGCGCGGCAACACGGGCAACGGCTCACGGAATGCGGCATCGAACGGCTGCACCCGATTGTTGCCGAGGTGCACCGCGAGCAGCCGCCGGCGCGGGCGTTCCACGATGTGCTCGACCTCGCCGAAGCGTCGCCCGTCGCGCCGGGGCCGCAGACGNNCCGAAGCGTCGCCCGTCGCGCCGGGGCCGCAGACGGACCTCGACGCGGTCGCCCGGGCGGGCGCCGTTGAGGCCGCGAGGTGGGATCTCGACCGTGGGGGCCCCGTCGTCCGGCACGACCTGGGCCCGGCCGCCGCGCTGGCGCAGCAGGCCGACGATCGGCCCGTCAGGCCGCCGGGCGGGGCCGAGTCGCCCTCCCCTCCCGCGGACGAGCCGGCCGGTATCGAGCAGATCGGCGAGGATCTGCCGCACGGCCCGGCGTTCGTCGCCGTCGACATTCCACTCATGGAGAATCCGGGATTGGGTTCGCGGTCGGTATTCGGGGTCCTCGAAGCGGGCCAGGACCACCGCGGGGGTCCAACGGCCTTCGGACTTCTTTCTTCTCACTTTCCTCCCGTCAATCCGCGCATCTGCGCGGTTGCGGTTCGCTTGACCCTTTGATCGGGCCGGTGCTAGTTTAACGCCCCCACCCGAGCCGAAGTGGCGGAATTGGTAGACGCGCATGATTCAGGATCATGTCGGGGCAACCCGGTGGGAGTTCGAGTCTCCCCTTCGGCACCAAGTTGCAGGTCACGTAGCTAAAGGCAGTTCGGCGGCAGCGTCGCGACCCTCGGCCTACCCCCCGAACTCCGGCCGTACGTCCCCGAACGACGTCTGGTCGGGGAACTCCGCGAATAACCGGTAGCCGTCGGGATAGACTGCCGAATGAAACAGGATCGCCCGGTGCCCCCGATCCTCGGCGAGCCATGCCGCCACGGCGTCGTGCTCCTCGAGGGTCGCGACGCGGATACCGATCAGCTTCGCGCCGAGCTCGCGCGCGCGCTCCACGACCGCAACGGCCTTGCCGTACTCTGGAATGTCCACCGGAGTGAGGTCCAAATCGACCCCTGCGAACTTCTCCAGCGCGGTGAAGTAGCGGTACGGCGTGTCGTAGTACTGCAGCGGGTAGCGCCCCGTGGTGTTTGAAACCACGATCGCCTCGTCGACGCGGAAGGTCACGGCTTGGTCGCCCAGCACGGCCCCCTCCGGGGTGTCGCGGATCGGCGCCGAGCCCAGCATGGTGCCCTTTGTCTTCGCCCCGATCAGGGTGTAGAGGAAACGGTCCGTCGGCATGTAAACGTGGACCCCGCGTGAGGCCAGATCGTACGCGGCGTCGGCCTTGCCGACGTGATCGCCGCAACCAATCACCAGATCCGCATCCGTCGCATCCCAGGCCAGGGCGCTGATCCCGTGCGTGTCGTTGATCCAGACGTTGGACTCGTCGATGAACAGGTTCGTCGGGTAGCCGTAGACCTTGTCCGCGGTGACCTCGAAACGGAACTCGCCGTCGGCATCGGGGGTGAACCAGCGATCGCCGAATCTCCGCGCGCGCGTGCCCCAGACCGGTTCCGCGTCGACCGCCGCGTAGGCGATCAGGTCCTTCGTCCGGGAACCCTCGTGCCATGGGACAACACGATCCACCGAGAAGCTCGCCGGCGCGTCGTTGAAGTTCATCCCCGAGAGCCAGTCGCGGGTCACACGATCGACCTGGGTCCGCACGCGAGCACCGTCCCGAAGACGGATCGCCGAGCGGCCGAGCGTGATCGTGTCGAATCGCTTGCGCGGACCCTTGCCGACCTTGATCTGGACCCGGCGAACGTCGTCGGTCGAGGCGGCACTCGCGGTAATCCTCCCCTCGAGCAGTCCGCGAATGTAGTCCAAACCGGCCCTCGAGGCCTCCAGCACTCGCGGATCATCGCTTTCGCCCAGTAGCGTCTTCAACAGATGAATCGCCTCGAGTAGACGGAAACGCTCGCCGCGCACCAGACCGACCGTCAGGTTGGCCATCGCCGAGCCGTAGAGGTCGTCGCCCGTGACCGATGCGGCCGCGCGAACCGCGGGGAGCGCGAAGAACTCCTCGAGCGATGCGTAGTGGTTCTTGATGACCCCGGTGAAATCGAGCCGGGGCATGGCGCTCCACGCCCCACTCGGAGTTTCCAGCGATCCGAACGTCTGCTGTAGCGTGAAGTAGGCCGCCTTGAGATGCGACGCGTGCCGCGGCTGATCCCAGCCGGACCAGCGGTAGGCGGCCATCTCTTGGGACTCCGCGGGTAGGGCATCGAGAATGCCTGGACCGTCACCCGCATGTCCCGGGCGGTAGGAGAACGCCCTGAGCCGCAACCCCGGCGTCACCGCGTGTTCTCCAGGCGCGACGAGCACCCGGTGGCGGGAGGGGTCGGAGACGGACAGCAGACCCCACGGGAGCCGCAGCTCGATCATGTTGCTGGCGGGCGTGTGGAGCCAGTCCGCCGCCGTGTCCTCGTCCAGGTCTCCGTGTCTGAGCACGCTCGCGTCGTAGGTTCGTTCGGGGTAGACCGTCCCGTCACGGCCGAACTTCCGTCCGTGCGGTAGGATCATCTCGGTGAACCGGCCGTCGTCGTTGGACACGAGGCGGTAGTCGTCGTGGAACTCCCACCCCGAGCGACCCTCCTGCCGCCGAAGGATCTCCGCAAACCGCGTCCGGTTGTAGCGGTCGTCGATCAAGACCCTGCTTTCGTCGCCGTGGAGGACCACCGCGAACTCGATCCCGACGTCGCTGGAGACCCCGAGACCGAGCGGCAGCGTGTGGTCTCCCTCCTCGTCACCGTAGGTATCGATCGCCAGAAGATAGGCGGTCTCCGTCCAGTCGATCGGGCCGCCGACATCGAGGCGGACGTACACGTACCCGGCATCCGAGTCGACGAAGAGACGTTGGAGGCGCTGCGCGTCCGCGGGCGCAGCGGTTCCCTCTCGCGTCTCGAGCAACGTCGCGGCATCCCATGCCGCCGGGTCTCCGCGGACCTTGCGACGTTCGGACGGGAGCATCGCCAGCAGGCCGTAGCTCTCCTCGGGGTCCATCGCGTTGTACCAGCGATGATCCCGGCCCTCGGCGCCGGCGACCATCCAGTTGCGTTTGACCCACTCGTCGATCCACGAGAAGACGATCCCGCCGGCGCACCCTGCGGCACGGATGTCGGTCGTCATGCGTTCGAGCGCGGCGGCCTGACGTTGCTCGCTGTGCCCGCCGTGATCGAGCCCCTCGGGGTGGTAACGGCCCACCGCCCGACTCGTCGGCACGCCGTACTCGGAAACCAGCAGCGGGATTTCCCGGTAGTGGCCCTTGAGATGGTCGAGGTAGCCACGATAACGCCCGCCGACCGCCTCGGCGTAACGCGCTTCGTGCCGCATGAAGTCCGGGTAGTACGGGTAGACGTGATGCGAGGCGAAGACGCCGGCTCGGAACGCGCGTGTCGGGGTGAGCTTCGTCTCGTCGAGGGTGAACGCATCGTCGTCGTAGATCTCGTCCTCAGGCGGCACACCGATGTCGATCTCCCCCATCGCCTTCCGAAACGCGATCGATTCCGCGAACGTCGCTTCGGACGGGTGGTGTAGAGCGTCCAGGGTGGGCCAGCTCATCCACGCCACGGGGCGCTGCGTGCCGTACGCCTTCTGTTCGTAGGCGACCAGGCCATCGAGCATTTCGGTCAGCCACGCTTCCATCGGGTTGGCCGTATCGATTCCCAGATACTCGCCGCGGAACCGATCAGTGGAGTCGATGTCGTGGAAGCGGCTCACCGCCGACGGTTCCCACTCGCGTCCGAAGATGAACGCCAGCACGTGATTCGCGACGTTTGCTTGGTACTCCCCGTGGGCGTGACCGTAGCGATGCTCGATGCTGGCCCGACCGTGCACGACGTCCACGGCGGAGCGGATCTCCGCTCGAACCTCCGATACGTACGCCGCGTCACGGAATCGCGAGCCCTCGGGAAGCTCGGCCCAGATCCCCTGGACGAGCAGCAAGCGGTCGCGCATGTCCCGTTCGAGATTGAACTCGAGCAGCGCCTGATAGAACTCCGGCGGCAGGATCGTGTAGACCCGGATGACGTTGGCGTGCATCTCGCGGACCTGCCGGAACCAATCGAGGTACACCACTGTCTCGCGGGGAAACTCCGTGATGTGCTTCCCGGGCCGTGCGAAGGACAGGTTCACGCCCTTCACGTAGACGATCTCGAACGGCGCATCGCCGGCGCGACGCCAGAAGTAATTCCCTCGCGCCACGTAGTCCACGGCCGGTTGCGGCTCCGACTTTATGCTGACGGTGTGCGCCGCAGCGGCCGCGTGCGCTCTGTCGCGACCCTGGATGCACTCGGGCCCGGGGTCGCCCTGCGCTGCGCGGTCGAAGTACTCGAGCGACGTGGCGTACTCGGCCCCGCGCAGGTAGGCGAAGCCGAGGCCGCAGAAGGAATCGTGCAGCGCGGGTTCGATCTCGAGAGAGCGCTCGAAGGCACCGATCGCCCGTTGGCGTCGGCCGGATTGCAGGAGCGCCCAGCCGAGCAGGTTCTCCTCGCCCGCGCTCAACCCGGGACCGTCGAGCGCGGCGATCGCCGCGTCGAATCGGCCGTCGCGGTAGGCCTCGAGGGCCGTGGCGTAGCGCGACTGCGCCACGTTGGGGAGCGCCCCGCACAGGATCAACAGCGCCAGCAGCAACCGGTTCATGCAGGCCAATCTAAGGCACGTGACCGGGCGCGGCTAATCCTCGATTTCCAGGCCCCAGCTCGGTGTCATCGCGCGCTCGTTGAGCGCTTCCACGTGACCGTCCTCCCAGCGCACGAGGTAATTGTGCACCGGATCGGCGTTCGGATGAGAGTATTGCCGCGCCACGTCGACGATGAGCCCTCCGCGATCCCCGTGGAGGTCGTGGACCCGCTGGCCGGGGTCGTAAACGGGGAGGTTTTGCTTTCGCGGGTGGCGGGGTTTTTTGAAGGGATGTCGGTTCACTCGCATGGTCCTCGCGGGTCGGAAACGATGTCATCGTAACACTCGGCGCACGCGAGGAAAGGGGTTGCCCGGATTGTCGGGGTTTTCCGGTTCGGCGGTTACGGATCCGTGGGTTGAAACGCTTTTTTTTGTCCGTACACCCAAGAACACAAAGAACCGGGAGACGACAAGCCATGCGCGAACCCAAGACCCTGGCCGAGCAAATCAGTGTTCTGGCCCAACTGACCGGCGCCCCGCAGACGTTCGTACTGCAGGTCAAGGAGCTGTTTTCGCGCAAGGGAATCCCGCTGGACTCCGATGCCGGCCCGTACCTCAAGGCGCTGGAAGAGGCGTTCAAACGCGAGGAGTCGATCCGCTGCACGACCGAGCGCGCGCGGGACAACATCAAGCGGCTGCAGAACAACTTCAATCGCATCGGCGAAGCCTACGTCAAGCAGCTCGCGGAATTGAACAAGCTCCGCGGTGGAGCGCAGAAGAAAAAGGGTGCGGCCGGGTCGAGCGAAGTCCAGATCCCCGGTGGCAACCATCGTTCGTTCGTCACACCGGCGCAGTCCGACAAGTTCCCGATGGTGCCGGGCCCCAAGGAAGAACAGTAGCCGAATTTCTTCAGCCCTGATCGAGCGCCCGCTCGATCCTGTCCAGCCCTTCATCGATTCGATCGACGGACACGGCGTAGGAGAGCCGCAGGTGGTCGGCCGCGCCGAACGCCTCACCGGGTACGACCGCGACACCGGCGCGCTCGAGCAGGAATTCCGATAGCTCGATGCCGTCCCGGACCCCCTTGAGTCCCACGAGCCGCTCGCTGCAATCGGGCAGCACGTAGAAAGCCCCCTCCGGCGAGGTACAGCGCACCCCGTCGATGCCGCGCAAGCGCTCCACGATGCAGTTCCGCCGCTGCTGGAAGGCGTCCACGCGGCGAGCGATCTCTGCGTCGCAGTTGTTGAGCGCTTCGACGCTGGCGAACTGCGAGATCGTGGTCACATTGCTCGTCGAGTGACTTTGCAGTTTGGCCATCCCGTCGATCACCGCCTGGGCGGCGGCCGTCCAGCCCACGCGCCACCCCGTCATGGACCACGCCTTGCTCATCCCGTTGATCATGACCGTCCGCTCACGGATCGCCTCACCGAGCGTCGCGACGCTGACGAACCGGCGGCCGTCGTAGAGGAGGCGCGAGTAGATCTCGTCCGCCACGATCCACAGATCGTGGCGCTCGCACAGCTCGGCCAACGGTCGCAGCTGCTCTTCCGAGTAGCTCGCCCCGGTCGGGTTCGACGGGTCGTTGAGGATCAACACCCGGGTCTTGCCGGTGATCGCCGCTTGGAGTCGATCCGGGTCCAACCGGAACCCGTCCTCGCCGCGGCACGGTACGAAAACCGGCTTCCCGCCGGCGAGCCGGACCTGTTCCGGATAGGTCACCCAGTAAGGCGAGGGAACGATCACCTCGTCACCGGGGTCGATCAACGTCATGCAGGCGAAATAGAGACTCGCCTTGGCGCCCGGCGAGACGAGGATCTGCGAGGCTTCGTAGTGCAGGTCATGGTCGCGTCGAATGCGCTGCGTGATCGCTTCGCGCAACTCCTGCATCCCGCTGTTCGCCGTGTAGCGCGTCTGGTTGTCTTCGATCGCCTGCACGCCGGCCTGCTTGACACTCTCCGGTGTCGGGAAGTCGGGTTGACCGGCGCTGAGGTCGAGAACGTCGTGACCTTGCCGCTTCAGCTCGCCCGCGAGCGCGGCAACACGAAGGGTCGGCGACATCCCGATCTGCTTGACGCGGTCGGCGATCATGAAGCCTCCTGTATGGCTGCTAGGACTTCTTCGGTTTACGTAGCGCGAGGATCTCGCGCGTCTGGTCGCGCTGCAGGTGAATCCCCTGGACCGAGAACGGCTTCAGCACGCGTTCGATCTCGCGCGTCAGGTGGACCCAGCGCGTGCGCGCTTGGGTGCCCCCCGGTTCGCGCGCGAGGCGGTCTTCGGATTCGACGCGGAACCGACCCGGGACGTCCTGGACGGCCTTGCGCGCCCCGGTCGTATTGCGAGAAAGCATGAGAATCAGGCCATTTTCACGCACCAACCGCTTCATCTCGCCGACCACTTCCTCGAGCCGATCGGGGGGCGTGAAGTCGATCGCCTCCCAGCCGAGGATCAGGTCGAACTCGCCGCTGGGCTGGTCGATCCGAAACGGTTCCACCACGGGTGGGTCGAGCTCGTCCTTGCTCGGCTTCGGTCGCGGTGGCGGCGGTTCGAAGTCTTCGACACAGACGCGCGCTCCGCGGTTGGCCAGGAACACGGCCGTCGTTCCGCATAACGGGCCGAGGTCGAGGATCTGTGGCTTGTGCCGTGAGGAGATGCGCTTGAGCGCTTTGGCAAGCGTGGGGCACGACCGTACGTCCGCAGCGCCCGACGCAGCGTGCGGACGTGCGACCGTGCCTACCCGATCGTGGCTCTTCCGACGGAAGAGCACGCCTTAGGATTCGCTCGGGCTCGCGCTACGCGGCATCTCCGTGCGAGGCGTCGACATCCCGGAAGCCTTCGGGGCCGATGAAGAAGCCGAGGGTTGCGCAGAAGCGCCCTTCCGATCCATGTCGATCGAACCCTTGAACTTGGCCCCATCCGAGATCGCGACGCGCGGCGCTCGGATGTCTCCGTTCACCGTTCCGGAGGGAGCGATCTCGACTTTGTCGTCCGCGGTGATGTTGCCCGTGATCGTCCCGACGATGACGACCGTCTTGGCGTGCACTTCCGCGGTGATCCGGCCGTTGGCGCCGATCGTCAGGCTGTGATCCTTGACGAGGATCTTGCCGTCGACCATGCCTTCGATGGTCAGGTCTTCGTTGCCGGTCAACTCACCTTTGATCTGCACCGATTGTCCGATATTCACAAGCTTCTCCATTCTGGTCTCCCGTCCGGACCTAGTGGCCGGCGTGGTTGGCGGTGTGGTCGCGGCCGGCTGTTCGCTCGCCGGGTTCTCCGCTTCCGACTTCTGTCGCATCCAGGCCATGAGCGGCCTCCTTCTGGTTGCCGGGCACCCGTCAGCGGGTTCCCAAGTTTGTAGCCCCCAGCGCCGGCAAGATCATCGTGCGTGCCGTCCCGACATCGTGGGGTTGCGTCGATTCCCAGTCGTGTCGACCCGTGCACGCAGCAGCGTTCTGCCACGCCGGATATTCTATATCTAATGCTCCNNTATCTAATGCTTCAGAACGAACATGCAAGAAAACGGGTGTGGCCGCGGCGATCTGTGGGCCGCCGGTCTATACTCATGATGGATCCCTTTTATGCAACACAAATGTTGCGTACGGATTGAGTCGATGCGCCGACCGAAGCTGGCTTTTGTCTTGGGGCTCGCCGTGGCCCTGGCTCTGTTCCCGGCCGACGCGAAGAAGAAGAAGGCTCCCAAGCTCCCCGAGCTGAAGCGTTGGATCGATGGCCCGATCCGCTACATCGCGAAGAAGGATGAGGCGGAGGCGTTCCGTGCGCTCAAGACCGACGACGAGCGGATCCTTTACGTCGAGAAGTTCTGGGCCCGCCGCGACCCGCACCCCGAGACGATGACCAACGAGTACCGCCAGCTGTTCTGGGAGCGGGTCCGCGAGGCCAACGAGCTGTTCCTCGACAGCGCCAGCGAGGGCTGGCACACCGACCGCGGCAAGATCCACATCCTCTACGGCCCACCGACCGAAATCCAGGACGAGATGGAGTACCGTGCGGACGACCCCCGCAGCACCGGGGGCATCATCCGCTGGATCTACGAGGGCCGGCCGGGTGGGCGCCTGGACGTCAACCCGATCACCGTCGTGGCTTTCGAACGCCGGCGTGGGGGAGAGTACAAGGTCTCCTATGATCCGAAACTCACCAGCGTGTTCTTCAACCCACGAGCGATGCAGGACGAGGGCTCCGATCCGGTCGAGCGCTGGATGGACGTCGTCGGCATGCCCGGCCGCACCGAGATGTCCGTGATGCTCGATCTCGGCAGGATGCAGGAAGTCCCGCCGCAGGCTCAGCTGCTGCTCGAGCGCGTCGAGACCCGCGAGGCCTACGTGACCCACGAAGTCCAGGCGCGCGTCGACCGTTTCGGGCACCCGGAGCACGGCAGCGATTGGTTGGTCTCGTTGACAGTCGATGTCTCCTACACCGCAGGGCGGGACAACCCCGCGGTGATCGCACGCTTTCGACCACTCAGCGAGGTCGAGCTCAACGACGGCTCGAGTCGTTCGCAGCGCGTGCTCGACGAGAACGTGTTCAAGATGAACGAAGAGGACGGACGGCGATTCGCCCAGGCGCGCATCGTGCTGCCCCCCGGCGACTACGAGCTGACGATCCTCGTTGCCGATCCCGACACGGCAAAGACGGGGTTGCTGCGTCGCGAGCTCAAGCTCGGGCCGCTGACCGACCGGTTCCGTTTCAGTGACGTCGTGCTCGCCGAAGATCTCGAGAGCCTGCGCTACCGGGCCCTGAGCTCGTATGACGAGCCCTACACCATCGGACCGTTCCGGGTCGTTCCCCGGTTCTCGTCGCATTACCGGCCCGGCGACACGATCCAACTGTTCTACGAGGTGTACCAGGCGGCGTTGCCGCTGGAGGTCTCCTATCAGGTCCAGGGTCGAGAGGAGGACGGCCGCTGGGTCGATCTCGGGCTCGCCGCCCGGGCCCCGCAGGAACACCACTCGCAGGCATGGTCGCTGCCCACGACGGAGAAATGGCCCCTGGGAGAGTACCGCGTCCGGGTCGAGGTCTCGGACGCTTCCGGCAAGCTGATCTCGACCGACGTTCCCTTCGAGCTGACGGCCGAGGCTCAGTCGGTCGAGGAGTCGTCGGAACGGGACAAGTAGGCGCGCATCAGACGGTCCAGCCGCACGGGATCCCGTTTGCGCTTGCCTTCCCGCGAAGCCGTCCGAGGTCGAACGGGAACCACGCTGTCGATCGATTGAATCTCGCCGAGCGGTTCTCCGGCGGGATCCGTCAGGCGCACGGCGCGGATCCCCCACCCCGGGTGCTCGGCGGCGACGGCAGCCCCCAAACCGGGCAACAGGTCGTCGATCGTGCGGCTCCAGCTCTCGTCCGGCTCGGTCATCCGGATCTCGAGAACACCGCGACGGATCCCGATCGCGATCGCGTACTCGGCCAACCGGCGTCCCGCGGCGCGCGTCCAGGCCTGGCTCAGCTGCAACTCCACGGAGCGGCTGGGCGACAAACCCAGCCGTGCTGCTGAGAGATTCCCGAGCGGCACGAACGCCCGTTTTCGAAAGCGCCGGATCATCGTGGTGATTGTAGCTAAAAAAGAGGGCGCNNTCCGCGCGTCCCGCGGACAAGCCCAACCGTTCGACCGGAAGCGCGCCGAGGGCAACGAAGGATTTTTTGGGGAACCGCCGCGTCACGCGGCGCATTGTAACCCGGTCGCCGGCGGCCGCCGAAAAAGAGGGCGCCGGATCGGAGCGAGAAAGACCGCCGCGAGGGGCTGGAGGTCTCGAGTTTGGAGGGAGGGGGAACCACCTCTGACTCTCGCTCCGATCCGACGCGCGACGACCCCCGGGGTCAGGGAGGGTCGCCGCGTCCCGGGCCGTACTCCCGGGTTTGGGGCTCGCCGCTCCTTGTCGCAAGAGGCTTGCCAACCGTGTTTGGGCGGATTTTCGACCATCGAGACGCGCAGCTGTCACGTCTTGCGTAACTCCGGATCACCGTATCGAAACAGACCGCGCCGGGCATCCGGTAACGGAAGTGTGATTGTGCAAGAATGAGCGCGTCCGCAAACGAGGAGTCTGCCATGGATCACTGTCGCTTCCGAACCAGTCTGGGCGGGGTCCTGTTCTGCCAGGACAAGGTTTACCTCGAAGGCCTGTGCAAGTTTCACTACCGCGCTTTGCAGGCCGGCGAGATCAACGAGAACGGTGTGATCAACGAGCAGATCTCCGATCAGATCCGCCGGCGCGAGATCAATCTCCACGGCATTGATCGAGGCGACGACATTTACCTCGAAGATCGCTCGTAGGCGCGCCATCGCGCGACCGCGCGGTTGTGCTGTTCGAGGGTCTCGCTGAACGCATGACCGCCTCTTCCGGGTAGCGCGACGAAGTACAGTTCTCGGCTCTCGATCGGATCCACCGCCGCGTCGAGGCTGGCCTGTCCGGGGTTGGCAATCGGACCCGGCGGCAGCCCGCCATAGCGGTAGGTATTGTAGGGCGAGTCGAATTTGAGGTGCTTGGAGTAGAGGCGTGCCACGGGCTGCCCTTCTCGCTTCAGCGCGTAGAGCACCGTGGGGTCGCACTGTAACGGTATCCGGCGCTTCAATCGGTTGTGGAAGACTGCGGAGATTCTCTTGCGCTCGTCGGGCACGGAGGTTTCCTCCTCGATCAAGGAGGCCAGCGTTACGGCCTGACGCAGCGTCAGACCGACGGCCTCAGCCCGCTCGGCGTAGTCCTCGCCGACGGCCGCCCTGAACTGCTCGAGCATCCGCGCGGCGATCGCATCGGCCGTCGCGTCACGGCTGAAGCGGTAGGTGTCCGGGAAGAGGTAACCCTCGAGGTCGGTCGCATCGGCATCTTGTTCGGCGACCCCCTCAGGGTTCGCGAAGGCGGCGAGAAGCGATTCTTCGTCGGCGAAACCGGCCGCGGCAAAGGTCGTCGCGACCTGTGTGAGATCGAGCCCTTCGGGAACGGTGACCTCGTGCAGCAGCACATCGCCCGCGCGCAGCCTGGCGAGAATCTCGAACGGGCCCGCCGGTTCGTCGAAGCGGTACTCGCCGGCCTGGAGCAGAGCCCCTCCACGCGTCCAGGACAGGTAGGCGCGCGCGATGCGCGGCCGCTCGAGGACGCCGGCATCGCCGAGCCGCTTGAGCATGGCGCTCGCGCTGATCCCGGGCTCGAGGATCACGTCGACGTATTCGCCGGGCCATGCGGCATACGGCCGCCGCAGTTGCTGGAAAAACCAGCCCGCTCCGGCAGCCGCGATCAGGACCACCACGAGCGCCGCCCCAACGGCCAAGCGAATCAGGCGATGTTTCAAGATTCCGGTCAATCCGATTCCGTGCGTTCGTAAGCCCGGGCATCGAGCCAACTCTGCAGGATCAACGTGGCCGCCAGCGAGTCGATTTTCTTCCGGCGCTTGGCGCGTCGCTGCATCCCATCGATCATGGTGCGTTCCGCCTGCGCCGTGGTCAAGCGTTCGTCCCATAACTCGATACGAACGCCCGGTAGCCGGCGTTCGAGCCCCTCGGCGATGCGGCGCGCGGCCGCCGAGGCCGGGCCCTCCTCCCCTGCCAGCGTGAGCGGCAAGCCGATGACGACGGTTCGCACGTCGTGCTCGCGGGCCCGATCGGCGATGTTGTCGAGGTCGCGCCTGGATCCGACACAGTCCAGGTGGCCGATCGGTTGCGCCGTAACGCCCAGGGGATCCGAGAGCGCCAGGCCGATTCGTTTCGTACCTGGATCGACCCCGAGCGCGCGACCGTTCACCGCGATCCTTGGATCGGCTCCTGGTGCTTCACCTTGCCCAGGTAGGTGTAGTAGTCGAACTCGGGCGAGTGCTCGCGCGTGTGGCAGCCGGCGCAACTGGCTACCGTGACGCGGCCGTAGCCGCGCGCGGGAGTGGTCGCGTGCGAGGTGCCGGGACCGTGGCAGGTCTCGCAGCCGACCGACGCGAACTGCGGGGATGTTTGCTTACCGGTGAAACCGCCTCGCTCACCGAGCGCGGTCACGTGGCACGAACGACACTCCGCGCCGCCTCCTTGGGGGTCCTTCTCGAGTGTTTCGAGTGCGTGGGCGTGGGCCGTTCCGGCCCAGTGCGTGTACGCCTCGGCGTGACAACTCGCGCAAACCTGGTTGCCCGTATAGCGGCCGGCCGCCAGGGCAACCGATTCCTGCAGCGACATCTCGGTCTTCAGATCCCGACCGGCGGCGTTCGCTCGAGCGAGGGCTTCTTCGACGAACTGCAGCATCTCGGGAGCGTCGGGATAGCGGTTGCCCATCAGATGGAGCCGGTTCTGGTAATCCGTGATCCGGCCGTCATCGGCCATGAAGACGCGCGCGACACCGAGCCGTTTGCCCTGGTTGCCGGCGTAGATCAGGACGGTGTCGTCCAACTCCTCGGGTTGTTGCGTGTAGAGCCCGCCGTAGGAGCCGAGGATGAAATCGATCCCCGGGATATCGTTCGCCAGCCGCGCCGCGTCGGCGCGGTGCATCGCCGCGAGAAGCACGACCAGATCGACACCAGCCGCCCGAACCTCGGCGACAGCCTGGCGCACCGGCTCGGCCGGATGGGCGATGGCCAGCGGGGCGCCCGTCGGACCCGGTTTGGAGAAAATCGGGTTGAACCGAACGACGCCGACGACACCGACGCGTTTCTTCAACAAGCCGTCCGGGGACGTCACGTCGACGACCTGGTGCGTCGGAAGCACGGGCTTCTGCGTCTGCTTGTCGACGATGTTGCTCGAGATGAAGGTCAGTCCCGAGTCGCGAGTTCGCGTCGCGAACTTCTCCCACCCGAGCCGAATGTCACGCTCACCGACGTTGACCACGGAGTAGCCGATGCGCTGCATGCCCTCGAGGAGCGCGCGCGTGCGGATTTCCCCCTGCGGGGACGGGTTATCCGAGAAGTTCCCCGAGTCGAGGAGCAACGTCGGCGAGGTCGGGAACTTACGCTGGAATTCCTGAACGACCCAGGCCCTCCGGGCCAGGCCCCCTGCGGGGAACTTCTTTCAGCCGCAGGGGTCGAGGTAGCCGATCACGTCGCCCGTGTACATCAGCGCGACGGCGGGCGGATCGCTCGGCGGGACCAGTGCGGCCGCATGGACCGTCGTCCAACTCAGCGCCAGGAGGCCGAGGACCGCCAGGCGCGTCCGCTGCCGAACTCGCATCGTTTCCAACTCCATTTCGCGCGACGGGAGGATACTAGACGCCACCCCGGAACGCCCTGGTTCATGGTTCCGCCTGCGCACGCCGGGCGCAAGTAAAAGTGGTGTAATCGGACTTTTTTGCGATCATGGGCGCTATGCGACTGTACCTGGCCAGCGCCTCGCCCCGACGTCTCGCCCTGCTGCGCGAAGCCGGTTACGAACCCGAGCGCGTGGCCCAGGAGGCGGCCGAGTTGCGCCTGCCCGGTGAGCCCGCCGAGCGCATGGTGCAGCGGGTCGCTCGCGAAAAGGCGTTTTCGGCGATCGAGTTGCTGGGTACNNTGATCCTCGACGATGACGTGCTCGGCAAGCCGGCCTCGCCGCAGATCGCGCGAAGCATGCTGGCACGGTTGAGCGGTCGGCGGCATCGCGTCGTGACCGGCGTTGCGCTCGTCCGCACCGACGACCGTCGGGAGGCCGGCGGCGTGGAGACGACACACGTTCGATTTCACGAGGTCGACGCGCAAACGATCGAGAGCTACGTCGCCGGAGGGTCCCCGCTCGACAAGGCCGGGGCCTACGGGATCCAGGATCTCGATTCGAGTTGGATCGCCGCGATCGACGGATCGAAAAGCAACGTCATCGGACTACCGATCGAACGAATCGGCGGCTGGGTCGCGTCGCTCGATCCGTAGCCGCTACCCCTCCTTCGTCAGCTGCTCGTACGCGGCGGCGTCCATCAGCCGTTCGATATCCTCCGGATCGGCGATGGACATCTTGCAGTACCAACCGGCACCGTTGGGATCGGAGTTGACGGTCTCGGGAGTGGCCTCCAGTTCCGTGTTGACCTCCAGGACCGTGCCGGAGATGGGGGCGAAAATCTCGGAAACAGCCTTGACGGATTCGATCGTACCCATGACCTCGTCGCGCGAGAGCTCGGCATGGACCTCCGGCAACTCGACGAAGACGATGTCCCCCAGCTGGTCCTGGGCGAAATGGGTGATCCCGATGGTGGCCACGTCGTCCGAGACGAGGACCCATTCGTGTTGTTTCGAATAGCGACGATCGGTCGGCACCATGGTTGACTCTCCTTAGGGACGATCTCTCTTGTAAAACGGGGTTTCGCAAACACGGGCCGGCTGGCCGGTGCCGCGCACCTGCACCTCGAACGAAGTGCCGACGTCGCAATGCTCGAGCGGGAGGTAGGCCAGGCCGATGCGTTTGTCGAGGTAAGGTGCGAGCGTCCCGCTCGTCACCCGCCCGACGATACGCCCGTCGATGCGCGCCTCGTAGCCGTGCCGAGCGATGGCCCGCCCTTCCATCTCGAACCCCACGAGCCGCCGGGTCAGCCCTTCGGCCTTCTGGCGCGCCAGCGCCTCGCGCCCAATGAAGTCGCCCTTCTTGAACTTGACGATCCAACCGAGGTCGGCCTCCAGGGCCGTGGTCGTATCGTCGATGTCGTTCCCGTACAACGCCATCTTGGCTTCGAGCCGCAAGGTATCGCGCGCCCCGAGCCCCGCCGGCTTGAGGCCATGCTCCCCGCCGCCCTCGATCAGCGCGTCCCAGACGCGTCCGGCGCCCTCGGAGGGTACGTAGAGCTCGAACCCGTCTTCACCGGTGTACCCCGTGCGCGAGACCAGCGTCTCCACGCCCGCGACCGGGGTCCGTGCGAAGCCGTAGTACGGGAGCCCGGCCACGGGATCGCGCGTCAGCGGCTCGAGGATCGCCAGGGCCCGCGGGCCCTGCAGGGCCAGGAGCGCCCAGCGCTCGGACTCGTCGGTCAACTCGACGTCGAACCCGGAGAGGTGGTCGCGCATCCAGGCCAGGTCTTTGTCTACGTTGGCCGCGTTGAGCACCAACAAGAACTGTTGCCCGTCCAACCGGTAGATCAGCAGGTCGTCGTGGAAACAACCGCTCGGCGTCATCAGGCCGTTGTAGTGTGCCCGACCGGTCTTGAGCCTCGCGACGTTGTTGCAGGTCAGGTGCTGCAGGAAGTCACATGCCTGCGGGCCGCCCACCCGAGCTTCGCCCATGTGACTGACGTCGAACAGGCCCGCTCGTTTGCGCACCGCCATGTGCTCGTCGATCAGGCCGCTGTACTGGACCGGCAATTCCCAACCCGCAAACGGCACGAGACGGCCGCCATGGGCGACGTGGCGGTCGTAGAGCGGCGTGCGTTTCGCCGGGGTTGCGTTCATCGTCGTCCTGGATCCCGCGAAAAAAGGGAGCGATGGTAACACACCCGGCTAGCGCCTGAGAGCGACCTCGACGGCGTCGGCAATCCCCTTCGGAGTCGGCGCGGAAGCGATGGCCGCGACCTTGCAGTCGCCGGCGCGGATGGCCTCCGCGGTGGTCCCCCCGATGGCGACGAGCGCGATACATCCCAAGTTTTCCGAGGCGCGAGCGCCGCACGCTTCCGACAACCGGACAAACGCCGACGGCGAGCCGAAGACGATCGCCTCGTAGCTGCCGGCGGCGACTTCTCTCGCCACTGCGCCGACGTCCTCGGCGGCGCGGTTGCGGTAGTACGAGACCGCATGCACCTCCGCACCCAGCTCGCCGAGTCGCTCGGCGAGCCCTTCGCGCGCCTTCTCCGGCCGGACAATCAGGACCCGTTGACCCCGTTGGACACGCCCCTCGAGCGTGGCGGCCAGGCCCAGACCGTCGGGGGGA
>WVWW01000167.1:34069-43104 GCA_011773795.1 Acidobacteriota bacterium
GATCCTGGCCCGCACGTCGGCCAGTGCGATCCCGCGAGCCTCGAGCCCGTTCGTCAGATGGCGCAGGCCGTTCTGGCTTGTCAGCAAGATCCAATCCCAGTCGTCGATTCGATCGAGCGAACGTTGGACGGGCACCGAGGGGACGAGCGATTCCAGGGTGAAAACCTCGCGCGCCGTAACGTCGGCCCCGCGGGACTGCAGTGCCCCGACCCAGGACCCGGCAGCCGAAGGTGCACGAGTCACCAGCACCCGGCGGCCCTCGAGCGGACGGGGATCCTCGGTCACCTCAGGACGACCCCGCGTCCGGCTGCGGGCTCTGCCGCGCGAGCTCGATCCAGTGCTGCGCCCCGCGGTCGTTCAATCGCTGTGCCAGCCGTCGTGCCTCGTCAGGGCCTTCCTGCGGATCGCACACGCAGGATTCGAGGAACCGATGCTCGCCGTCGATCGCGGCCACCATGGCATCAATGCGCAACTTGCCCGAATCCTCGCGAGCCCAGGCCGTCGCGGGTGCCATACAACCGCCTCCGAGCTCTTCGAGGAAGGCCCTTTCGGCACGCACCTGAAAGCGTGTCGACGGATCCTCGAGCACGGAGAGCCGCTCGATCGTCGTCCGGTCGTCGGCACGCGCCTGGAGCGCCAAGGCCCCTTGCCCCACGGCGGGGAGGCAGACCTTGGGGTCGATCGCGTGCCAGGCGTAGGGCAATCCGAGCCGGACCAAGCCGGCGACGGCGAGGACCACGGCGTCGAGATCGCCGTCCGCAACGCGCCCCGCACGCGTGTCGATGTTGCCCCTCAGCGGCTGGATTCGCAGGTCGGGACGCGCCAGCAGGAGCTGCCCACGTCGACGCGGGCTCCCGGTGCCGACCGAAGCCTGCTCGCCGAGCCCCTCGAACCCGTCGTCCCAGCGGCTGATCAGCGCATCACGGGGATCCTCCCGCCGGGGCACCGCGGCAATCACCAGGCCGGCCGTCTCTCCCGAGGGAAGGTCCTTGAGGCTGTGGACCGCAAAGTCGATCTCGCCGTCCAGGAGCGCCTGTTCGATGGCGTGCACGAAGACACCGCGATCACCGGGACCGAATGCACCGCCGCGCACGTCGCCCTCGGTCTTGAGAATGCGCAGGTCGACGTGGACACCGGGATGCTGCTGGCCGACGGCGGACGCCACGAGCTTGGTCTGGGCCGTTGCCAGACCGCTGCCGCGCGTCCCGACGATCATCTCCTTGGAGGAACGGCTCATCCGTCGTCCCGTCCGCCCCTGACCAGACGCTGCGGGCCGCCGCCGGTGACGCCGTCGTCGCCACGCTCGCCGTCTCCCTGCGCCTCCGAAGAACCGTCACCGGATTCGATCTCCAGCTCGAACGCGCGGAGGAGCAGCGGGGCAATCTGCCCCGACTCGCCACGCGTCGCGGACTCCCGAAGGAACCGCGTCGGTCGATCGAGAAACTTTCGCGTCAGCGAGCGGGTCAACTCTTGAAGCACCTTCGCCTGGCTCTCCGTCAACGGCTCCAGACGGCCCCGGAAACGTTGCAGCTCGCGCTCGCCGGTCTCCAGAAACTCCTTACGGAGTGCCGCGATCATCGGCCCGATATCGTGCGCCTCTCTCCACCGTTCGAATGCCTTGACCTCGCCGTCGATCAGTTTCTCGGCCTGTTGCGCGGCGCGGCGACGCTCCTCGAGGTTGTCGTCGACGACCCCCTCGAGGGCGTCGATGTCGTAGAGATAGACGTTGTCCAGCGAGTGAACGCTGGATTCGATGTCGCGAGGCACCGCGATGTCGATCAGGAAGAGCGCCCCCGCACGTCGCTTTCGGAGTGCCCGCGCCACCTGCTTTCGCGTGACCACCGGCCGGGGCGCCCCGGTGCATCCGATCACGATATCCACGCTGTGCAACTGCTCCAACCCGTCGTCCCAGTGAACCGCACGAGCGCCGAACCGGCGGGCCGCCCGATCCGCGTTGTTGAAACGGCGACCACACACGATCAGCTCGGGAACCCCGTTCGCCTTCAAGTGGCGGGCGACGAGTTCCCCCATCTTGCCAGCCCCCAGCATCAGCACGCGTCGGTCGTCGAGCTTGCCGAAAATCTTGTGCGCCAACTTGACCGCTGCCGAAGCGACCGAGACCGCATGCCGTGAGATCCCGGTCTCCGAGCGCGCCCGCTTGGCCGCCGACAACGCATGCTGGAGAAGACGATCGACGACGACTCCGGTGGTCCCGGCATCGCGCGAAGCGGCGAAGGCGTCCTTGACCTGACCCAGGATCTGCGGCTCGCCGAGGATCATCGAATCGAGACCCGCGGCGACACGGAACAGGTGCCGGATGGCCTCGCGGCCCTGCCTCCGGTAGGCGTGCCGGTCCAGGATGGCGCGATCGAGGTCGTACTCCGTCTTGAGGTAACGATCGATCGCATGGCCCGCCTCGGAGTTGGACCCACGCACGAGGAACTCGACCCGATTACAGGTGGAAAGGCAAAACGCTTCAGCGACCGCGGGATCGGCGCGAAGCTGCGAGACCACCGAGCCGACCTCGCTTCCGGACAGCGCCAACCGTTCCCGCAAGTCGAGAGGCGCACTTCGGTGATTCATCCCGACGAGCGTCAGCATGGGACCGCGCTCACAGCGTCATCCCCACGACGGTCGCCAGCCCGAGCAAGAAACCGGCGATGGTCAACAGCGCCGACTTGCGGCCGCGATAGCCGAGCCACCTGCGCGCGAGCAGCACGACCAGGAACACGCCCCAGGCCAACAGCGGGAAGATCTGCTTGGCTCCCCCGCTGAGCAGTTTGCTGTGAAGCCCCGTGTTCATCGCAACGCCGGTGCCGATCCCCACGGTCAGCAAGATGAAACCGACGATCAACGCCTGGAAACCGACGTGGTCGCATTCCTCCAGTGCAGGAAGACGTTGCAACAGACCGGGGGTGGAGCGTGACTTGAGGGCGTGATCCTGCGCGAGATAGATGATCGCCATGCCGAAGGCGACGCCGAGGAACGCCATCCCGAGCGTCGAGATGCTGGTGTGGAACAGGAAGCCCACCCCGGGGACGTCTTCGTTCGCGACGGTCGGGTGCGATACCGCCAGCGCTCCGCCGACCGACAGGGCGGCGAGCGGAGGAAGCACGAGGCCGGCCACCCGGAAATGATGGCGGGCCATGACGTAGAGGTACAGGCCGGCAATGGCCCAGCCGAACGCCACGAGGTATTCGAAACGGTTCGTCAGCGGCACCCTGCCGGCGTCGATCCCGATCAGCAGGATCGCGACCGTGTGCACCGCCCAGGTGCAGGTGAAGACGATCGAGGCCCCGCGCGCGGCCAAACGGGAACTCTGGACCGTGCCGATCGTGGCCAGGACCACGCCCAACACGTACCCCGCGAGCGCCAAAGGTAGCAAAGCTTGAATCATGGCAGAAAAGGCTACCAACGCAGGTCCGAGACGGCAATCCGGGATTTCACGACAGGCGTCGTGCCGTAATCTCTCGAAGCGCGCGGTCGAGCCGGGTCGTGAGCGCCTTGTAGCGCTTGGAATCCAGCGATCCGACGCGTTTTGCCAGGTACAGCAGGTAGCGCGCCTCCATCAGGGAGCCGTGCGCTCGCTCGATGTACCCGCGTCGATCCTCACCCGCGCTGCACTGGGCAGCCGCAACCAGCGCGCAGCCACAATCGAGCGCTCCGCGGCGCATCCGCCGGGCCAGTTCGCCCGTGCCGGGCGCCAACGCGGCGGCAGCCTCCCAGGAGGCGACGACCCACGCGTCCCCGGCGCGAAACGTCTCCAGCCATCCACCCGCTCCGCCGACCCGGCGTCCTGATTGGCTCAGCGCCGCCATTGCATCTCCCGCTCGTCCCAACGCCAGACCCGGACCCGCATCCCGACCCCGAACAGTCGCACGCCATACAAGCGGTGCTGCCCGTCCGTCAGGTAGAGCGTCCCACTGGAGGCGCGGCCCCGTGGGCTGAACGAGATCAGATCCGCGCGACCGAACCGAACCGGATCGACACCGCCCAAGACGCCGCGATCCGGGGGAATCGGTGGGATCGCGCCCCCCGGAGGGAACCCGAGCCGAACGCCCCGGTGCGCCGTCGAGACACGATGCGGCCCGGACGTCTTGAAGTCCACGCCGTCACGCACCTCGGCAGTGCGTAACCCGTTGCCGTTTCCGTCGGCGACCTCCCACCATCGCCACGTCTCGCCCGCGGGCTCGAAGAACAAGCCGACATGTCTGTTCTCGCTCACGCTCCTCCAGCGCAGCGCCTGAAACAGAACGGCAAACTCGCGGGCGGCCGCAGCGGTGTGGGCGTCGGCGACGACCCGTCCGGCGAGTGCGGCCGACCACGAGACGAGGATGCCGGTGAGGACCAGAGCAACGAGAGCCTCCAGCAGGCTCCACCCGTTGCGAGCCAACTACTTCGCCTTGCCGACTCGGACGTACGGACGGATCTTCTCGAACGACTTCTCGCCGATTCCCTTGACCTTCATCAGGTCCTCGACGCGCCGGAACGGTCCGTGCTCGTCACGAAAGTCGACGATCCGCTGGGCGATCGCTTCACCGACGCCTGGAAGTCGAGTCAGTTCCTTCGCGCTTGCCCGGTTCAGGTCGAGGGTCTCCTCGGCAGCCGATGCCGGTACCGTACCGGCCAAAACCAACAGCGCGAGCAGCGCCACGCCGAGCGTGGATACGAGTGGCTTCATGGTGCCTCCTTCTTTGTTGCGTCGCCGCGGCATGCGGACGACGCGGAGTCACCTTTGCAACGGGGATGCCAGCGCGTTCCGGGCAATCGTCGGCCTGCTCGTGCGGCCTGCGGCCGCCGACGGACAACCGTGTCCGAGAGCGGACAAAGTTACGCGCGGACGGCCTAGACGGACTTGACGATGTCGAGGACGACGATCAGACCCATGAACGCCAGGAGAAAGACGAATCCGGCCTGCATGACCCGCTCCTTGACGATCTCGGGAAGGTCGCGGCGCAGGATGCCTTCGACGAACAGGATCAAGATGTGACCGCCGTCGAGCACGGGGATCGGCAACAGGTTGAGGATGCCGAGCTGCAGGCTGAAGAACGCGAGCAGGTAAAGGAAGACTCGGGGCCCCTGCTCGAGGGCGCTGTTGGCCACCTGGGCGATCCCGATCGGACCGCTCATGCTGCGGACCGAGACTTCCCGGGTCACGAGCCGTTTGAGCACCACGAACAGCGTCTTGGAAAGCACGATGTTTTGGCGCAACGACTCGGCGGCGGCCTGACCCACGGAGAGGGAAACACGCGGCGCCTCGAACGGCACGAAGTGGACCCCGATGACCCCCTTGCCGTCGTCACCGGCACGCGGCGTGACCGTCAACGCGATCCGTTCCCCCGCTCGGTCGACCTGAAGATCGATCGCCATTCCGGGGGCCTGCTGGATCATCTGACGAAGCTCGAGCTGTCCGATCTCGTCCTGACCGCCGGCGGCCACGATGACATCGTCGGCCTGCAAACCCGCCGCCTCGGCCGGCGAGCCCGGAAGCACCTCCAGTAACGTCGGGACTTCGTCCGCACCGCCCAGCCGCCAGCCGGGGATGCCCATCTTGAATTTCGGATCCTCGCCGGTGAACATCGTGGTCACCACGCGTTGTCCGGCCCGTTCGAGGACGATCTCGCGCTCTTGGTTCGGCGACAGCAGGAGATCGAGGCTCAGCACCTGGTTGGAGTCGTTCTCGACCAGGTCCTTCCCGTTTATCGAGAGGATCGTGTCGCCGACCTGCACCCCCGAACGCGAGGCCGCCGAGTCTTCCGCGATCGCCTGCACGACCGGGTAGGCGACGGCCTCCTTCCCGTACAGCCCGAAGAACAGCCAGAACGCGAGGAAGGCGAGGATGACGTTGAAGGCCGCCCCGGCCACGAACACGATGAATCGCTGGTACTTGGGCCTCGAAAGGAACTCTTCGGGGGCCCCGGTGCGATTCTCGTCGGCCTCGTCGCCGGCCAGACGCACGTAGCCGCCCAGGGGTACGAGCGACAGGCGGTAGTCGGTCTCCGCGCGCTTGAAGCCCCAGAGGCGCGGGCCGAACCCCAGGGAGAACACGGGAACGCCGATGCGGAACGCCTTGGCTGCGAGGAAATGCCCCAGCTCGTGAATGAACACGAGGGGCGCGAGAACCAGGATGAAGGCAAAAACCGTTTGCAAAAAGTTGCCGATCACGAACCCACTCCCTGCTCGAGCCAGGCCCGCGCTGCCGCGCGTCCGTGTCGATCCGCCTCGAGCACCTGCTCCACCGTCTCGTCCGGCCCCCCGGCGGTCGCCTCGAGCGCCGCCTCGATCATCTCCGCAATCTGCATGAAGCCGATCCGTCCCGCCAGGAACGACTCGACCGCGATCTCGTTGGCGGCGTTGAGCACCGCCGGCGCGGTCCCCCCGGCCTCGAGGGCCCGAAAGGCCAGCGCCAGGCACGGGAAGCGATCCCTGTCCGGCTCCTCGAATTCCAACGTGCCCGCTCCCAGCGGATCGAAGTCCGGCAACTGCGCCGGCCATCGCTCGGGCCAGCTCAGGGCGTACTGGATCGGGTGGCGCATGTCGGTCACGCCGAGCTGGGCCTTGAACGAGCCGTCGACGAACTCGACCATCGAGTGTACGACGCTCTGCGGGTGGACGACCACCCGGATCCGGTCCGCCGCGAGGCCGAAGAGCCAGCGGGCCTCGATGACCTCGAGCCCCTTGTTCATGAGCGTGGCCGAATCGATCGTGATCTTCGGGCCCATTTTCCAGGTCGGGTGCCTCAGCGCCTCTTTCGGGCCGACGTCGCGCAGCCGCTCCGCGGAGACCTTCCGAAACGGACCGCCCGACGCCGTCAACCAGAGCCGCCGGACCTCGGCCGCTTCCTCCCCGCGCAGGCACTGGTGGATCGCGTTGTGCTCGCTGTCGACCGGCAGCAGCCCCGCGCCGCTCTCACGAGCCGCCGCCGTCATCGCCCTCCCGGCCACGACCAGCGTTTCCTTGTTGGCCAGCGCCACGTCGCGTCCCGCGCGGATCGCGGCGTAGGTGGGCCGGAGGCCGACCGCGCCGACGAGCGCGCTGACCGTCATGTCGGCGCCGTCGACCGTCGCCACTTCGATCTGACCGTCGATGCCCTCCGCGATCGCGCAGCGGTCGCCGACCAGCGTGCGCAGCCGCTCGACCGCGTCCGTGTCGCGGACCGCCACGAGCCGCGGGCCGAATCGATCGATCTGCTCCGCCAGCAGCTCGACGTTGCCGCCGGCGCCGAGCGCGACGACCTCGAAGCGGCCCGGGTGAGCCGCCACGACATCCAACGTGCTCACGCCGATGGAGCCCGTCGAACCGAGGATCGCCAGTCGCTTCAAGGTGCCGCGCCCAGGAAAGCCATGCAGTAGTAATAAAGGACGGGCGCCGCAAAGAGCAAACTGTCGATGCGGTCGAGCAACCCGCCGTGGCCGGGCAGCAGGCGGCCCGAGTCCTTCACACCTCCTGCGCGCTTGAGCGTGCTCTCCGCGAGATCCCCGAGGATGCCCGCCGGTCCGAGCAGCGCTCCGATGATCAGCGCGTGCTTCAGCGGGAGGTCGGGAAAGAACCAGACGGTAGCCAGCCAGGACGCCGCGACACTGGCGAAGATCGCGGCGATCGCGCCTTCCCAGCTCTTGTTGGGCGACAGGACGGGTGTCATCTTGCTCCGACCGATGGCGCTGCCGACGTAATAGGCCGCGGTGTCACCGAGCATCACACACAGGAACAGCAGGAAGAGAAGATCGCGCCCGATCTCGTCACCGAGGCCCCTCAGGCCGATCAGGTGCGCCAGCATCAGGCCGACGAGCAACGGCGGCAGCAGGGACGCCTGGATGGTGTCCAGCATCCCGCGCGCGTCGTCGCGTCTGCGCATCGCCGCGGCAACGATCGTGACGATCCCCAGTGTCAGCGGCAAGGACACCGGCAGGTCGAACGGAAGGCCGCTGTCGAAAGCCGCGGCGATGGCCAACGCGAAGGCGACACACAGCGGCATCACCGGGCGCGTCCCGAGTCTGCCGAGGATGCCGCAGGCCTCGATCGTGCCGCCGGCGACCACGACCCCTACGAGGAGCGAGAACGTCCACGCCGGACCGTACTGCACGAGGGCCCAGAGCGGCAGCGCGAGGACGAGTGCGGTCAGNNCGGCCCGCTCCGCGCAGACCCCGGGCGCGGGGACCGTGTTCGGATGGCATCACGTCGCTAGTTGCGGACCACGACCGGGTCTTGTTGTTCACCGCGATTCAGGCCACCGTAGCGGCGTTCACGGCTCTGGTAGTCGAGGATGGCCTGGAACAGGTGCCGGCGGCGGAAATCGGGCCACAGCGTGTCGGTGACCCAGATCTCGGCGTAGGCGATCTGCCACAGCAGGAAGTTGGAGACCCGCAGCTCGCCGCTCGTGCGGATCAGCAGATCCGGGTCGGGCTGCCCTGCCGTGTAGAGCTTCTCCGCGAAGAGCTCCGTGGTCAGGCGGTCCGGGTCGGCCCCCTCGGCGAGCAAGGCCCGGCATGCATCGACGATCTCCGTGCGCCCGCCGTAGGACAGTGCGATATTGAACTGCAACCCGTCTTTGTCGGCGGTCTGCTTCATGGCCCGGCCCAGCTCCCGCTGCGCCGCTTCGGGCAGGTCCCCTAAATGACCGATCACCCTGAACCGGATGTTGTTCTCGAGCAGGGTCCCGAGCTCCTTGCGAACGTACTCGCGCAGCAGGGACATCAGCGTCGTGACCTCGGCGCGCGGACGCTTCCAGTTCTCCTGGGAAAAGGCGTACAGCGTGAGGACCTCGACGCCGAGTCGGGCACACATCTCCACCGTTTCGCGAACCGCGTTGATGCCCGAACGATGCCCGGCGACGCGCGGAAGACTGCGCTCGCGGGCCCAACGCCCATTGCCGTCCATGATCACGGCGATGTGACGCGGCAGCCGGGCGAGGTCGATTCCCCGGACGAGGCGATCTTCCTCGGAGTGCGGCTCGGCGAACTGAGAAAAGTCGGTCATCCAGCGCTCCCCGGAACTGGGAGGGCCCCAAATCCAACGCGGTGGCATAGTAATCCGGT
>WVWW01000167.1:43115-46863 GCA_011773795.1 Acidobacteriota bacterium
GTCCGGGTGCGTGCGGTGCCATTCCCATGCCGTCGAGACGATCTCTTCGAGTGCGGGGAACTCGGGATTCCACCCCAACCGCTGCCGGATCCGGTCGGAGGACGCGACCAGCGTCGCCGGATCCCCGGCGCGCCGCGGAGCGTCGACCGTCGCCGGGCGTTGACCCGTCACCTTCCCCACCGCGTCGATCACCTCCAGGACGGAGAAGCCCTCTCCGTTGCCGAGGTTGAACGCCTCGGCCTCGGCGTCGCCGGAACGCATCGCCTCGATCGCCAGCACGTGGGCCTGGGCCAGATCGACAACGTGCACATAGTCGCGAACGCAGGTCCCATCGGGCGTCGGCCAGTCGTTCCCGAAGATCGGGATCGGCTCCTGCCCTTCGATCACGCCGCGCAGCAGTCGAGGAACGATGTGGCTCTCGGGACGATGGTCCTCGCCGATCGACGCGTCCGGATGCGCGCCGGCAGCGTTGAAGTAGCGCAGCGCCACGTAGCGAACGCCGTACGCCTGGTGGTACCAGGCCAGCGCGCGCTCGAACGCCAGTTTTGTCTCGCCGTAGGCGTTCGTCGGCAGTTGCGGATGCTCCTCGGTGATCGGCGTCTTCAGAGGCTCTCCGTAGACGGCCGCGGTGGACGAGAACACGATCCCGCGGACTCCGTGACGGCGAGCCGCCTCGAGCAGGCGCAGGCTTGCGGTGAGGTTGTTCGCGTAATACTTCGCGGGGTTCTCCATCGACTCACCGACCTCACAGGAAGCCGCCATGTGCACGAGGAACTCGACGTCCCCGCTCCCGAGCTCCTCATCCAGCATCGTCTCGTTCGAGAAGTCCGATTCGATCAGGCGGACCTCGCCGATCGCCGCCCGATACCCCTCCGAGAGGTCGTCGACGACGGCGACATCCTGCCCCCGTTCGGTCAGCACGCGAACGATATGGCTGCCGACGTATCCGGCACCGCCCGTGACCAGAATCGCTCCCATCGTCTCCCCTTATCGGTCAAGACCGCTCGAGCCTGCTAGTGCTCGGGAACACTAGCAGCTTCATCGTCATCGTAGATCACATTCCAGAGATGCAGGCCGTGCGCCGGTGCCGTGGGACCGGCGAGGCGGCGATCGCCCGCGGATAAGATCCTGTCGATCACGACCGGACGGAGCTTGCCCTCGCCGATGTGCAGCAGCGTGCCGACCAGGTTACGGACCATGTGGGTCAGGAAGCCGTTCCCCTGAAACTCGAACCGGCCGTTGCCGCCGCGCTCGTGGTACTCCGCGACAGTCACCTCACGGACGCGATCGTCGATATCGCAGCGCGAGCTCGTGAAGCCCGACCAGTCACGCCGACCCGGAATCCTCGAGAGCGCGTCCTCGAGGGCGGGAAGATCCAGCTCCCGTGGCATGTGCAGCGCGTATCGCGCATGGATCGGGTTGCCGTATCGCGAACGGTCCAGGCGGTAGCGGTAGTGTTTGATCCGCGCCGCCTTCCGCGCATGGAACTCCGCGGAGACGGTCCGCAGCGCGAGCGGTCGGATGGCCGGCGGGAGCATCCCGCCCAGCGCGTGCGCCAGCTCGTCGTCGCTCGCCGCGCCGTCGAACAGGAAATCGCATACCTGGAGACGTGCGTGGACCCCCGAGTCGGTCCTCCCGGCGGCGCGGACGGAAACGCGGCGGTTCCCGTTCAGCCGCGCCAACGCCTCCTCGAGCACCGACTGGATGGTGGTCTTCCCGCGCTGTACCTGCCAGCCTGCGAAATCCGTGCCGTCGTAGGCCAGATCGAAACGGATACGCCGGCTCACGGTCCCAGGATCACCCGACGCCGGACGGTGTCGATTTCCGCAGGAGCTCCGAACACCAGCGTCCGCTTGCCGCGCGAGTGGCCCGCGCGCAACCCCGCGACCACCGGCACGCCCAGGGGTCGGAAGAACTCCTTCAACACCTCCTCCGGATCCCGGTCGGGCGGGAAATGGCGGCGCGGTGGAACGATGAACGAACCCAACAACACCCCGGCCAGGCCGCGCAGCCAGCCCGCGTCGCGCCATTGGGTGAGCATCCGGTCGAGCCGGTAGGTCGGTTCGCCGACGTCCTCCAGGAACAGGATGCGCCCGCGCAACGTCGGAGCGAAGCGCGTTCCGCAGAGCGAGGTCAGGACGGAAAGATTCCCGCCGACGAGCACGCCGGACGCCCGGCCCGCGCACCAGACCTGCGAGGGTCGTAGCTTGATGACCTGCTCTCGCCCGGCCAGGGCGGCCTTCAGCGAACCCGAGTGATAGTTGGACCCGTCTCCGAGCTCCGTCACGACGGGGCCATACAGGCAGCGGCGTGAGCGCGCGCGCGTGAACTGGGCGAACAAAGCGCTCAGATCGCTGTAGCCGATCAGGGCCGGCCGTCGTCCGCGCAACATTGCGGGGCGCAGCCGTCGCAACAGCCGCGCGGTCCCGAATCCACCACGGGCAAACCAGATCGCCGCGACATCCTCGCGCGTCATCATCTCGGAGAGATCCTCGAATCGGGCGTCGTCGTTGCCCGCCAGGTACCCGTCCGTCGCCCTCACCGAGCGGCCGAGCAAAGGATGAAACCCCATGGCCTCGAGTCGAGCGATCCCTCGCCGCAGCAACAGCGGGCGGACGGCATAGCCCGTGGCCACGACGCCGACGATCTGATCGCGAGTGAGAATAGGTTCCAAGGTCCGGGGCCCTCAGGAAAAAATTCCCGGCGCGTGACACCCCGAATCCACCCGGGGCGCCACGAACCGGCGGCCGCCGAAGCCGCTCATAAGCCGGATCCTGTCGACCCGTCGCCGGGCCGGTGACCATTCATCTAGGAACGGGATTGCTCCCGAACTCCAGCAACCTACCCGGAAGCCTGGGCCGGGCCGGCCTCGTCGCGCTTCCCTATTTGGTCTTGCTCCGCGTGGGGTTTGCCGATCCGCCGCTGTCACCAGCGGCGCTGGTACGCTCTTACCGCACCGTTTCACCCTTACCGCTGCGAGGCACGCGAGGCGCCGACCGGTGGCGGTCGACGCGGCCAGGCTGCGGCGGTCTGCTCTCTGTTGCACTTTCCGTCCCGTCACCGGGCCTGGGCGTTACCCAGCACGCTGCCCTGCGGAGTTCGGACTTTCCTCTCCCGCGCAAGCGCGGCAGCGGCCACCTGTCCGACTTCGACGACAGTCCATTATAGAGCGGACCCCGATGACGACGCCTCGAGGTCGGGAAGGAAGCGCCGCAACGCAGTTTCCTGGACCACACCCTGCCGCAGGATACGCGGTCGGGGCGTGGTCAGGTCCAGCAGCGTGGACGGCGCCCCCGCGGGAGTCTCTCCGCCATCCAGCAGCAGGTCGAGCCCGGTCGGGAACGCGTCGGCCACTTCTCGCGCTGAGCGTGGCGGCCGCCGCCCGTGGAGATTCGCCGAGACGCCGGTGATCGGGTGTCCGAGCTCCGCCGCGAGGATTCTCGGCAGCGCGATCCCCGGTACGCGAACCGCCACGGTTCCCAGGCCCCCGGTGACCTGCGCGCTCACTCCCGGTGCCGCCGGCAGTACCAGGGTGAGCGGACCGGGCCAGAAGCTCCTGGACAGCAGCGTGAAGCTCGGTGGTGGTGCGACGCTGACCAACACGACCTGCTCGATATCGGCGGCGAGCAGCAACACCGGTGATTGCTCGTCCTTGACTTTGAGCCGGTTCAGCCGCGCGACCGCGTTCGGCTGCGATCCGTCGGCGGCGAGCCCGTACAGGGTTTCGGTGGGGAGCCCGACGACGCCT
>WVWW01000167.1:46888-50742 GCA_011773795.1 Acidobacteriota bacterium
CCATCCGCTGCTCAGACGGCTCCGTCAGATGCGTCGATCCTCGGCGGCACGGCGCGAACAGGGGTTGTTGATCGCGGAGGGGCTCCACGTTGCTCGTGAGGCCCTGCACGCCGGTTGCGAGATCGAGGGTGCCGTGTACGACGTCCGGCTGAGCGCATCGGAAGAAGGTGCCGGCCTGCTCGCGGTGCTCGCCGACAGTTCGGTGCCCTGCTACGAGGTCGCCGCCAGCGTGATGGACGGGCTGCAGGACGCGCGCTCTCCGCAGCCGATTCTCCTGCTGGTGCGCACCCGGCCGTTCAGCGGACGACCGTGGAGGAGCAAGCGGGATCCGTTGATCCTCGTTTGTGACGGCATCCAGGATCCGGGGAACCTCGGTGCGATCGTGCGAACCGCGGATGCAGCCGGCGCCGCCGGGCTGATCCTCACCGGCTGCGGCGTCGACGCGTACCATCCGCGGAGCGTCCGCGGAAGCATGGGGTCGATCTTCCGCCTCCCGCTGGCTCGCATGGACTCGGCCGCAGCGACACGCCGGCTCCGCGACGAGGCCCTGACATTGATCGGGACACGGGTCGCGGGCGGCGAGGACTATCGGGATGTTCCGATGGACGGGCCGTGCGCCCTGTTCTTCGGCAACGAGGGGGCCGGCCTCGACGACGCTTTCCTCGGAACGTTGGATCGGACGGTGACGATCCCGCTCGAGGATGGCGTCGAGAGCCTCTCGATCGGAGCGGCCGTCGCGGCGGTCCTGTTCGAGGCCCGCCGCCAACGCCGCTAGCTCTTCGGGGGCTCGGGGCGGATGATCCGAAATCGTGGGTGCGGGGCCTCCTTCGGCCCTGGCGGCGTATCGATCTCGAACCTCTCATCCGGGTCGACCGGCTCGTTTTCGCGACTCGACGATGTCCCGGTGTCCGCTCCTGGCTGCTGCGGACTCAGCGGCAAAGCGAAGCGGAAGCGCGAGCCTTCGCCCGGCACGCTGGTCACGCCGATCCGGCAACCGTGTGATTCGAGGATCTCCTTGACGATCGCGAGCCCGATCCCGCTGCCCTCCGCTCCCTGCCCGACTTGCTCGACCTGGTAGTTGCGCTCGAAGATGCGCTCCCGCGCCTCGGCCGGGATGCCTCGACCGCTGTCCTCGACACGAATCTCCGCGTAGCCCGGTTTCCCCATGCGCGCGTAGACCCGCACCCGGCCATTCTCCACGTTGAATTTGATCGCGTTGGAGAGCAGGTTGATCAACACCTGGAGAATCTTGTCCCGATCGGCATGGACGCGCAGGTCGTTGCCCTCGATCTGAACGGAGAAACGAATCCGGCGTTCGACGATCTTCTCGCGTAGCAACTCGGCCGCCTCGGTAATCAGCGGGCGCAGGTCGAAGTGGCTGAGCTTGAGCCGTGACGTCTCGGACTCCGTATCGGCCAGCACGAGCAGGTTGTCGATCATCGAGATCAGCCGGTCGATGTTCTTCAGGCACAGCTCCAGCCCCTTGCGCTGCTCCTCGGTGATCGGCCCCAGCCGCTCTTGCAGGATCATCTCGGTGNNACCAGCGGGGTCTGCAACTCGTGACTGACGTTACCGAGAAGGTTGGACTTCATCTCATCGAGCTTGCGCAACTCCTCGTTGACCGTACGCAACTGGTCGCTGCGTGCCTGCAAGTCGCGATTGGCGTCCTCGAGGCGTCCATACGCCTGTTCCAGCATGACCTTGCTGAGCTGCAACTGCTCGGCGTGGAGCTGCAGCTTGCGTTCGGTCTTGCGTTGGGTCGTCAGATCGCGGCAGACAAGCACGCGTCCCTGCGGTTGCCGATCGCGCCCGATCAGCGGCACCAGCGTGACCTCGAGATCGTATCCGCGCCGGCCGCTCCGCGTGAACGTCTCCTTGCGCCAGGCGTGACCCGCTCNNGCGGCCACGTCGTCGCCCGCTTGCCCGGCCTTGCTCAGAGCAGCGAGGAGCTCCTTCTCCGCGGCGCCGAGGAGTGTCTCGCTGCTCACCCCGAAGAGCTTGCCGAACGATCCGTTGACCATATGGACCCGTGCGTCCGCGGGATTCTCGATCAGCAGCAGGATGCCGTCCGACGCGGCCTCGATGACGGAGTCCAGCCGACGCTCGTTGCGCCGCAATTCGTCCTCGACGCGGGATTGCTCGGTGCAGTCGTGGAAGACCACGAGCACCGCGCGTCCGTCGTCCTGGTCGATCGACGTCGCGTCGAGCCGCACGTCGGCGACCGCGGTGCCATCCTGGTCGGCCAGCCGGCACTTCAGGGTCGCAGAACCTCCTTCGGCTTCGACGGCGGAGAGCATTTCTTCGACAGCCAGCAGATCGCGAGTCGCGATGCTGTCGCGCAGCGGCCGGTCCCTCAATGTCTCGGTTCGTGCGGCGAGCAGCTCCCCGACTTGCTCATTCGCGTACGTGATGCGTCCGCCACGGACGATCGCGATGCCCGCCGACAGCCCGCCGAGGACCGCTTCGTACCGTCGCTGTGCGGCTTCGAGCCGGCGCTCCAGGTCGATGCGCTCGCTGATGTCCCGGATACGCATCACGAAGCCCGCCGGGTTCCTGCGCTTGTCGGTGAGCTGGCGCACCGTGAGGTCGGCGGGGAAAGTACGGTTGTCGCGACGTTGCAGCCGCACGCGCGATTCGATCCCCTGTTCCCGCAGCTCGCGCCGCGCGAGCTTGGGCAGGAACCTCTTGTACTCGTCCTCATCGAACAGAAGACTCGCGCCCTGCCCGACCAGCTCGGACTCGTCCCAACCGAACAGCGCGACCGCACCCGGGCTGAAGCTCCGGATGTCCCCGTCCAGGTCGGTGGTGATGACGGCGACGTCCTCGAGCACATCGAGCACCCGGCGGGTCCGCTCGTCGGCCTCCTCGAGCGCACGAACGCGGGCGCCCACGTCCTGGCCGAGGCGTTGCATGGCATCGAACACCAGCGCCAGCGGAGACCCGGGATCCGAACCACCCGGTCCGGGCAACTCGCCGGCGCGAAGCTCCTCCATCGCCCGCACGACCTCGCGTGCATCCATCGAGTAACGCCGTCTGGAAAGCAGCAGTACCGTAAACAACAGAACGACGATCGCCACCAAGCCGGCCACACCGATCCCCCAGACCGCGGGATCGAGCCACCATGCCGGTGCGTTCGTCAGCAAGATCAGTGCTCCTGTCCGGGATGCGGCGCGACCACGATCGTTCCCGCAGGCGCGGGAGCGGAGAAGAGATGCCCCTGGCCGAACTGTGCGCCGGCGTCGATCAGGGTCTGCGCCTCGAGAAGTGTCTCGATACCCTCGCCGATGACCGAAGAACCGATCCGTGCAGAGATGCGGATCAACGACGCGATCAGCTCCTGCTTGATCATGTTGTCCTCGATGCCACGCACGAGGGATGCGTCGAGCTTGAGATAGTCCGGGCGCACCTCCTCGATGACCGGTTGGCTCACGTAGCCGGTCCCGATGTCGTCCAGCGCAATGCCGAATCCGCGCGCCTTCAGGCGTCCCAGGCAGGCCGCGAAATCGTCGGGGTCACGCTGAGCGCCGCGCTCCGAAAACTCCAGCACGAGGTCCTCGGGGGCCAGGGCGACATCGTGCAACGCCTCCAGCAGCTCCATCTGCTGGGCCTCGTCATCCGCCAGCCCGTGAGGCAGGACGTTGACGAAGACCTTGCCGGGTGTTGCCAGGCTTCGAATCGCACCCAGGGCGTTCTCCCGGCACGCGCGGTCGAGATCGGGCGAGATGCCCGCTTCCGCCGAGGCGCGGAACATTGCCCGCGGGAGCTCGAGCGGCGATCCGGCCGGGCCGCGCGACAACGCCTCGTGCCCCAGCAGGTCGTGGGTCCGAAGGTCGACGACCGGTTGAAACACGGTC
>WVWW01000167.1:50766-51702 GCA_011773795.1 Acidobacteriota bacterium
CTCGAAACGATAGAACGGGTTGCGTGACAGCAACGCGTGACCGACCCGCACGTTCAGCTGCGGGCCGAGCCCGCTGAACTCGTCGTCGGCGAGCGCCGCCTGTAACCGGCCCCGGAGAGCGTCTCCACTCGACCGCATCGAGCCGGCGTCCACCTCGCGACCATCCGTGCGCTCGATGACGAATACGGCGAAGCTGTCGCCGGCGACGGCGTTGATCGCGAGCAGTGTCTCCTTCGGCAGCTCTTCCCCACAGGCCTCGCGGATCTCCAGACCGATCCTGCAGAGGACGCCGTCAAGAACCTGCCAGCCGTAGAGCGACTCGACCAGCGCGAGGTTGTCGAGACTCACGTGAAGCACGCCGATAGACCGTCGGCCGTCCAGCTGCGCGCGCAGCTGCTCCAGGAGGACCGGGATGGCGGGGTACCCCGTCGCCCGGTCATGGAGAACGCTCTTCAGCTTGAGGTAACGCGAGCGATACCGCGTGGTTTCCGGACGGGTCTGGGCGGCGCTCATGGTGCACCCGTCACGGAGCCCGAATCCTCGGCCAGCACCTTGCCGATGCGGTCGATGAGGTCGTCCACGATGAACGGCTTCGTCACGTAGTCGGTCGCACCTTCTTGCAGACTCTCCACCTTGTCGCGGATCTCGCCCTTGACCGAGAACATCACGACGGGCACATCGCCCAGCTCTTCGTCGCAGCGGATCAGGCGCAGCGTCTCCCAGCCGTCCATGCCCGGCATGTTGATGTCCAGCAGCACGAGATCGAATCGATCCCGGACGAGCGTCGAGAGCGCGGACTCGCCGGACTCGGCCGTCTCGACGCGATACCCCGCGCCGCTCAGCACGAGGGCCGTCATGTCGCGG
Organism: Acidobacteriota bacterium; assembly: GCA_011773795.1. GTDB lineage: Bacteria > Acidobacteriota > Polarisedimenticolia > Polarisedimenticolales > Polarisedimenticolaceae > WVWW01. Next base: position 51,631 of record WVWW01000167.1, read on the forward strand.
ATGTCCTGCTGATCGTCGACCACGAGAATGCGTTGTCCGTCGGTCATCGTCGTTCCCTTCGGCTCGGGCGGC
>WVWW01000094.1 GCA_011773795.1 Acidobacteriota bacterium
GCAAGTACCGGTTGATCGCGGCTTGAGTTACTGCGCCGGTTCGTCGACCTCGGCGACCAGGTCCTCGTCGGATTCTCCGAGACGCAAAACACGGCTGTGCAGGTCCGCCGCCTCGCCGAAGACCTCGAGGGCCTTCTGGATCTGTGGGTCGGAGGAAGCCAGGATGCGGCTCTCTTCCTCGGCACCCCAGAGCAGACGCCCGATCTGGGCCTGGAGCCGCAGCGAGAAGAACTCGATCGCTTCGTCGAATTCCTCCTGCTCGTAACCGAAGTCACGCGAGGCGAGGAACTCCTTGAACTCCTCGAGCATGGGTTCGTCGACCGTGAAACCCATCTCGAGATCCTCGTGATCGTTGGCGTAGCGTACGGAGAAGTCGAACACCAGGTTCTCGCGCACGAGACGGTAGATCAGCGTCGGCGGATCGGGGCTCTCGACGACGTAGTCCGGGCGGATCCCACCGCCGCCGTACACCTTCCGACCGCTTTCCGTCAGGAAGACTTCATCGTTCCCGGATTCCGGGATGACCTCGCCGTTCTTACGGGTCTCGCTGTGCGACCGCGTCAAGTAGTACTCCTCGAAGTCGGTGTAGTCGCGCTGGATCAGGCGTCCCTTCGGCGTGTAGTACTTCGCCGTCGTGACCGCCAGCGCGCCGCCGCCTTGCTGCAACGGGATCACGCGCTGGACCAGACCCTTGCCGAACGTCGTCTCGCCGACGACCAGGCCGCGGTCGTGATCCTGGACCGCGCCGGAGACGATCTCGCTGGCCGAGGCCGAGCTGCCGTCGACGAGCAGGACCAGCGAGTTGTCCCAGCGCTCGACGTTGCGCTTCGCGACGTAATCCGCCTTGGAACCGCGGATGCGCCCGCGCGTGTAGACGATCAGCTCTCCCGACGGGATGAAGCGCTCGGAAACCTGGACGGCCTGGTCGAGCAGTCCGCCGGGGTTGCCCCGCAGATCGAGCAGCAGTTTTGTCATGCCCTGCTCGCTCAGCTTCGTGATCGCGTCGTCCAGCTCACGGGCGGTCGTGGACGTGAAATTGGTCATGCGGATCAGGCCGACGTCGCCCTCGAGCATGTGCGAAACACGAATCGACTCGACGGGGATGTCGTCACGCTCGATCGTGACGTCGAACGGCTCGGTCGGACCGGGGCGCTCGATCGTGATCGTCACCGACGTGCCTTTGGGGCCCTTGAGCTTGCGAACGGCCCCGTTGACGGTCAGCTCGAGCGTCGGTTCACCGTTGATCTTGGAGATCACGTCGCCCGAGCGCAGCCCGGCACGATCGGCCGGTGTGCCGTCGATCGGCGCGATGATCGTCAGCGGCTTGTCGGGGCCGCGCTTGGTGATCTGGATGCCGAGCCCGCTGAACTTGCCGCGCTGCTCGTCGCGCATCTCGGCGAAGGCTTCCGCGTTGAGGTAGTTGCTGTGCGGGTCGAGCTGCTGGAGCATCCCCCGTATCGCGTCGTTGACCAGCTTCTCGGAATCGGTCTCGCCGACGAACTCGTCCTCCACCAGAGCCAGGACCCGGCCGAATGTCCAGAATTGGTCCTCCGGCTTGGTTGAATCGGCGTCGACCTGGCTGCCGAGAAGACCGCCGGCCAGCGTGCCGACCGCGAGAATGACCAGGGTGGCGATCGAGTAGTTGCGGTACGGGCGCATCGAGCTCTCCTCGAAAAGAATTCGTAATTCCATTAAATTATATGATCGGGTTGGACTTGCAACAACGAAAACCCCTAAAGTGGGTACGCTTGCCAGGTTTTAGGCCGCTGGCAGAAGGATCGGTCCACCATGTTTACGTCGATAAGTGGCCCCGAGTTGCTGATGATCCTGATTCTGGGACTGCTGCTCTTCGGTCCGCGGAAACTGCCGCAGATCGGGCGGACGGTCGGCAAGGCCTTCTCCGAATTCCGCCGTGCGACGACCGATTTCAAGATGAACCTGGAGCGCGAGGTCGAGAGCACGGAGATCAAACAGGCCGCCCGGGACGTTGAACAGACCGTTCGAGAGACCGACTTGTCGATCGCCCGCCAACTTCAATTCGAGCCGGAGAAGCCCGGACCGGACGATGACGTCGACAAACAGAAACCCTGAAGCGAAGATGTCGTTGCTGGAGCATCTCGACGAGCTGCGGTCGAGGTTGTTCAAGGCACTGATCGGTTTCCTGGTCACTTTCGGTGCCTGTTGGGCCATCGCCGGGCGGCTGCTCGAGTTCCTGGTCGCGCCGATCCGCCAGCACATGTTCGAGGGCGGCGAGATCGTGTTCATCAACATGACCGAGCCCTTCACGATCTACATGAAGGCATCGGCCCTGGCGGCGCTGTTCGTTTCGGCGCCCTGGCTGCTGTACCAGCTCTGGGCCTTCGTTTCGCCGGGGCTCTATCCGAAAGAGCGCCGCATGGTCGCCCCGTTCATCTTTTTCGGGACGTTGTTCTTCGTTACGGGTGGCTGGTTCGGGTACGTCGTGGCCACGCCGACGGCGGCGCGTTGGCTGTTGCGTCTCGGCGGCGAATTCCATGCGCAGATCACTCTGCGCTCGGCGTTCGGATTCGAGAGCTGGATCATCCTCGGCATGGGGCTCGTGTTCGAGCTTCCCGTCGTGATCTTTTTCCTCTCGCGCGTGGGCTTGGTCACACCGGGATTCCTGATGCGGCACTTCAAGATCGCAGTCATGGTCATCGCGGTGTTGTCGGCGGTCCTGACCCCGACCGGAGACATCCCCACGATGGCGGTCTTCGCGGTGCCGATGATCCTGCTCTACCTCCTCGGTGTCGCGGTTGCCTGGATCTTTGGCGGCAAGCGCCGCAAGGCGCGTGAGTGAAGAACATCGAAGGCTACCGACGCATCGATGTCGCGGACGGTGACCTGTGGGTCGCCGAGGGCTTCGAGCGGAACGCGGAGCAGCTCCGGCTGACGGATCAGGCGCGCTGGGAGGCCATGATCGACGCCGGCTCTCCGGCGGGGCGGGGGAGGATCGCCCACATCGAGGACGCGGGCCGGCACGTGACGCTCAAGCAGTTGCGCCGCGGCGGTCTCGCTGCGCGGCTGTGGCGCGATCGATTCGCCGTGCGTGAGCGCCTGCTGCAGAACCTGTCGTTGCCGCGTCTCGCACGGCAACGTGGTGTGGCCACCCCCGCCGCGCTCGCACTCCTCGTCGTCGGGGGGCCGCCGGGCCTGTGGCGCGGTTGGCTCGCGCTCGAGACCGTCGCCGGTGGCCGCGACCTCGGTCGGCTGTTTCTGGCCGACGGGATCCGCGACGAGGAGTGGCGCGTCGCCCTCGCCACGGTGCGCGGGCTTCACGATGCCGGGTTCGAGCACCCGGACCTCAACCTGGGCAATCTGCTGCTCGACGAGGCCGGCCGCGCCTGGATCCTCGACCTGGACCGCTGTACGGCGCACGATGGCGCGATCGACGTTGATCGTCGCATCGATGCGTTGCGCCGGATCGAGCGCTCGTATCTCAAGATCGGTTATGTGAACGACCGCCACGTCGACACCGAACCGGATTGGCCGAAGCTGTACGCTCCCGGCGATGTCGGACTCGCCCGGCGCTGGGAACTGCGCGAGCACCGCGACCTGGCGAAGCTCGAACGCCACCGCCGCGGCTGGCGCCGTTAGTCTGAGCACTCGTCGAGTAGTTCGTCGACCGCGCGGCACACTCGATCCGCGGTCAGGCCCTCAAAGCCGCGGCGCCGGTCGATCTTCTTGATTCCGGTGTACAGCCGTTCGGGCGGATAGACCGCACGGAAGGGGACGTTCCACGGTTGATTGACGACCGGATCGGTGGGTCCGTAGAACGCGAGGACCGGGCAACTCAACGCGCAGGCGAGGTGCATGGGACCGGTGTCTCCCGACATGAAGACGGAGGCACGTTCGGTCAGCGCCGCGAGGACGGGCAGGGTCGTCGGCGGCGCGAGACCGGCCGGCGTTCGGGCCGTGTCCAGCACTTCACGCGCGTCGTCTTCCTCGCCCGGGCCCCAGACGACGAGTGTCGGGAGACCCTGCTCGTGGAGACGGTCGACCGCGGCCGCCAGCAACTCGGCTGGCGGTTTCTTGCCCGCCTGCTTCGCACTCACCGACGGTGAGAGCAGGGCGAAGCGGTGGGGAAGGTCGCGCAGGATACGGGCCGCTTCCTCCCGTCCACTCGACGGGAGCGCCAGGCCTGCATCGGGAACCGGCTCTCGCGGCACCCCTAATGCGGCGACGAGGTCGAGGTTACGCTCGAGGCGCGGCGTCCGCCGATCACCGGAAGGGACGCGGTGCGTGGTGAACCAGTGGTTGCCTTCTTTCTGCTGGTGGCCGGCGTACCCCAGCCGCACCTCGGCCCCCGACCAGCGTCCGATCCACCCGCTGCGCAGGTTTGCATGGAAGTCGAGAACGAGATCCGCCCCGAAACCGGCGACGGTCCGTCGAAAGCGCGACACACCCGCGAGTAGCCGCGGCCAGCGCATCGGAGACACCAAGGCCGCGTCCCACTCCTTCCTCGGCAACGGTAGCGTCACGTTCACGTCGGGGTGTTCCCGCAGCAGGATCTCCCAGCTCGAGTTGAGCACCCACCCGAGTTTCACGGCCGGCAGCTCGCGGCGCAGCAACCGCACGGCCGGGATCGTCCGCAGGATGTCGCCCATTGCGCCCAGCCGGATGATCAGCACACGCAAGCCCTCGCCGTCGCCCTCGAGCGCTTCGCGAAACCTGGGTGGCAGATCGAGCATCGGGGCGGAGTCTACCTCGCCCTCTTTGACATTCCGACGTGTGCGGGATATACCGAGATATCTCTGGATGGGGGGCATGATGGCGCTGGACGCGGAACTACTCGAAATCCTGATCTGCCCGGCCTGCCAGGGTGGGGTGCGCGAGCTGGAGCAGGAGCAAGGCCTGGAATGCGGCGGATGTGGCCGCATCTACCCGGTTCGCGACGGGATCCCCGTGATGCTCGTCGAGGAGGCCTCCGAGCCGACCCCCGGCGCCCAAAAAGACTGATTTCGGGGTCCGGTTGCGGGAACTTGACGCGTTTTTTCCTGGCACTAACTTAGGTTGCGTAGGGCTGGGTCACCTCGACCCGGCGGTTGCCGCGATAGGGGTCGTCTGGAATGAACACGTCTCAAGACGGCGGTTTCTCCGTCGGACTGCAAGCCGGCCGGCTCGAAGGTCTGGCGCTGCCCGACCTTCTATGGGCGCTGTGCCGTGCGCGCAAGACCGGCCTGATCCACTTCAAGTACAAGGACGCGCACAAGACCGTCTACCTGGATGACGGGCGGATCGTCTTCGCGGCCAGCAACAAGACCGACGATCGGCTGGGTGAGTTGCTGCTGCGTCAGGGGCGGATCACCCTGGCCCAGCTCGAGCAATCCGTATCGCAGATGCACAGCGGGAAACGCATCGGGACGCTGCTCGTGGAGAACGGCGCGCTGCCCGCCGAACACCTCGTGGACGGTGTGCTCCTCCAGGTCAAGCGGATCGTGCTCGATCTGTTCGCGTGGGAAGAAGGTGAATATCATTTCGAAGAAGGTCCGCTGCCGACCGACGAGTTGATCACGCTGAACGTGAGCACGGGTGAGTTGCTACTCTCCGGAATTCGCAGCATCCGTTCGTTTGCACGCATCCGCCGGAGCGTCGGTACGCCGCGCACGATGTATCGTCTGCGTGAGGACTGGCGCGACGCTCTCGAGGGGGTACGGCTCAGCGAAGGCGAAGAACTGCTCGTCGTCCGCCTCGAACAGGGGGACGAGAGCGTCGAGGGACTGTGCCGGGAAGTGTTCCTTTCCAACTTCGAGATCTACCAGACGCTCTGGGGCCTCAAGGTGCTGGGCCTGATCGAGGAGAAGCCGAGCCTGGCCGAGTCCGGTGACGCCGAGTGGCAGGGCAGCCTGGCCGAGGTCCACTTCGCCGATGTCCTGATCGGTGTCGCCCAGCGCGGCGCGACCGGCATCCTGCACGTGAGTCGCCGCATGCGCGAGCGCACGTTCCATTTCCAGGAAGGCCGCTGCGTGTTCGCGACGAGCAATGACGGCGACGATGGCTTGATCGCGTACCTGCTGCGACGCGGCGTGATCTCGCTGCACGATCGTGAAGAGACGGCGAAACGGATGCTCTCCAACAAACGCGTCGGCACGATCCTGCGTGAGCTCGGGGTGATCGACGACCGCGACCTCGACGAAATGGTGCGCCAGCAGCTCAGCGAGGTCGTCTACGACACCTTCCGCTGGGACGACGGCGACTTCGCGTTCTACGTGGGCGAGCTCCCGACGCATGAAGAGATCATGCTCGAGGCCTCGATCGAGAGCCTGGTCGCCGAGGGCATCCGGCGCGTGGTCTCCTGGTCCCGCGTGATGGAAGGCTGCGCCGGGATGGACCACCGCCTCTCGCTGTCCGAAAGCTACCTCGATGTCCTCGACGGCCTCGACGCCGGCGCCGAGGAATGGAAGGTGATCAACGCGTTGAAGGATCCGCTACCGGCCCGCGAGGTTGCCGACGGCGTTGATCTTCCGGACTTCCGCGTCTGTCAGATCTTGTGGACGCTGCGTGTGCTGAACGCCATCGAATTGAGCTCGCTGGACGCGCGTGTCGTCGAGGAGCGCAGACCGGCGGAGTCGATCCCCGTTGATGTCGTCGATCTCGATACCGAGCCCGTCGTGGCGGAGGAGCCGGCCGAAGAACCGGTTCCGGTCCACGTCGCCGGAGAGATCCCGGATGCAGACGACGAGCCCGACGAGGACACCGCACCCGGCGAGGCTTTCGAAGCCGAGGAGCTCGAAGCCACCGAGGAGGTCGAGGCAGCCGAGGACGCCGAGCTCGAGGACGTCGGAATCGAAGCCGCGGAAGAGGAGCCGGTCGAGGACGCATCGACCGAAATCCCGCTCGACGAAGAGTCGGACGAGCAGGTCGAGATCGAGGTCCAACACGGTGAGGTCGAGGAGCCCGCACCGCTGGGCGCCGGTGCGGACGAGACCCTCGACGCCGCTCGCGTAGCGCTGGAAGAACAGGCCGAGGAGCAAGAGGAGGTCGACGTCGAGGTCGTCGGTGCGAACGGCGACACCGAAGCGGATGCCGACACCCCGATCGAGGACCCGCACCTCCGGGAGCTCGAGGAGTCCACACGCACCATGCGGTTGTCACGGGAAGAAGTCGATGCCGCGATCCAGACGCCGCCCGAGGACGAGTCGGACGAAGCCGGCGGCTGGGAGCCGCCGGCGGATCTCGAGCAGTCGATTGCCTGCTTCAACGCGATGCAACGACTGATCTACCGGACGGTTCGCTCCGAGGTCGGCGCCGGTGCCGCGAACTTCATCCGCGCTTGCGCCGACGAAAAATCGCAAAACGTCATTGAGGGTGCCGAGCTGCAGTCGGACGGAACCTGGGACAACGAAGGGTTGCGCCGGCAGGTGGTCGAACACCGGATCGAGGAGCCGTGGGAGCTGTACCGGCAACTCATCGACCGCGAACTGGACGTGCTCCGCGCCCACATCGGCGAGGCCAAGATCGTTGAGCTTCAACGTGAGGTCGCCAAGGTCTCGGAGACGCACGCACCGTAACCCCGTGGAGCGTCAGACCGCGCGCCCTCCGGTGTAGACATCGTCGTCGTCGTTGTCCGGCGGCCAGTCGTCTTTTTCGCCGTAAACCGGCATCGTGGCCGGCTCCGAAAGCGTCGCCGCCACCGGCGCCGCCGGCAGCACCTTGGGCTCGGCATCCTCGATCGCGTCGGGTTCGGGCACGCGGTCGCCGCTCGGCTGGGTCGTGCGCAGGAAGTTGAGCTCACGCTCCATCTTGTGCAGCTCCTTCCGCAGCCGTCGGTTCTCGAAACGGATGCTGGCGCCTTCGACCGTTGCGAGCAGCCCGATCAGCGCGGCGCCGACCCCGATCGAGACGATGACGACCTGCCAGATCGGGATGTCCGGGTACTCGGTGCCGCCCAGCTTCAGGGTCACCACCGAGCCGAGGTTGGTCACCGTAAAGCCGATGTAGCCGACCACCAGCAACAGCACCACGACGATGAAAAAGAAACGCATCGCTGTCCTACTCCAGGAAACGCTGCACGGCTCGGTCCCATCGTCCCGAGGCGCGCAGAACCAGATCCACCACCTCGCGCACGGCACCCTGGCCACCCTTATTGTTACAGATGTAGTGCGCGAAACGGCTCGTTTCTTCGCAGCCGTCCGCCGGGCAGACGGCGAGCCCGGCCCGCCGGAGCGCCGGCATATCGATCAAATCGTCGCCCACGAAGCAAATCTGCTCCGGTTTCAGGCCCGTTTCATCGACGATCCGGTCGAGCTGACCGCCCTTGTCCAGGATCCCCTGGTGGATCTGCTCGATGCCGAGCTCACGTGCACGGCGTTCGACGAGCGGCGAGTTCCGGCCGGAAAGGATCCCGAACTCGAGCCCGGCGGACTGGCCCAGGCGGATCGCCAGCCCGTCGCGTACGAAGAAGGCGCGATACTCTTCTCCGTCGTTTCCGAGGTAGATCTTGCCGTCGGTCAGCACGCCGTCGACGTCCAGCAGGATCATCCTGATCTCCGCCGCACGGCGTTGAATCTCGTTGTCACTGACGGGCAAGACAATCCCTCTTCTAGAACAGTTCGGTGCGCCACAGATCGTGGATGTGGATCAACCCGACCAGGCGGTGATCGGCGTCGACCACGGGAAGCGAGGTGATCTTCCGCTCCTCCATGAGCTTGAGCGCATCCACGGCCAGCGCGTCTTCACGCACCGTCAGGGGATCCGCACTCATCGCTTCGCGGGCCGCGCCGTTCAGCGGCTCGTTGGTGGCCAGCAGGCGACGGCGCAGGTCGCCGTCGGTGAGGACACCCGTCAGCCGGCCCGTCCCATCCGTCAGGCAGACGACGCCCAACCCACCCGCGTCCATGCGGGCGACGGCACGGCTCATTTCCTCCTCCTCGCCGCACGCCGGCAGCCCTGCGTCGTGGTGCATCAACTGCTCGACCCGTTGCAGTTTCCTGCCGAGCCGCCCACCGGGATGGAACCTCGCGAAATCTTGAGCGGAGAAGCCACGCCGCTCGTAGCACGCAACGGCGAGGGCATCGCCCATCGCCAGCGTGGCCGTCGTCGACGCGGTGGGCACGAGGTCCAGGTTGCAGGCTTCCTCCCGTACTCCGACGTCGAGGTGCACGTCCGCGTGGCGGGCAAGCGTCGAATCGGCACTGCCGCTGAAGGCGACGATGCGGGCGCCGATTCTTCGGACCAGCTCCAGGAGCCGCACGATCTCGCCGGTCTCGCCCGAATTGGACAGCGCGAGCAGGATATCGTCCTTCGTCAGCATCCCGAGATCCCCGTGAATCGCCTCCGCGGGGTGCATGAAGTTCGCCGGCCGCCCCGTCGACGAGAACGTGGCGGCGATCTTCTGTCCGATCAGACCGGACTTGCCCATCCCCGTCACCACGATCCGTCCGGGGCAGTCGTCGATCAACTCGACGGCGCGGTCGAAGCGGTCGTCGAGGCGCCCGATCAGGTCCTGGACGGCACGCGCTTCGATCTCCAATACTCGTTTGCCGGTGTCTCGGGCCAAGGTCGTCTCCTCGCCGGTCATCTTATCCTCCCGGGGGAGGTGTCGGCGGTGCCGAGGTGGAAAGCCCCGGGCCGCGTCGCTTGCGCGCGGGCCATTCGACGCCGGGGCCACTGAACCAGACGATCCTGCCCGGTTCCGTCGAGGTGTCGATCTGCACGGAGAAGCGAGCGACGCCACCACCGGGGAGGCGACCGACCAGATCGAAGCTCTCGCGGACCAGGTCGTCCATCGGGTACGTCTCGACGATCTCGATCTCGTCCGCCGGTGCCAGAGCGTCAATGGCGTCGAGCAGGGCGGCACGCTGTTGTTCGTCGGTGATCGTGCCGAACAGTCGTTCGAGACTCTGCGGCTCGGCTTCATGATTCACGCGCGTGAGCGCGAACATAGCGAGGACGGTGTCTTCTCGTGTCGCGGGCGGCGCGTAGGGGTCCGGTTCGCCGCCGCATCCGGGCAGCACCAGGAGCGCTGCGGCCAGGCCCGGCAGGAGCACGGCGGCAGCGCGCCACGTCAGCTCTGCGGACGAACGCATCGATCGATGACCAGCAGCGTGTCCAGCAAAGTGCCGAACCGGTCGAGCGGCCACTGGTTGGGGCCGTCGCAGGGCGCCCGTTCGGGATCGTCGTGAACCTCGAAAAAAACGGCATCGACACCGACCGCCACTGCGGCGCGTGCGAGATGTTCGATGAACCGGCGTTCGCCCCCTGAGACGCCTTCGCCGGCGCCGGGGAGCTGAACGGAATGTGTCGCGTCGAAGCAGACCGGGGCGCCGAGATCGGCGAGGCGCGGCAAGTTGCGAAAATCGACCACGAGGTTGTGGTAGCCGAAGGTCGCGCCGCGCTCGGTCAGCATCACGTCGCGGTTGCCGGTCGAGTAGACCTTCTCGAGGATGTGTCGGGCGTCCGGCGCGGCGAGGAACTGGCCCTTCTTCACGTTGATTGCCCGGCCCGTCTCGCCCGCGGCCACGAGCATGTCGGTCTGACGGCAGAGGAACGCCGGGATCTGCAGCAGGTCGACCACGCGGCCGACTTCGGCCGCCTGATCGGGCGTGTGGAAATCCGTCGTGACCGCTAAGCCGGTCGCTTCCTTCACCCGCGCGAGGATGTCGAGACCGCGGGTCAGGCCGGGGCCGCGCGCCGACTCGACCGAGGTGCGATTGGCCTTGTCGAACGACGACTTGTAGATCAGAGGGACGTCCCGTTGGGCGGCGATCTCCGCGAGCGCCCGCGCCATTCTCAGCGCATGCTCCTCGTCTTCGATCAGGTCGGGACCTGCGATGATCGCCAGCGGGGCCCCGTTCCCGATCTCGAGGCCGTCAGCGATGCGCATCCGCGGCATAGGCGTTGGCCGTGTCCATCCCAGAGCCGCCGCCGCTGGCTCGCTTGCCGCGCCGCTGCCGGACGGCCGCGGCGACGAACTCACGGAACAACGGGTGCGGGTTCAACGGTCTCGATTTGTATTCCGGGTGGAACTGGCAGGCCACGAACCAGGGGTGATCGTGATGCTCGATCATCTCGACGAACTTGCCGTCCGGCGACAGCCCCGAGATCACGAGGCCGGCTTCCTTGAGTTTCGGCAGGTATTCCTGGTTGACCTCGTAGCGGTGGCGATGGCGTTCGGAGATCGAGCGGGTTCCGTAGGCCTGGTGGGCAAACGAGTTGGACATCAGCTCCGTCGGGTAGGCGCCAAGGCGCATCGTGCCACCCATCTCGTCGACACCCAGCAGATCGCGCAGTTTGTAAATCACGCGATCCGCTGCGGATTCGTCGAACTCGGTCGAGTTGGCCCGCGGCAGACCGGCGAGGTTGCGGGCCGCCTCGATCACGGCGCATTGCAGGCCCAGACAGATTCCCAGGTACGGGACCTTGTGCTCGCGCGCGTAGCGCACCGCCTCGACCATGCCCTCGACCCCGCGGTGGCCGAAACCGCCCGGAATCAGGATGCCGTCGAGCGGCGCAAGCTCTTTTTCCAGTCCTTCGCCGCTGAGCTTGTCCGATTCGATCCAGTTCAGCTTGACCTCGACATCGCTGGCCACGCCGCCGTGCAGCAGCGCCTCGTTCAGCGACTTGTAGGAGTCCTCGTAGGCCACGTACTTGCCGACGATGCCGATCGTCACCTCGTCCTGAGGATTCTTGATCTTGCGCACCAGCTCCTCCCAGTCGCTCAGGTCTTTCCGTTTGTACGGCAGGTCGAGCAGCTTGACGACGATCTCGTCGATGCCCTCCGCCGACAGCGTCAACGGAACCTCGTAGATCGACTCGACATCCTGCGCCGCAATCACGGCGTCCTCGCCGACGTTGCAGAAGCTGGCGATCTTTCGTTTCATCTCCATCGGGAGCGGGCGATCGCAGCGGCACAGCAAGATGTCCGGTTGAATACCGATCGCGCGCAGCTCGCGCACCGAGTGCTGTGTCGGTTTCGTCTTCAGCTCGCCGGCCGCGCCGATGTACGGCACCAGCGTCAGGTGGATGAAGATCGCGTTCCGCGGTCCGACGTCGAGGCGGAACTGCCGGATCGCCTCGAGAAACGGCAGCGACTCGATGTCGCCGACCGTCCCGCCGATCTCGACGAGCTGGATGTCGACCCCGTCCGAGATCTTGGGGATCGACTCCTTGATCTCGTCCGTGACGTGCGGGATCACCTGGACGGTTGCGCCGAGATAGTCGCCGCGGCGCTCCTTTTCGATCACCGAGGCGTAGATCTTGCCCGTGGTGAAGTTGTGGTCCTTCGTGGCGACCATGTTCGAGAAGCGCTCGTAATGGCCGAGATCGAGGTCCGTCTCCGCTCCGTCGTCGGTGACGTAGACCTCTCCATGCTGGAACGGGCTCATCGTGCCGGGATCCACGTTGATGTAGGGATCGAGCTTCTGCAGCGCGACCTTGAAACCGCGGCCCTCCAGGATGCGTGCGATCGACGCGGCCGCCAGGCCCTTGCCGAGCGACGACACCACGCCGCCGGTCACGAAGATGTACTTGGTCCCCCTCTTCTTTCGCATCTAGTTGGCCTCCGTCAGCATGGTTGCGACGCGTTCCAGGTCTTCGGGTGTATCGACAGCAAACGAACGAAAATCGGACTCGATCACGCGGATGGTGTAGCCGGCCTGCAGGGCTCGGAGTTGCTCGAGACCCTCGTCCCGTTCCAGGCTGGACGGCTCCATCCGGGTCAGCTCGAGCAACGCCTTCCGGGAGTAAGCGTAGAGCCCTTGGTGTTTGAGGTATCCGGTCAGCCCGCCCGACCGCACGGCGAGCGCGGAGCGAAAGTCGGGATCGAGGCGGGTCGCCTTACCGCGATGGTAGGGCAACGGCGAGCGCGAGAAGTACAGCGCCCGGCCGCGGCCATCGAGCACCACCTTGACGACGTTGGGGTCGAACAGCTCTTCGACGTCGACGAGCGGCTCGCTCAACGTCGCCAGGTCCGGGGGGGTTCCGTCGAAGCAGCCGATCAGACGGTCCAGGCAGCTTCCGGTCAACAGCGGTTCGTCGCACTGGATGACGAGAACGATTTCGAAGCGTTCGGAACGGTTGCGCAAGACCTCCGCCGCGCGGTCGGTGCCGGACGCATGGTCGGCGGAGGTCATGACCGTCTCGGCGCCGAAGCGCCGCGCCGCGTGTGCGATGCGCTCGTCGTCCGTGGCGACCACGAGTGTGTCGATCCGCGCCGCTTCACTCGTGCGACGCCACACTTCTTCGAGCATCGTACCGTTGCCCAGGGCTGCGAGGGGTTTCCCGGGAAACCGGGTTGAAGAAAACCGAGCGGGAATGACTGCTAGCACATGCGACATTCGGCTTCCGAACGTCGCCCACAGGCGTTCACCTGTGGCGACGCGGAATGTTATCGCAACCCAACCACAGTGACAAGTGCGATCCGCCATAAACCCGTATTGGCCGTCCGGGACGGCTTTTGGTAGAACGGGCGAGCCGGCGCGCGGCGGCGTCCGCAGTGGAGGTCCGATCGTGGAAACACCGAAGTACCCGAGTCGTTGTGTCGAAAGATTCCTCGACTACGTGAAGATCGACACCCAGTCGTCCGAAGATTCGGAGAGCTATCCGAGTACCCCGGGCCAGCTCGATCTGTTGCGACTACTCGTCGACGAGCTCTCGGAGCTCGGAATCGAGGACGTCGGCATGGACGAGCACGGCTACGTATTCGCGACGATCCCGGCGACGACGCGCAAGGAGCACGTGCCGACGATCGGTTTCATCGCGCACGTCGATACGTCGCCGGAGGTGTCCGGCGCGCACGTCAAGCCCTTGCTGCACGAGAACTACCAGGGCGAGGACCTCGTGCTGCCCGACGATCCGAGTGTGGTGCTGCGACTCGAAGAGAACCCGCAGCTCGAGGATCAGATCGGCCACACGATCATCACCGCTTCGGGGAGGACGTTGCTCGGCGCAGACAACAAAGCCGGTGTTGCCGAGATCATGGGAGCCGCCGAATACCTCATGGCGCACCCGGAAATCCCGCACGGGCCGATTCGCCTGGGTTTCACGCCGGACGAGGAAATCGGCCAGGGCACGCGCTATTTCGACGTGCAGAAGTTCGGCGCGGTTTACGCCTACACGGTCGACGGCGAAACCGTGGGGGAGATCCAGGACGAGACGTTTTCCGCGGATACGCTCCATGTGACTTTCATCGGTCGCAACACCCACCCCGGATTCGCCAAGGATCGCATGGTCAACGCGATCAAGGTGGCCGCGGACTTCATCTCACGCCTCCCCAGCGACGAAAGGTCACCTGAAACGACCGCGGACAAGGAAGGCTACGTCCATCCTTACGTCGTCGATGGCGGCGTCGAGCGTTTCACCCTCAAAGTTCTGGTGCGCGACTTCACGACAGACGGGCTGAAACGTTTGGAACAACAGCTCGAGGAATTGGCCCGGCAGACCAGCGCCGACTGGCCGGGCGCAGCGGTGGAGACGAGGATCGAAGAGTCCTATCGCAACATGAAAGAGATCCTGGACGCACATCCGGCGGTCGTCGAGGCGGCGATCGAAGCGGTGCGTCGCGCGGGCTTGCAGCCCAAGCTGCAGCCGATCCGTGGAGGGACGGACGGCTCGCGTTTGTGCTTCATGGGGTTGCCGACGCCGAACATCTTTGCCGGCGAGCACAACTTCCACTCACGCTCGGAGTGGGTCTCGATTCGTGACATGCACAAGGCCGTCGAGGTGATCGTCGAGCTGGCACGAATCTGGGAGGAACGCGCCTGACGTTTCAGTCGCGTGCCTTGATCCGCGCGACGTCATCCTCGAGTCGCGATTCGATACGCTTTCGATCGACTTCGTAATGCTCCTCGATCTGGGCCAGTTTCTGCACGTCTCCGGCGGCTTCCGCGATCGACTCGGTTCGCAAGATCTCGAGTTCGGCCAGGCCGGCCTTGGCCTTCTGGCGCAGCGCGGCAATCTCTTCCTTTTGCGCGTCGGTCAACGGTCGGGTCTCGATTCCCTTCTCGCGATCCGCGGCGGTCAGCCGCTCCATCGCCAACTCGTAGGCGGACTTGGGCGGGGCGTCGTCTTCGGACATCGATTACTCCAGGATCAAACAGGAAACGTAACGCGGATCCGGTGGCACGCCCGGATCCAACTGCCCGCATTCGGCCGCCAGCCGCTCCAGCGCGAACCTGCCGAAGCCTTGAACGACCGAGGCGTCGCGCGCGTCGAGCTGGTGCCCTTCGGCGAGTGCACGGACCAGCTTCTCCAACGCGCGGTTGGGCGATTCCGGCGCTGCCGTCCGGCGTGAGCCCACGGTTCTCAAGAAATCGGCCACGAGTCCCGGGGGTAACGGGGCCGTCGACCAACTGCCGTCGGACGTGAAACGTGCCAACGTCGTCAGGAACAGCGTGCTGAGCCGATGCGGCTCTTCCACGGCTCCCGTGGCCCAGCCGAGCCGGCCGAAGAGCAGCTCACCGACGCGTGCCGCCATTTCGATGGCCACCGCGGTCTCGTCGACCTCGGCCCGGTTGTGAAACTCGCGCGGCTGACCGGACAGGTCGTTTTCGCGGACCTCGACGTACTGCGGCCGTTTGCCCGTCAAAGCCCGTAACCGCTCGTCCAGCGGAGGGTCGATCGCGCGTAGAGGGTCCGGATGATCGACGCCCCAGCCACCCGAGAGAAACTCGATCGCGCGTCGTTGCAGCCGTACCGCCTGCGCCCAGCCTTCGCGAAACAGCTCGACGATCGGTTCCTCACCCAGAATCCGGGCGATCGAGTCGGGATCGTCGGCTCCCCGCGTCTCGAGCGCGATGCCGACATAAGCCGCCGCCTTCGCCAACGCCGCACGGTGGTGTTCCGGCTCCCCGGCATCGGCACCATCGGCCACGAGCAACCGGTTGGCGACAGTCACCGCTTCGTGCAGCACACGCTCCCGTTCGTTTCCATCGAGTCGATCGGCTGCCGCGACGAGCTTGGCATGGCTCCACGCGGGCATCAAGGCACGGCGGCTGGCGGCCAGACCCTCCCTATCCGTGGCGAACGGTAACCCGGAATGACCGATCGGTGCGCCCGGTGCGGCATACACATCGATCGCTTCGTCCCAGGCGGGGAAGCCGCGGTCCTCGAGTCGGCTGCGGCGCCACTTGAGGCCTTCCTCTTCCAACTCGGCGGGGAGCTCCCACCGCGCGGCCCAGACGGCCCTTTGATACCGCTCGGGCTGATCGACATAGAAGATCTGCAGGATGCGGTGTGCCGCCGCCGAGTGCTCGGGGATGGTCGGGGAGAACCGGTACTGCCCGTCCGGCGTCGTGGCGCCCGCCGGTGTGCCGGCGTCTCCCAGACCGTGGCCGTGAACCTCCGCGCCGTCCTCATACTCCAACGGTTCGACTCGCAGCCAGAACCTCAGCAGCAGCGCCAGGAGTTGCTCGTCGGCGTGCCGTAGGAATCGTCGCAGCGCCGGCTCTCCCGACTCCAGCAACACCGCGAGCCAGGCGCCCGCCCGATCGCCGTCGAAGCGGTCTCGACGCCACGCTTCGAGGTCGAACAAGTGCAGCATCTGCTCCGCTGACGCAAGCCTGATCAGCGGAAGTGCGTCCGCCGGCCCGATCTCACGCACCGTGACATACCAGTCGAAGTCGGGAAGCGATCGCACGAGGCGCATCGGTTTGGGCGCGTGCAGCAGCAGTTCCATACGCTGTCGCGGTTCGAGACGGATCGCGAGCTCCGCCTGCTGAGGCACCGTCAACTCGGCCACGCGCTCGGCAAGCCGCGAAGGCGCACGACGGGCCAGTTCGTCCAATTCCGCGACGAGGGTCTTGGGTTCGGGAAGATCGGTCACGAGAATGCGCCCCGGGAGAACGCGTGGCATGATATCACCCGACGTCCTAACCCGCCTGTTCGCATGGGTTTCCGGAGGAACAGCGCGCGCGGTTCGAATCCGCTTCTTGCGCGGCGGGGGGGCACGGGGTACCCATCTGTGAGCGCAAACAGGAGGTTTCGATGCGCAAGCCCGTTTTCGCCCTACTGATCACACTCGCCCTGGTCCTACCGGCAGCGGCGTCGGATACCAAGGACGAGGACGGGCCGAAGACCCGTCTTCAAAAGTTGATGCAGGCGATCGACAAGATCAATGCGCAGGCGCTCAACGCCGGCACCAAGCTGAGGCTCGGTGCCAAGTCGGTCGATACGGCAGCGGTCCCCGGCGAACGACCGCCCACACCGGCACGCATCTGCTGCGGTGCCAACATCGACAAGATCGCCAAGGAGTTCAACCACGTGGCGATGAATGCCAAGGCGTTGCTTGCCTGCTACCAGGCGCGCGGCGAGGCCGACCAAGAGGTGGCGTTGAACTTCTTCCGGGAAGACGCCAGCGCGGTCTACACCGCGATGGAGGAGTTCACGGGTGCAGGGAAAGAGGAAGAAGCCCAGGCCGGCTACGCCAAAGTCGCGCAGGCGATCTTGGACATGCACAAGAGCGCCAAGGAACTGCAAGAGTGTGACTCTCCGTGACCCGGGCTAGTACTCCGCCAGCAGCCGGGCCGCGCGCTCGATCCGATCGACGCTCGGCAGGAAATAGTCTTCGAGCGGGGGAGCGTACGGGACCGGCGCGTCGAGCGCGCCGACGACGCGCACGGGCGCGTCGAGGTCGACGAATGCCTCTTCCTGGATGATTGCGGCGAGACTCTCACCGATACCGCCGGTTCGCGAGTCCTCGTGCGCGATCAACACCTTGCCGCAGTGACCCGCGACGGCGAGCAGCGTTTCGCGATCCAGCGGGGCGAGGCTGCGAAGATCGAGCACCGCGGCTTCGATCCCGTCCAGGCAAAGCCGTTCCGCCACCTCCATGCAGCGATGGACGTAAGCCCCGTACGAGATCAATGCGAGGTCGTTGCCTGCGCGCCGCAGGGCCGCCGTACCCAGCGGGAGCGGCGCCGGCGGTTCCTCCGGAAGCCGTTGCTTGATCTTCGGGTCGCGGTACAGACCGATGTGCTCGTAGTACAGCACGGGGTCGGGATCGGCGACGGCCGCCGCCATCAGCGCGCGCGCGTCGTGCGGCGTCGAGGGGGCCACGATCTTCAGTCCCGGCGTGCGGTAGAACCAGGGCTCGGTGTTCTGGCTGTGGTACGGGCCGGCGCGCCGCAGGCCGCCCCACGGCATGCGCACCACCATCGGCACCGAGCCGCCCCAGCGGTAGCGGATCTTGGCCGCGTTGTTGACGAGCTGATTGAAGCCGGTGGCGACGAAATCGTTGAACTGGATCTCGGCGATCGGGCGTTCTCCCACGAGCGCCGCGCCGACGGACGCGCCGAGGATCCCGCCTTCGGAAAGCGGCGCGTTGAGGATGCGCGAGCCAAAACGCTCCAGCAACGGTCGCAGCAGCAGGAACGCGTTGCCGTAGCGGCCGCCGACGTCCTGGCCGTAGACGAACACCCGCTCGTCGGCGGCGAGTGCGTCACCCACGCCGAGCATGACCGCATCCAGGTAGGTCGTGCCCGCGGCGTCGAATTCGGGAACCGGCTCCACCGCGGGGAGCGCCGCCGCCGATCGGACCGCGGTTTGGGCGAGCGGTTCGCGATGTCGGCGCGGAGATTCACCCGCGATCACACGGGTCCCTGCGTCCTCGGGATCGGGCCACTCCGCATCGATCACGCGGCGCGCCTCCGTTCCGACGATGCGATCGGCCTCGGCCTTGAAGCCTTCGAGCTCGCCCGCGTCGATCACGCCTTCCGCCTCGAGCAACTCGGCGTACCGTTTGATCGGGTCGCGTTGCGACCAGTACTCCCACAACGCGCTGTTCGCGTAGCCCTTGTCGGTGAGCTCGGGGTAGTCCCACCCCGGCTGCGGCTCGCGACCGAGATACAGCATGTCGTCGTGGTGCGCATGCCCGCACACGCGGAGCGAGACGAGCTCGATCAAGGTCGGACCGTGGCCGCTGCGGGCGCGCTCCGCCGCCCAGCCGAAAGCACTCGCGATGGCCTCGGGATCGGTCCCGTCCAGTGTCAGGCCGGGGATGCCGTAGCCGATCGCTTTGTCGGCGAAGACGCGCACGCTGCTCTGGTCGCGCACGGGCGTCGACAGCGCGGTCTGATTGTTTTGCACGCAAAAGATCGCGGGGAGCCGGCGCGCGGCGCACAGGTTGATCGCCTCGTGCCACTCGCCCAGCGAGGTGCCCCCCTCACCGATGAAGGAGACGGCGACACGGTCTTCGCCGCGCCGCCAGAATCCGAGCGCCATACCTGCCGCCGTGACGGTCGAGATCGAGAGCGGTGCCGATGCGGGAAGGATCCCGTGCGAGAGATCGCCGATGTGAAAGTCGCGCCCGTCCATGGGCGGTCCGGCCTTCCCCGCCTGCGCCGAGAGGATCATGCGCACCGTCTCGGGCTCCGGGTGCATGGCCAGCGCGGCGCCCGCGTCGCGGATCAGCGGGGCGATGACGTCGCCACTCCAGTCGCCGGCCTCGTCGCGGTAGGTGTCCCCGCGACGCAGCCGCAACGGCACCCCGTAGATCGCCTCCTGACCGAGCGAGCGGAATCCCTTGCCCTGGAAGCCGCCACCGTCGTAGCGCACCTCGCCGCCGAGGAAGAACGCCTTGAGCTGGTTGTCGGTGGCCCGGGTCAGGCACATGCCC
>WVWW01000074.1 GCA_011773795.1 Acidobacteriota bacterium
CCGGCGAGCGGGTCCGCGTGCCGCTGGGCTCCCGCCAGGTCGTCGCGACCGTCGTCGAACCCACCGCCCCCGAGCCGGGTGGCGACGTGCGTGTCAAGCCGATCACCGAGCGCCTCGAGGAGGCGCCGAGGCTGCCGGCCGAGCTGCTCGAGCTGACCCGGTTCGTGGCCGACTATTACCTGTGCTCCTGGGGTGAGGCGATCGAGACGGCGTTGCCGCCGCAACCGGCAAGGGGACGACCGCGAAAACGCCTCGTCCGCACCGCCGCCGCCCGGCCCGAGCTCTCCCCGCGGGCGGTGCGCCAGATCGAGTTGCTCGATCGGCTCGAGCAACATGGCGGCTCGTTGNNCGGTCTGGTGCGTGTCGAAGCGCTCACCGAGGAGCCGGCGGACGATGCCGCCGAAGCCGTCACGGTGCCCGAGCCGGGCTACCCGCCCACCGCGGCCCAGCGATCCGTCCTGGACGAGCTGGAGCCGGCCATCGACGGGAAGCGCTTTGAGACCTTCTTGCTCTACGGTTCGACGGGATCCGGCAAGACCGAGGTCTACCTACGCGCGGCGGAGCGGACGCTGGCCGCGGGCCGCAGCGTGATCTACCTCGTCCCGGAGATCGGGTTGACACCGCTCCTGCTCGCGACGATCTCGAGGCGCTTTCCCGGGCAGGCGGTCGTGATGCACAGCGCGCGCTCCGCGCGAGAACGGCTCGCCGCCTGGCGCCGCGTTCGGCGCGGGGACGCCCGGCTGGTCATCGGCACCCGCTCGGCGATCTTCGCGCCGGTCCACGACCTCGGCCTGGTCGTCGTCGACGAGGAGCAGGACGCCTCCTACAAGCAGGACGAGACGCCGCGCTACAACGGCCGCGATCTGGCCGTTGTCCGCGCTCGAAGTGCAAGGGCGGTGGTGTTGATGGGCAGCGCGACGCCCGCGTTGGAAACCTTCCGGCACGCCCGTGCCGGCCGTTACCGTCTGCTTCGCCTGGGCGAGCGGATCGCCAGTCGTCCACTCGCCGAGGTCCTTCGCGTCGACATGCGCGAGACCTACAAGGCAAGTGGCGAGATCGAGATCCTCAGCCCGGAGCTGATCGCGGAGCTACGCGCCTGTCTCGAGCGCGGCGATCAGGCACTGGTCCTGCGCAACCGTCGCGGCTGGGCGGTGGCGTTGCTTTGCCCGACGTGCGGCGAGCGCGTCCAGTGTCCGCGCTGCAGCCTGACGTTGACGTGGCATCGCTCGGTCGTGCGGCTCCGCTGTCACGCCTGCGGCTTCGAGACCAAGAAACCGGAGGCCTGTTCGCGCTGCGGCGCGGAGGATTTGAAGGAGATCGGCCAGGGTAGCGAGCAGGTCGAGGATCGACTCGCACGGGCGCTCCCCGGCGCCCGGATCGAGCGGATGGATCGTGACACCGTTCGCCGCCGGGGGGCGCACGAGGCGCTGCTGCGGCGCTTCGACGCCGGCGAGATCGACGTCCTCGTCGGGACGCAGATGATCGCCAAAGGCCACGACTTCCACCGCGTGACCGTCGTCGGTGTGTTGTCGGCGGACCAGTCGCTCGGGTTGCCCGATTTTCGTGCGGGCGAGCGAACGTTCCAGTTGCTGACCCAGGTCGCCGGTCGCGCGGGTCGCGGCGAGCGCGCCGGGCGGGTGATCGTGCAGGCCTTCGACCCCGAGCATCCGGTGATCCGGCTTGCCGCGAGCCAGGACTACGAGCGGTTCTACGAACGCGAGATCCGCTACCGGGCGACGCTCCGTTACCCGCCGGTCGCGGCGCTGGTCAACCTGATCGTGCGCGATGCCGACGAGTTGCGCTGCCGCACCTGGGCGAAGGCGCTGGCCGACGCGCTACGTCGACGGGAGCGCGGCCGCTTGATCCTCGCGGGCCCGGGCCCCGCCCCGGTCGAGAAGATCAAGAATCGCTGGCGCCAGCAGATTCTCGTACGCACCGCAGGACGGCGGCGGTTGGTGCGGGCGGTCGATGCGACGCTGGAGGAGATCGAGGGCGTGATCCCGCGGCGGGCGATCCAGATCGACGTCGACCCGCTGTCGGTGCTGTAAGTGGCCCGCCGCTCCATCGTGACCTCGGTCCGGGCCGACAATCGGGAAGCCGCCGTGGGAGCGATCGCCGCGCTTCCCCCGGGACCCGACCCGATCGAGTTGCGTGCCGACCGCCTGAGCGCCGACGAGGTGGCCGCCGTCGTCAGCGGGACCGAGCGCGAGCTGATCGTGACGGTGCGCCGAACGGTCGATGGAGGGTCGTTCGACGGCGATGAAAAGACGCGGCACGGGATCCTCGCCGCGGCGCTCGCCGCGGGGGCCCGCTGGGTCGATGTGGAGTGGGGGAGTGAACTGGCGGTGTTGGCCGAGGGTGCCGATGCGGGCCGTGTCATCCTCTCCGATCACGGGGCGACCTGCGAGACGCGGGAGCTGGAACGCCGCGTCGAGGCCATGTCGTCCTCGGGCGCCGCGCGTCTGAAGATCGTCGCGCCCGCCGAGCGGCCCGCCCAGATCCTGGCGATCCGGGACCTGTTGAGGCGACGCTCCGACGATCGACTGTGCGCTTTCGCCATGGGCGCCTCCGGAGCGCTCTCCCGTGTGCTCGCGCCGCAGTGGGGCTCGTGGGGGACGTACGCGTCCGCCGTCGCGGGCGCGGAGACCGCGCCGGGGCAGTTCTCGGCCGCACAACTCAGAGACAGCTTCGACGTCCTTTCGATCGGGGAGGCGACTCGTATCGTGGCGCTCGTGGGCCGCGAGATCCTGCCCACCAGCCCGTCGCCCGCGATGCACAACGCCGGTTACGACGCCCTCGACATGGATCGCGTCTACGTGCCGCTGCAGACCGCGCACTGGGAAGACGCGGTCGAGTTGGCGGACGCTCTGGGTCTGGCCGGCCTCGCCGTGACCATGCCGTTCAAGGGAGACGCGGCGGGCCACGTCTCGAGCTGCGACGACCTCTCCGCCTCGGCGCACGCCGTGAACACGATCGTCTACGGTGAGAACGGCTCCTCGGGGTCCAATACCGACGGGCCGGCGGCCGTGGCCCTGATGGAGGCTCGCGGACTCGAAAAGACCGATCGTGTCGACGTGCTGGGCGCGGGCGGCACCGGCCGTGCGATCGCCACGGCTCTCGCGCAGCGAGGTATCGACGTCGGCCTGTGGAGCCGCGAGGCGGGTCCGTCGATCGCCACGCGGCCCGCGATCGAGCGGCGGACGCACGACGAGCGTCGGCCGGGCGAATCGCACTGGTTGGTCAACACCACCCCACGACGCGACGACACGCTGATCGGCTGCGGCCCGCCGGCACGCAGGGGTGTGCTCGAGGCGATCTACGGCACGTCGCCGACGTCCCTGGTTCTGCGGGGACGGGAGGCGGGGTTGCAGGTGATCGATGGACTCGAGTTGCTCGTCGCGCAGGCGGAGCTCCAGTTCGAACGGCACACCGGTCGAAAGCCCCCGAGCGGGCTGTTTGCGGCGGTTGGACAGCGCCACATCGATTCTCTCGGTTGACCCTGCGCGGTGCGCGGCATACCCTGCGAGACGAGTCCGCGCCCGCTCCCGGAGGATCCCACATGAAGTCACTCACACGTTTTGTCCGGGTCGCCGCCGCGCTGTGCCTGCTGGTCCCACTGGCCGGCTGCGCCGCGCGTCAACCCATCACCGGCCAGGAGACATCCGGACTGGACCGCAAGCTGTCGACCTTCGCCTACATCGAGGAAGGCGACCTGATGACCCTGATCGTCGACACGAAGGCGACACGCTACCGCGAGAAGACAGCCTACTTCCCGCTCGAGATCGCGATCGCCAACAACGGGCTGCGCCAGCTGGCGCTGACGCGCGAGTCGTTCACGCTGATCGACGAGGAGGGCAACCGCTATCCGGCCGCCAGTCCCAAGGAGCTGATCGAGAACTACGAGTTCCTCGATCTGGATCGCGATCAGCTGGCGGAGCTGGAGGGCATCGTCTTCAACAAGTTCGCGGCGTTTGCGCGCTACCCGAGCATGTTCAGCCCGACGCGCAACTACAGCTTCGGTCGCTCGAACATCGTGCGCGATCTCGTGTCGTTGCCCAAGTTCGGCTACCTCCTCGACTTCATCTACTTCCCGGCGCCCAAGGACGGCCTGCTCGGCAAGCGCTTCGACCTGTTCGTCGATTCGGCGCAGCTCGAAGACCCGGTGTTCGTGAAGTTCGAGGTGAAATGACCTGCGCCTCCTGCTGATCGACAACTACGACTCCTTCACCTGGAATCTCGCGCAGTACCTGCAGGAGCTCGGGGTCGACCTCACCGTCCGGATGAACGACGAGCTGAGCGCCGAGCAGGCCCTGGCTTCGGGGCCCGACGCGGTGGTGATCTCTCCCGGTCCCGGGCGCCCCGAGGACGGCGGCTTCACGCTCGAGATCGTGCGCCGCTGCGACGGGCGCTTCCCGCTGCTCGGCGTCTGTCTCGGGCACCAGGCAATCGCCCAGGCGTTCGGCGCGAGCATCGTTCGGGCACCGACACTCATGCATGGGAAGACCTCGGCGATCGAGCACGACGGGAACGGTCTCTACACCGGTCTGCCCAACCCGTTCGAGGCGACGCGATATCACTCGCTGGTCGTCGACCCGGCGACGCTCCCGGAACCGCTGGTCGTCGNNGGGCGTCCAGTTCCACCCCGAGTCGATCCTGACGCCGGTGGGCAAAGCGCTGCTGGCGAATTTCCTGTCGCTCGCCCGAGGCGCTTGCCCGATGGACACCAATGATGGTAAGTAAGGGCGGTCCCACCCGATCTTTGCGACAAGGAGACGTGCTTCGATGGCGTTGCCTCCGGTCTACAACCTGAAAGCCTGGGTCGAGGAGAACCGCGACCTGCTCAAGCCGCCCGTCGGCAACAAGATGGTCTGGCAGGACAGCGAGTTCCTCGTCATGGTCGTCGGCGGGCCGAATCGCCGCAAGGACTTCCACATCGAGGAGGGCGAGGAGTTCTTCTACCAGATCGAGGGCGACATCACCGTGCGCATCATGGACGACGGGAAGCCACGCGATATCCCCATCCGAGAAGGGGAGATGTTCCTCCTGCCGGCCAAGGTCCCGCACTCGCCGCAACGCCCCGAGAACACCGTCGGCATGGTGATCGAGCGCGTGCGCAAGCCGGGCGAGCTGGACCACCTGCGCTGGTACTGCGAGTCGTGCGGCGAGATCCTGCACGACGCGAGCTTCCAGCTCGTGGACCTGGGCAGCCAGCTCAAACCGGTGATCGAGAACTTCTACGCCGACGAGAGCCTGCGTACCTGCAAGCACTGCAACGCGGTGATGCAACCCCCGCCGCCGCCGAAGTGATCCCTTGCGATCGCTGACGATCGACTTACATACGCACGTCCTGCCCGAGAACTGGCCCGACCTCGAGCAGCGCTACGGCTACCCGGGTTGGGTGCGGCTGGACCACTACTGCCCGGGTAAGGCGCGCATGATGGTCGGCGAGCGCGTCTTCCGCGAGATCGACGAGAACTGCTGGTCCGAGCAGGCCCGGCTCGCCGATTGTGAGCGTCACGGCGTCGACGTCCAGGTGCTCTCCACGGTCCCGGTGATGTTCGCCTACTGGGCGCGCGGCGAGCACGCGCTCGATCTCGCGCGGTTGCTCAACGACGATCTCGCGGCGAAGATCGAGCGACACCCGACACGCTTCGCGGGTCTGGGCACGGTCCCGCTGCAGGACCCCGAGCTGGCGATCCGGGAGCTCGACCGGTGCGTCTCCGATCTCGGGCTGGCCGGCGTCCAGATCGGCAGTCACGTGAACCAGTGGAACCTAGACGCTCCGGAGCTGTTCCCGTTCTTCGAGCGCGCCGAGCAGATCGGCGCCGCGGTTTTCGTCCACCCGTGGGACATGCTCGCGCGGGAGCGCATGCAGAACTACTGGCTCGCCTGGCTCGTCGGCATGACGACC
>WVWW01000109.1:0-8677 GCA_011773795.1 Acidobacteriota bacterium
CGCCTCCGGGCTGCCCGACGCCGCCAACGCGAGGGTCAGCGCGAAGAGCAGGATCTGACACACCGCGATCCAGCCTCGGCGCCGCCCGAGCCAGGGGATCGAGAACTTGTCCATCAGCGGCGACCACAGCATCTTGAAGGTCCACGGCGCGTGGGCCAGCGTGGTCAGCCCGACGATGCGGATGTCGATGCCCTCGCTGCGCATCCAGTCCGGGATCGAGATCCAGACGAGTCCGAGGGGGAGGCCGGAGGCGAACGAGAGCAGGATGACCGCACCGCTACGGCGATTGGAAAACGCGTGGCCGACGGCCGTGAGCATGCGCTGGACGGGACCCTGCGTTGGGGGAGATTCGGTCACGCGACTCCATTCTATCCCGGAACTCCGCCCGTGAGTGAGCCGCCGGTCAACGGGACAGAACATTGTCTCCGGGCGGGGCGGCGTCAATCGCGATCGACTGGCATCATGAGTCGCGCCGGCCGACGTTCGGCCCGGAGGTGGAGATTTGAATCGTACGGTGCGTTGCCTGGGATTCGTCCTGATCGCGGCTCTCGTCGTGGGTTGCTCCGCTGCGCCCGAGCGCGACCCGCACTCGTTCAGCCGGCCCGACGAGGTCGTCGTGCGTCACCTGAGCCTCGATCTCGACGTGGACTTCGACACCCGTACGCTGTCCGGTACGGCGACGCTGACGATCGAGAATCTCACCGGGGCCACGGCTCTGTGGCTGGATACCTGGGACCTGAGCGTCGACTCCGTCGATCTCGGCAGCGAAGATGCGACCACGCTGTACCGCTTCGTCGAGGCCAAGCCGCACCTCGGACAGTCGTTGATGATCGATATCGAGAGGGACACGACGACCGTTCGCGTGCACTACTCCACCGCTCCCACGGCCCAGGCCTTGATGTGGGTCGAGCCGCCGCAGACCGCGGGCGGGCAGCACCCGTTCCTGCTCTCGCAATCGCAGACCTGTCTCGCACGTTCCTGGATCCCGCTACAGGACAGCCCCGGCGTGCGCATGACCTACGACGCCACGATCCGCGTGCCCCCGGGACTGATGGCGCTGATGAGCGCCGAGAATCCGACCGAGATGAGCGCCGACGGGGTCTACACGTTCGACATGCCGCAGCCGATCCCGTCGTACCTGCTCGCGCTGGCCGTCGGCGACATCGCGTTCCAGTCGCTGGGCGAGCGCACCGGCATCTACGCCGAACCGGAGGTCATCGAGCGCGCGGCCTGGGAGTTCGCCGATGCGCAGAAGATGCTCGAGGCTTCCGAGGAGCTCTACGGCCCGTACCGCTGGGGTCGCTACGACATGATCGTGCTGCCGCCGGCCTTCCCGTTCGGCGGGATGGAGAACCCGCGGCTGACGTTCCTGACGCCGACCGTGCTGGCGGGGGATCGCTCGCTGGTCGCGCTGATCGCGCACGAGCTGGCCCACTCCTGGTCCGGCAACCTGGTGACCAACGCGACCTGGAACGACTTCTGGCTCAACGAGGGATTCACCAGCTACTTCGAGTACCGCATCATGGAAGCGCTCTACGGGCGCGAGCACACGGAGATGCTGTGGCTGCTCGGTCAGGGCAGCCTGGCCGGCCTGATGGAAGACGAGGACCCCGCAGACACCCGCCTGCGTGTCGATTACACCGGACGCAATCCCGACGACGTCCCCAGTGTCGTCTACGACAAGGGCGCCCTCTTCCTGCGGCTGCTCGAAGAGCGTTACGGCCGGATGGAGTGGGACGCGTTCCTTCAGGACTACTTCGAGCGCTACGCCTTCGGCACCGTGACCACGGAGATTTTCCTCGACGACCTCCGCGCGGCGTTCGGTGACCAGGACGCATGGCTGGAATCTTCGATCGAACGATGGGTCTTCGGTCCCGGCTTGCCCGACGACGCGCCGCGGATCGTTTCACCGGCCTTCGCGGAGGTCGAGCAGTACCTCGCGACCTGGCTGGGCGGCGGGCCGCTCTTCGTCGATCCGGGCTGGTCGAGTCACCAGTGGGTGCATTTTGTACGCGCGCTTCCCGAGGACCTGTCGCTCGAGCGCATCGAGCAGCTCGATAACGCTTACGGCCTGACCGACGCGGGGAATGCCGAAGTCCTGACCACCTGGCTGGTCCACACGTTGGGCGCCGGATACGAGCCTGCGTTCGCGTCGATGGAAGCGTTCGTCACCAGCATGGGTCGGGCCAAGTTTCTGGTCCCGCTGTACCGTGCGTTGTGCGAGACACCGAAAGGCTGTACCCGGGCGAGCGAGCTGTTCGACCGGGCGAGACCGAGCTACCACCCGGTCTCCGTCGGCGCCGTTGAGCGCGTGTTCGCGGCCGCTCAGGGGGCCGGATCCTGAACAAGGGCCGATCCGCAGGTTAGCATGACCGATATGTCCGACCAGGAATCACCGCACGACCCGTCGGCCCTCCCGGCCGCCGAGACCCCGGCCGATCCGGCCGTCGCGGCTCCGGCTGCCTCGAAGGTGGGTGGCGCCGAGCCGGAGGTCGAGCACGACTTCGTCGCCGACGGCGTCGACTACCCGCTGCATCCCAACTGGATGCTCGCGTCGCGTCTGTCCGGCGGGATCGCCGCCGTGATCGTCTGCGGCGCCAGCCTCATCGGCCTGTTGATCGCGGTGTTCGCGTCGCGCTGGCGCGGACCGACCGTGCTGCCGGCGTTCCTCGGCTGGCTCGTGTTGTTCGTGCTGTTCGCGCTCTGGACGCAGATCGGACCCGCGCTACGCTACAAGCGCCGGCGCTACCGGCTCAACGAGACGGGGTTACGCATCCGCCGCGGGCTCGTCTGGCAGACCGAGATCTCGGTCCCGTACTCGCGAATCCAGCACACCGACGTGTCGCGCGGGCCGATCGAGCGCTGGTTCGGGTTGTCGACGCTGATCGTCCACACGGCAGGCACGGAGAACGCGTCGATCTCGCTCGACGGGTTGCCCGCCCCACGTGCCTACCGCATCCGCGACCTGCTGCTGACCGAGGTGGAGACCGACGATGCCGTCTGAGATGCTGGGTCAACCGCAGCGGTTGCACCCCGTATCGCTCCTCTTCACGCTGTGGTCCTTCGTGCGCGGCATGATCGTCCCGCTGATCGTGGTCATCTTCCTCGGTGGCGGCACGGGCTACGAGTTCTTGTTCGCGCTGGCCATCGTTCCCGCGATGATCGCGGCGGTGGTGAAGTACGCGTTCTACCGTTACCGGCTCGGCGACGACGAGATGATGGTCCGTGAAGGCGTGCTGACGCGGAACGAGCGCCACATCCCGTACGCGAGGATCCAGAACATCAACCTCGTCCAGAACCCGTTCCACCGCGCCCTCGGAGTCGCCGAGGTGCACATCGAGACGGCATCGGGCACCAAGCCCGAGGCGATCATCCGGGTCCTGTCCCTCGACAGGATCGATGCGATCCGCGAGCTCGTGTTCCGCGATCGCGCGCAGGGCGAGACCGTGTCCGCCGAGGGTCAGGAAGAAGGCGCCGAGCGATTACTCGAGCTGTCCACGCGCGAGCTGGTCCTGCTCGGCCTGATCTCCAACCGTGGGATGGTCGTGATTGCGGCCGTGATGGGGGTGATCTGGCAGTTCGACGTCTGGGACTTCGACTGGGAGGCGATCGCCAAGCAGGCCGCCGACAGGGCCCCCGAGGTCACCGAGAGGCTGGGTCTCGTCGAACGACAAGGGCTGGCCGCCTCGATCCTCCTCGGCGCGCTTTTGATCTTCGTGGGCGTCCTGTTCATGAAACTGTTGTCGATCCTCTGGGCACTGTTTCGTTTCCACGGCTTCACCCTCGATCGCGGTGTACGCAACCTGCGCGCACGCTACGGGTTGCTCACGCGCTACACCGCGGCGATCCCGAGTCACCGGATCCAACTGCTGTCCTCACGCACGACCCCGCTGTATCGATTGTGGAACCGTGTCGGCGTGCTGGCCGAGACCGCGGGCGGGGGAACGGGCAACGAGGGTGAGGGGCAAAGCGAGACGCACCGCCTGTGGCTCGCGCCGATCCTCTCTTCCGGCAGGGCCGACGCGTTCAACCACGCGATCCTCCCCGACGTCGATCTCTCCGATGCGACGTGGAACCGGCTCCCGGTGCGTGCCCGCAGCCGTATCCGCAATCGCGGCTTCTTTCTTTCGGCCGTGATCTCGATCGCGACCGTCGCGTTCCTCGGTTGGTGGTCGCTTGCGGTCCTCGTCGTGACGTTCGGCTGGTCGGCCCTCCACGCCGCGATGTGGTGGAAGCATGCCGCGTGGACGGTGGTTGCCACGGCGATCGCGTTCCGCAGCGGCTGGTGGACACGACGGACCAGCATCGTCCGGTTCGCCAAGATCCAGACGGTCTCGCTGGCGCAGACACCTTTCGACCGGCGGCACGAGATGGCCCGGGTGTCGATCGATACCGCCGGCGCGGGCAAGGCGGGCCACAAGATCCACGTCCCGTTCCTACCCCACGCGGTCGCCGTCGAGCTCCACGAGAGATTGGCCCTCGAGGCCGCGCGGCGCAGCTTCCGCTGGTAGTCCTTCAAAAAAGCTGAAAACGGGCCCGGAGGGCCGTCCTAGACAAGAGCCCGCGGTCGTGCGTACCTTAGTCGTCCCCGAACATTCCGGGTCCGCTGTAGGAGTGGGCATGCGACCGCGCGAAATCGACGAATTCCTGAAGACCGACGTGATCGGCCAGGAGGAAGCCCTGCGCTTCGTCTCCGTGGCGATCTTCAAGCACCTGCAGGGCGAGCGCTTCGGCAACCTGATGCTGATCGGCAACTCCGGCACCGGCAAGACGACGATCATGCGGGCGATGGAGCGGCTCTACTCCGAGCATCCCGAGTTCCAGAAGTACCGGGTCGTGATCATCATGAACGCGAACACGTTCGCCACCGACGAGGGCATCATCGACACCCGGGCGTTGTTCGAGAATCTCGAGGAGCGTGCCCGCCGGATCCTCGGCAAGGACGCGACACCCGAAGAGATCGCGCTGCACATGGAGCACGCCACGGTCTGTCTCGACGAGATCGACAAGGTCTCCGGCATGGTCGGCGGCAAGCCCTACGTCACCGGCATCAACATCCAGCAGGCGCTGCTGACGCTGATCGAGGGCGAGCGCGTCGTCTGGCCGATCAAGAAGGCGGACGGGTCGATGCACCGCGCCGACATCGACACGGGCAAGATGCTGTTCCTCTGCGCCGGCGCGTTCGAGACGCTGTACGACCAGGTGTTCAAGCGCGTCACGTCGCCGACCAGCCGCGTCAAGCTGCCCACCGAGACCGTCGTCCGCGACGGCGAGGTCCAGATCCGCGAGTACTTCACCCTGCGCCACCACTTCAAGCAGGAGGACCTGTTCGACTACGGCATGCAGCCGCAGTTCCTGTCGCGCTTCGACAACTCGATCATCCTCGAGGACCTCGACGCCGAGATGCTGTCGCAGATCTTCGTCGGGCCCGAGGACTCGGTATTCCGGATGTCCAAGGCGTTCTTCAAGAAGACGGGGATCGAGCTGGAGATCGACGAAGCCGCGACCCGTCGCGTGGCCGAGGCCGCGGCGGAGGCGCGCCGCATCGGTGCCCGTGCGCTCAAAGAGGTCTGGGGCCGCATCATCAAACAGTACGAGTTCGACCCCGAGAACCGGCCCGAGGTCAAGCCCCACGGGGACGGCTTCCGTTTGGTCATCGACGATGCAATCGTCCTGGACGCGCTCAAGTCACCCATCGAGACGTTCGGCTAGCGTGATTTGAACACCTCGCTCGCAGCGATCCTGCTCCGCTTCTGGATGGGGCTGATCGGTGCCGCGGCCGGCGGCCTGATGGTCTACCGCGTCGAGATCATCGATCCGCTGTCACCCGCTTTCAAGACGTTGACCCTCGGGTCGACCTTCGCCGGCCTGCTCGCGCTGTGGCGCTCCGCGGCACACGGTCACGCGATGGCGCTAGCGGCGGGGTACGCACTTTTCTGCCTCGGCTTCGTCAGCGCCCAGGGCTGGATGGCGGCGTTGTCGGGAACGGTTGTCGCCGCCGGGCTCGTCGCCGTGATGCTGATCTTCGACCGGCTGGCCGACAGGGTCCCGCTGGGCAAGTTCGTCGTGATCGGGCCCCTGGTCGGCGTGCTGCTGTTCGCCGCCACGCCGATGATGNNGATGCCACTGGGCGCCCTCGACGCGATGATCGCCTACGGGCAGCTGGGTCTGATCCTCGGGACCGGCGTCGCCCTCGGCGTCGAGGCCTCCGACTGGATCCTGCGTCCACGACACGCCCCCGAAACCGACGCCATCATCTAAGATGGCGGCGATGCATCCGTTCCTCGAGCTGATCCGGCAACGAACGTCGGTCGAATCGTTCGACACCCGTCCCGTCGACGAGGAGACGATCCGGGCCCTCGTCGAGGATGCGGCGTGCGCGCCGTCGTCATTCAACATCCAGCACTGGCGTTTTGTCGCCGTACGGGAAGAAGCGGATCGTAACCGCTTGTGCCGGGCCGCCTTCGGGCAGGAACAGGTCCGCATCGCGCCGGTGACCTTCATCGTGCTCGGCGACCTCCAGGGTCTCGACAAGTTGCCGCGGATCAACCGCGAGGCGGTCGAGATCGGGGCGCTGCCGCAGGGGAAGGCCAGTGCCTGGGAGCGGATGGCCGCGGAGATCTACGCCGATCCGCAGCTCGCGCGCGACGAGGTGCTGCGTTCCGCATCGCTGGCCTCCATGACCCTGATGCTCGCCGCCGAGGCGCGCGGGCTGGCGTCGGGTGCGCTGAGCGGGTTCGACGCCGGGCGCGTCTGCGCCGACTTCGACATCGAGGAACGCTACCTCCCCGTGATGCTGATCGCCGTCGGTTATCCGGCCGATGTCGAGCGGAAGCAGCAACCCCGGCTCGGGGTCGACGAGATCCTCAACTTCGATCGCGGGCGCCGGTTCTGAATGGCCAAACTCCCGCGCCAGCCGCGCACCGATCCGAAGAAGATGGACCGGATGCTGGCGAAGCTCGCCTCCGGGTACGACATCGACCGCTTCAGACGGGTCCATGGCAACAGTGCTTTTCGTATCCTGATCGGTTGTCTGATCTCGCTGCGTACGAAGGACGAGGTGTCGTACGCCTCGACCGACCGCTTGTTCAAGCGCGCCAAGACCCCGNNGGCTGCGCGAGACGACGATCGCGAAGCTGATCTATCCGGCCGGTTTCTACCGCGTCAAGGCGAAGCAGATCCGCGAGATCAGCCGGATGTTGATCGACCGCTGGGCCGGGAGGGTACCGAAAACGATCGACGAGCTGGTCGAGCTGCCCGGGGTCGGCCGCAAGACGGCCAACCTCGTCGTCACGCTCGGCTACGGCAAGCCGGGGATCTGCGTCGACATCCACGTGCATCGCATCTGCCACCGCTTCGGCTGGGTCCGGACCAAGACGCCCGACCAGACCGAGAGGGTCCTGCGCGACAAGCTGCCATCCGCCTGGTGGATCCCGATCAACGAGACGCTGGTGCGCCACGGCCAGCAGGTCTGCAAGCCGATCTCGCCGATCTGCTCGGTCTGCCCGGTCGATCGGGACTGTCCCAAGAAGGGCGTGACGCGGCGCCGTTGAAGCGCCTCGGCCGTTTGCTCGTTGCAGTGCATTGCACTACAATGTGGATTCGATCAAGCATGGCCGGTGAGCTGCTGCTCGATACCGGTGCGCTGGTCAGCCTGCTGGATCGCAGCCAGACCCACCATGCCGAGTTCGCGAAGTTCTTCGAGCGCTGGCGTGGACCGGTCGTCAGTACCGAGGCGGTGCTCACGGAAGCGACGCATCTGCTGGGGCGAGTCCCCGGCGGCGCGCAGGCCTGCTGCGATTTCTTCCTGGATGGCGGCGCGGTGCTCGTACCGTCGAGTCCGGTATCGCTGCGCCGATGCCGCGACTTGATCCATAAGTACCGAGACCTGCCGATGGACTACGCGGATGCCACCCTGGTCGTGCTGGCCGAGGAGTTGAGTACGACGTTGGTCTTCACGACCGAACGTCGCGACTTCGGTATCTACCGCGTTCGTGGGAAGGGTAAGTTCAGGATCAAGCCCGAAGCGAGAAGAAAGAAACGCCGCTAGGCGTTCATCTTCTTCTGGATCTTGGCCCAGGTGTCCTTCAGCGTCACGATCCGATCGAACACCAAGTTGTCCGCGGTATGAGCTGACCCCCTTCACTAGCCCTTTCGTGACTGTACAGATTCCCTCATAACGCTCGGCGGCCCGGAAGCCGCCGGAGGCGGGAACTGCTCGAGTAAGCGTAGATAGGCCTCGAGAGTGCGGACAGGAAAGACAAGCGACGATTTTCCGAAAGTCCGAAGTGGGGTGTTCCGGGTCAGCGTCCGGTAACTCTTCAATATGTGAACTGCAAAGGGTCGGTAGACCGCNNGGGTCGGTAGACCGCCCGAGGCAAGGCCCTGGCCCGCTCGGACTGCGGCCGCTGACCGGGCGACAATACAAGGGGGCCCGGGTTTGATCTCCAACGTCGTCACCAAGTCGGGCGGTAACCGGTTTTCCGGATTTCTGAACTACTTCTTCCAGAGCGACAATCCGGCCGCCAAGACCGACAAGCGCCTTTTGCCGGCGAGCACACGAAGCCAGGAGATCGAGCGGTTGGTGTGACTTCGCCGGTGCCGGGCGGCGGGATCAGCCGCCGCCCGAATCACATCATCCCTCTCCGCTGAACTCGTAGCACTGGCTGCTCTCGGG
>WVWW01000109.1:8772-8949 GCA_011773795.1 Acidobacteriota bacterium
TCGATCTTAACGGGCAAGCGGAGAGGCCTCCGTCGTAGAACATCGCGGTGTACGAACCGGTGTCCACCGTGAAGCCCTGGAACGAGATCGAAGGGCAACCGACGTCGGGGATGCTGATCCCGAGTGTGTCCGTGACGGTTTCGCCGTCAACCATGAGGTTGAAGTCCAGCGTGTATT
>WVWW01000033.1 GCA_011773795.1 Acidobacteriota bacterium
GCCGACCCAGAGGACGTTCTCGTCGCCCGGCTCCTCGGCGATGCGGTAGATCGAGCAGTGGTTCTCGGCCGTGGAGTTGTCGATCGTCAGGCCGCCGGACTCGCCCTGGCGCTGCTTCTCGGGGTCGTCGGTCGTCAGGTCCGGGGAGATCTTCTCCCAGGAGTCACCCCGATCCCGGGACCGGAACACGAACTGCCCGCCGATGTAGATGGTGTCGTCACGGTTGGGGCTGACGTGCATCCCCGCGTTCCAGTTGAAGCGGTACTTCGGGTCGCCCTTCCGCTCGAGCGGCTGGATGTCCTTGACCTCGCCGGTGGACTTGCGCATGCGCTGCATGCGGCCGCCCTGCCATTCGACGTAGACGATGTCGGAGTCTCCCCGATCGACGTAGGCGTGGAAGCCGTCGCCGGAACCGATGTTGTCCCAGTGCTTGTTCTGCACGCCGCCGTTGGCGCTCGACGGGCCGTACCAGGTGCCGTTGTCCTGCAGGCCGCCGTACACGTTGTAGGGCCGCTCCATGTCGAAGCTGACCTGGTAGAACTGGGAGACGGGGATCGAGTTGCGGAACGTCCAGCGGCGTCCCAGGTCGTTGGACTCGTAGAGCCCGCCGTCGGTACCCAGCAACAGATGCCGGGAATTGCGCGGGTCGACCCACAGGGCGTGATGATCCGAGTGGGTCGAGTTGGCGATCGTGGTGAAGACCTCCCCTCCGTCGGTCGTCAACGCCGTGGTTCCACCGGGCTTGTAGACCCGGTTGTGGTCCTTGGGGTCGACGACGATCAGCGAGAAGTAAAAGGGCCGCCCTTCGACCGCGGACGAGTGCGCCTTGCGCTCCCAGGTCTTGCCCAGGTCGGCGGAACGGAAGAACCCGGTATCCTCGGCCTCGACCGTCGCATACACAACACTGGGGCGTGATGGCGCGACCGCCACGGCGATGCGACCGAGCTCACCCTCCGGCAACCCCGCCGTCACTCGGTCCCAGGTCTCCCCGCCGTCTTCCGAGCGGTACAGGCCGCTGCCCGGCCCACCCGACGTGAAGTGCCACGGCTCGCGGCGGAACTGCCACATCCCCGCGTACAGGTGATCCGGCTCCTGGGCGTCCATCGTGA
Organism: Acidobacteriota bacterium; assembly: GCA_011773795.1. GTDB lineage: Bacteria > Acidobacteriota > Polarisedimenticolia > Polarisedimenticolales > Polarisedimenticolaceae > WVWW01. The sequence continues at coordinate 1,110 of WVWW01000033.1, forward strand.
GATCGCTGCAGCCCGTGTCGGCATCGACTTGCAGGATCGCGTCCCAGGTCTCGCCGCCGTCGGTCGTCTTGTAGACGCCGCGCTCCTCGTTCGCGTCCCACAGGTGACCGGTCGCGCAGACGTAGACCGTGTCGCTCTCCTCGGGATGGACCAGGATCTTGACGATCCGTTCGGAGTCCTCGAGCCCGAGCTTCGTCCACGTCTCGCCGCCGTCGGTCGTCTTGTAGACGCCGTCGCCGATCGACACGCTGTTGCGCGTCCAGGCCTCGCCCGTGCCGACCCAGACGGTCTCCGGGTCGTTCGGATCGATCGTCACCGCGCCGATCGACATCGTGTGTTTGTCGAAGATCGGTTCGAACGTCGTCGCCCCGTCGTCCGACTTCCACAGCCCGCCGGTCGCGGTGCCGACGTAGATCGTCAGCGTGTCGTCGATCCAGACCGCGTCCATCGCCGCGATGCGGCCGCCCATGACCGCGGGACCGATCGAGCGCGCTTCCAAACCGCCGAAGGTGTTGGAGTCGATCTCGGCAGTGTACGCCGGCGCGCACACCGCACCGATCGCGAGCGCGAGGCTCGCCCAGGCTTTGCGCTGGCGCATGGTTTACTCGCCGTCCTTTTCGGCGGGCTTCTCTTCATCGGCCCCTTCCGTGACGGGCATTGCGAAGCGATCGTCCGCCAGGTCGACGTTGGCCTCGATCTTCTCGAAGGTGATCGACATGCCCCCGGGCGCGCCCTGGGCGGCCTGGGAAATGGAGTGCGCCATCATCACGCCGGCGACTTCCTTGTAGTCTCCGTAAGTGACCTCGACCTCGACTTCCATACCCTGCGTATTGACCGTCGATTTCGACTTGAACTCCAGGCAGTACTCGGTGTCGAGGTACATCGTCGTCTCGCGGCCGTTCTTGTGGGTGACCTTGAGCTTGTGCGCCTCCGTACCGTCGACCTCCTCGGTGCCGAGCAGCTCGACCTTGTGGCCCTTCTCTTCCCAGTCGACGAGCGGACCGTCGATGTCGGCCTGGTCGATGATGTTGTCGAGCTCCTGCTCGTTCATCTTCTCCGGCTCCGTCGAGCCGCCGAACGGCATGATCTGCCAGCCGGTCTCGCCGTCGTAGGCCTGGACGCCCGTCATCCCCTGGAAGACGAACTCCATGCGCATGGAGTTCGGCCGCCTGGCCTCGAACGTGACCGGCGCCTCCATCCCCGGCCCCATCGCCATGCGGCCTTCGATGCGCAACGTCTCGATCGCCTTGAGCGCCTCCATCCCGCCGCGCGACTCGATGTTCGTCGCGAGGACCTCTTCGAGCGTCGCCTCGGCGGCCACGGGCAGCGCGACCGCGAGCAGCAGCGCGGAAACAGCCAACGTTTTGCGAATCATGTGAAAACCTCCTGAAATAGGTGGACCTCCACTCTACCGGACGGGGCCCTGCCCGTCTGTACGTGGCAGGTGAACGGGTGGTTTCGGCTCTTGACCGGGCCTGCGGGAGTGGTGAAGTGCCGTCCGCTAGCGCTTCCGGCGGTGCAGCACCAGCGGGGCGTGCGGCCGGCTCCGCTCGAACCAGTTCTGGTAGAGGTCGACGCTGAACATCAGCATCAGGATGAAGATGACGATCCACTGCGGGATGTAGGGGAACTCGCTGCCGTTGACCGTCAGGTGCGCGACGTGGCCGCCCTCCAGGAACAGCACGAAGCCGATCAGCAGCAGCACGAACAGGCCGAGGATCTCGAAGTCCGGGTTCTTGCCCATGAAATCGGCGATCGGCTTGGCCCAGAGCAGCATCAGGGCCACCGACAGCAGCACCGATCCCACCATCACCGCGAAGATGTCGGTCATGCCGACGACGGTGAGGATCGAATCGACCGAGAAGAGCAGGTTCATCGCGACGATGACGAAGACGACCTGGCCGAACCGCTCGGCCTGCTGCATCTCCTGCTCGACGCCGACCGACTTGTGGCGCAGCTCCTTGATCCCCTTCCAGATCAGGACCAGGCCGCCGACCATCAACAAAAGCGCCTTGCCGTTGATCTCACCGGACAGCTGCAACCCCGCGACCGAGCTGTCGAACGCCCACCAGGTCTTTGTCGCATAGCGCAGGATCGTGCTCACCAGGAACAGCAGCAGGATGCGGAACAACATCGCTAGAATGAGACCGATCTGGACGGCACGGTGGCGTTTCTCGGGAGGGAGCTTGTTGGCGATGATCGTGATGATGATCAGGTTGTCGGCGCCGAGCGCGATCTGGACCAGCGTCACCGAGAACAGGGCCACCCAGAAATGGGGCGCCGTCAATAATTCCAGCATGAGTCGTTCCTCCCGGGCGGCATCTTAAATGAAACCCGACGTCCTGGAGTCGATTCGCGCGTTCCTGAGCGACCGTGGTGTCGCCTTCGAGGAGATGAGCCACGCGCCGACCTACACCTCCGAGGAGGCCGCGGCGGCGCGCGGCGAGCCGCTGGAGATCGGCGGCAAGGCGATCGTGGCCAAGGTCGGGAAGGAGTTCGGCGTGTTCGTGCTGTCCGCCGCACGGCAACTGGACTCACGGGCGATCTGCAAGCACCTCGGCGAGACGCGGTNNGAGGAGCTCCACGCGATGACCGGCCTGATCCCGGGGTGCGTGCCTCCGTTCGGCGAGCCGATCCTGCCGCTCCCGCTGTACGTGGATCGCTCGATCCTCGAAAACGATCGGATCGCGTTCAACGCCGGATCGCACACCGTCTCGATGATCCTCGATCGCGAGGCCTACGTGAACGCCGCGGCGCCGGCCGACATCTTCGACTTTTCGCGGCCCTAGCTCGTGATGTCGGCGAGAATCCCGAGCAGCTCGTCGATGTCGGCTTCGGTGTGGGCGGCGTTGATCTGGAAGCGGATCGTCTCGTCGCCCTTCGGAACGACCGGGAACGTCAGTCCGACGGCGAGGACGCCGCGCTCGTAGAGCGCCCGGACCCAGGCACGGGCCTTGTCGGTGTCGCGGACCAGCAACGGGACGACCGGATGGGGTCCCGGGATCGACTCGAGACCCAGCCGGTCCAGTCCGGCGCGGAACTGTTGGGTCCGCGCCCCGAGGTTGGCCAGCCGACGGCGCCCCTCGTCGCCGTCCGCGATGCGCACGGCGGCGACCGCCGCCGCGGCGTCGGCCGCGCCGAGTGGGTTGGTGTAGATGTAGGTGTCCGCTTTCTGGCGGATCGCGTCGGCGACCTCCGCACTGCCCGCGACGAAGCCGCCATTGACCCCGAACGCTTTGCCGAAGGTGCCCGTCATGATGTCGGCCCGGACGCCGCAGTGCTCGTCGGTCCCCCGCCCCGTCGCACCGTAGGCCCCGATGCCGTGCGAGTCGTCCATCACCGTCGTGACGCCCTCGGCGAAGCGCTCGTGGTGTCTCCGGACGACCGCGTCGATCCGGTCGACCGGGGCGAAGTCGCCGCGCATGGAAAAGATCCCGTCGAAGATCACGATCACCCGGTTGATGCCGTCGGGGATCGCCTGCAGGCACTCCTCGAGATGATCCGTGTCGTTGTGGCGGAAGATCGCCCGCCGCTCGCGCGGCACGTTGGCGATGCGCATGGCGCGGATGATGCAGTTGTGGTTGAGCGCGTCCCCGATCCAGTAGGTCTGCTTGCTCGTCAGCGTCAACCCGACACCCAGTGTCGCGGTGTAGGCGGAGTTGAAGATGCGCGCCGCGGGCCGGTTCACGAAGCCGGCGATCGCCTTTTCCAGCTCGTGGTGCGGGCCGAACGTGCCGTCGATGAAGCGCACCGCGCCGGGTCCGGCGCCGAAGCGGTGCGCCGCCGCGTCGGCCGCCGCGATCACGTCGGGATGCGTCGACAGCGAAAGGTAGCTGTTGGAGTTCATGCGCAGGAACTCCATCTCGCTGCCGGCCAGCCTGTAACGCGGTCCGCGCGCGCCCTGCGCGGGGAGGTACTCGGTGATGACGCGTTCCGGGGCCTTGGCGCGGCCCTCGTCCTCGAGGGCGGAGATCTCGGAACGCAACACGGGGTTGAGACGATCGAGAGGCATGGCCTCAGCCTAGCAGAGCAGGTCCTCTTCCGGAACGCCCA
>WVWW01000059.1:0-1636 GCA_011773795.1 Acidobacteriota bacterium
GCCCCACCGGTCAAGCTTTGTAATCATTGAGACGCCACGGCGATTCCTTTCGAGGAGCGCGCCGGAGAGGACCAGCGTCCTCCCGTCGCGAGTTCGTCGTAACCGTAGAACTCCCGCGCCGCCTCGCCGTGGTACGCGAATCCGACCAACACGAGGCGGCCCGCCGCGTTGCGTTCGAAGAGGATCCGGTCGTCGGATCCCGGATCCGCCGCCGCGCGAGAAACGTCGGCGAGCATCAGACCCCAGCAGCGGCCGTCGATCCAGATCTCGTTGAGCGTCGTTCCGGGGTTGTATTGGGACACTTCCCGAACCGTCAGCTTGCTGGGCTGGAATGCTTCACCGTTGAACTCGAAGGACTCCGAGATCTCGGCGCTTACAGAACGTTGTGCGGCGGAAAGCTCCGGGGCAGCCAACGCCGCAAGCAGGACGAGGACGCCCACCCACCACGAGAGTTTCTTCCAGTTGACTATCGTCATCGCTCTCCCTCCATACTCACCCGTCCCAAAGGCAAGTCGTGTGCCAGCAATCGCTTTTCGGTTCCGTAGTCGTTCCGCCGGCGGGGTGGAAAAACGCGACTCGTCTCCGATCTTCCGGCAATCGGAACGGCGTCGAGAGCCCCTCGCATGCGCCCCCATGTCGGAGTTTCAAAATCGAACTCGGGCAGTGCGACACGATTTGTCAAGAGACGACCGATGGAGCGCCACTCATTGGCGGCACCCTCGAGTTCAGGGCGCTTGGAGGATCGTCCAGGAAGGAATAAGATGAAGGTCATGCGGGAGCTCGGAACGGCCGGGCTGAGAGGGTGCGACACCGACCGCCAGAACCTGATCCGGGTAATGCCGGCGCAGGGAGCTTCGGCCGCCGGCCGACTCCCGCAACACGGGAAGGGCCACACATGGAAAAAGTAAGGATGAGTCGTCCGGCGGGCCGCAGGGTCTATCAGAAATCGGCGAATCGCGGGTTGTCGGTACCGATGCGTGAGATCGCGCTGAGCGGGGGGGAGCCGCCGATCCGGCTCTACGACACCGCGGGACCCTACGGCGATCCGGAGAACGAACCGCAACCGACACGCGGCCTGAACCCGCTACGCCGGGTGTGGATCGAGGAGCGCGGCGACGTCGTCGAGCTCGACGGCTCCTCCTCGGCCTACCGCCGGGAGCGTGAGTCCGACCCCGCGGCAGGCTCCGTCCGGTTCCCCGAGCTGCGCCGGCCGCTCCGCGCCAAGCCCGGGCAAGCGGTGACCCAGATGCACTACGCCCGCCGCGGCGAGGTCACCGCCGAGATGGAGTTCGTGGCCATCCGCGAGGGTCTGGCGCCGGATTTCGTTCGCGACGAGATCGCCTCCGGGCGCGCGATCCTGCCCAACAACATGAACCACCCCGAGAGCGAGCCGATGGTCATCGGCCGCAACTTCCTGGTGAAGATCAACGCCAACATCGGCAACTCGGCGGTCGGCTCGTCGATCGACGAGGAAGTCGAGAAGATGGTCTGGGCGACCCACTGGGGCGCCGACACGGTCATGGATCTCTCGACCGGGAAGAACATCCACGAGACGCGGGAATGGATCCTGCGCAACTCGCCGGTCCCGATCGGCACCGTGCCGATCTACCAGGCGCTCGAGAAGGTCGGCGGCAAG
>WVWW01000059.1:1709-7161 GCA_011773795.1 Acidobacteriota bacterium
TCCCGCTGACGGCGGACCGCGTGACGGGCATCGTCTCGCGCGGCGGCTCGATCATGGCCAAGTGGTGCCTGGCGCACCACGAGGAGAGCTTCCTGTACACGCACTTCGGCGAGATCTGCGAGATCATGGCCGCCTACGACGTCAGCTTCTCGCTCGGCGACGGGCTGCGGCCCGGCTCGATCGCCGACGCCAACGACCGGGCGCAGTTCGCCGAGCTCGAGACGCTCGGCGAGCTGACGAAGATCGCCTGGGAGCACGACTGCCAGGTGATGATCGAGGGGCCGGGCCACGTCCCGATGCACCTGATCAAGGAGAACATGGACCGGCAGCTCGAGGTCTGCCACGAGGCGCCGTTCTACACGCTGGGGCCGCTGACGACCGACGTCGCGCCGGGCTACGACCACATCACCTCGGCGATCGGCGCGGCGATGATCGGCTGGTTCGGCACCGCGATGCTCTGCTACGTCACGCCCAAGGAGCACCTCGGCCTGCCCGACAAGGAGGACGTCAAGCAGGGGCTGATCGCCTACAAGATCGCCGCGCACGCCGCGGACCTGGCCAAGGGCCACCCGCGCGCGCAGGAGTGGGACGACGCGCTCTCCAAGGCGCGTTTCGAGTTTCGCTGGGAGGACCAGTTCAACCTGTCGCTCGACCCGGTCACCGCGCGCGAATACCACGACGCGACATTGCCCGCGGACGGCGCGAAGGTCGCACACTTCTGTTCGATGTGCGGGCCGAAATTCTGCTCGATGGAGATCACCCAGCAGATTCGACGTTACGCCAAGGAGAAGGGACTCGAGGCCGTCGCCGCGGTCGAGGAGGGCCTGGCTGCCAAGTCCACCGAGTTCCGCGACAAGGGCGCCAAGCTCTACGTCGAACCAGGGCCCGGAACCACCTGAAAACGGCCTGACTGGCCAATCCGATCCCCGGCACCCATGTTTGGGTCCGGAGGACGAGGATGCGGGCCATTCTGGTCGGAGCCGGCGCTCTCGGCTGCGAGCTACTAAAGAGGATAGGTGAGCGCTGGGTCGTCACGGTGGTCGACCGCGATCCGGTTTGCCTCGAGGCCGCCCGGGCCGTGCGCTCCGTTCCCGTGGTCGAGGGCGACGGGTCGAGCCGCATCGTTCTCAAACGTGCGGGGCTCGAGCGCGCTGCCGCGATGATCGCCGCGACCAACGACGACGACACCAACGTCGAGGTGATCCGGCTCGCGGTGGAGTCCGGTGTTCATCGCATCATCTCCAGAGTCAACGACCCGTCGCGCGCGCCGGAGATGCGCTCACGGGGAGCCCACGTCGTCTCGCCGATGAGTCTGGCCGCGCGCCAGCTCGAGCTCAGCCTCGAGAATCGCCGAGTCTCTTCCGTCGCGTTCGCCGATGGTCGAGCCGAGGCGATGGAATTCCGGATCACCGAGGATTCCCCCGTTCGCGGCCGGTTGCTGAAGACGTTCGGCTCCTGCCCCTGGACGGTCGGCGCGATCCTGCGTCGTCACGAACTGATCATCCCGCACGGCGAAACGGCGTTCGAGGCCGGGGACTACGTGACGGTGATGGGCCCCAGCGCGGATTTCGCCGAGATGGTACGCACCTTCACCTCTGGCGAAGGGCGTTTCCCACTGGACTTCGGCAAGCGCGTCGTGTTGTCCGTGGAGGGGGAGTCGGATCTGGACATGACGTTCGGGGAGGCGGTTCACCTGGTCCGCGGCAGCCGCGCTTCGTCGCTCCTGCTGGTTCACCCGGATACGGCCACGATCCGCGACGAGTCCAAGGCAGCGGGTGTTCGGCAGACGTTGCAGCTCGCGCCCGAGCTGGCCGAGGGCGTTGCGGTGCGTACGCGCCCCGTCGGGGGGAAGCCGGTTCACGCGCTCGGTGAGCTCCACGGCGAGGAAAGCGTCGGCGTCATCGTGGTCAAGGGCAACCGCAAGGGACTGTCCGGGATGTGGCGCGCGCACCGCGCCCCGGCGCTCGTCAGCTGGTCGGGGCGGCCCGTTCTCGTCTCGCGTGGCAGCGCGCCGTATCGAAGGATCGTTGTCCCCGCGCGTCGCACCGCCTCCGGTCGCGCGGCCATTCGTGCCGCGATCGACCTGGCACGATTCAACAAGGCCGATCTGATTGGCGTCTCGGTTGTGGACCCGATCTTCCTGGCGGGACCCGACGCGGAGCAGAACGCGGAACGGGCGATGGCCTGGCTCGAGGAGGAAGCCGCGGTGCACGGCGTGCGCGTCGATCCGATGATCGAGCGCGGCAACCCCGTGCGGCTGCTGCGCAAGATCGCCAACTCCGCCGATCTGATGGTGCTCGGAATCGGGTCCAGGTTGAGGTCCCTGGCCCTGCGTCGCGGCGTGGGCTCGATGGTCGCCCGCGGCACCTCCAAGTCCGTCCTGCTCGTTCCCGCCTGATCGCCCCATGAACCACGCCGTCTCCATCCTCGTGCTGGCCGTCGCGGCGTTCGTCCTGCCGTTGGTGGCCTCACGGCTCAGGCTGCCCGCCGTCGTGCTGGAGATCCTGTTCGGGATCCTCGCCGGACCGGCCCTGCTCGGCCTGCTGCACGAATCGGAGACGATGTCTTCCATGGCCGAGCTGGGCTTCCTGCTGTTGATGTTCCTGTCCGGCTTCGAGATCGACTTCCGCAAGCTCGAGCGCGGCGGCTCGGGCCAGATCCTCGTCGGCATGGCGATCTTCCTGCTGACGCTGGTGTTCGCCTGGAAGGCCGGCACCATGCTCGGTCACGGCCCGTTCGTAACCTTGGTCCTCGCCACGACATCCGTCGGGCTCGTCGTCCCGACACTGCGCAACACGCAACGGTCGTCGACGCCGCTCGGGCAGGCAATCCTGATCGCCGCGCTGTTGACCGATTTCCTGACCCTGATCGCGGCCACGCTGTTCGCGATGGTGCGCGAGAACGGGGTGGGCTGGAATCTGCTCGGCTTCCCGCTGCTGTTCGGCGCAATTGTACTCGTGCTGCTGGTGCTCAAACGTCTCGCCTGGTGGTTCCCGGACAAGTTCGAGCGGCTGTTCGAGCCCGAGGACCCGGAAGAGATGGGCATCCGGACCTGTTTGTTCCTGATGTTCATCTTCGTCGGCCTCTCCTGGGCGCTCCGTGTCGAGGCGATCCTCGGCGCGTTCATGGCGGGCACCGCGTTCGCTTTCGTGTTCCGTCACCGTGGGCAACTCGAGCAGAAGCTCAAGGGCTTCTCGTACGGGTTCCTGATCCCGATCTTCTTCATCAACGTCGGTGTGCACTTCGACGTCGCCGCGTTGACCCGCCCCGGTGTCCTGACCGGAGCGCTGCTGCTGATCGCCGTCGCCACCCTGGTGAAGATCGGTGCCTCTTCCGTCCTGCTGCTCGTCGGCTTCAACGCCCGCCAGGTGCTCTCGGCGGGGGTGCTGCTTTCGGCACGGTTGAGCCTGGTCATCGCCGTTGCGGAGATGGGCGTCCGGTTGGACCTTCTCAGCCGCGAGCTCGAAGCCCAGGTCGTGATGCTGGCCATCGTCACGTCGGTGCTGGCGCCGACGATCTTCCGCGCCCTGGCCCCGCCGCTTCACGCCAGCCAACCCGTTCCCCGTCCGGCAACCGCAGCGCACTGACCGCACCGACCCCGCCGCGCGGCCCGAACAGCTTCTCGAAATCCGCCCAGGGTTCCTGCGTCAGCGAGCGCAAGCGACAGTCGCGAAGATTGAAATCCCTCACCGACCCGTTCCGTCGAGCAGGTGCGGGAGAACATCGCGAAAATCCTCGGAGCGCACGATCGCGTCGGCTTCCTTCTCCAGATCTTCACAACGCGGGTTGAACGCGACGGTGAACCCGGCGGTGCGCGCGATCCACAGATCGTTGGAGCTGTCGCCGACGAAGGCACAGCGTTTCAACGGAATTCCCTCGCGCAACGCCACGCCGCGCAGCGCCTCGGCCTTGCCGGTCATGTCGAACGGCGTCGCCCGCCAGTGGCTGATCCGCCCCTCGTCGTCGAAGCCGATGTGGTTGGCGTAGACCTCGTCGAACGGATGGTCGGGGAACAGCGTCTCGAGCATCAGATCCAGCGTGCCCGAGATGACGACCAGCCGGTAGCCGGCGTCGCGTAGCGCGTGGGTCGCTTCCCGCACGCCCTCGATCAGCCGCAACGGTTTCAGCGCCGCGATGAGGTCGTCACGTCGGGCGCCCGCCTTGCGCCAGCCCTCGACGTCCAGGGCAACCCAGTCCGCGTAGGAGAGCCGGCCGGCCTTGTACTCCGCGTAGCGCTCCTTGTTCCATTCGGCCGTCCCGGTGAACTGCAGGTTCAGCACCTCCCAGACGGTCATCCCGTCCGGGCCCCAGACGAGCGTTCCGTCGACATCGAAGGTAATGAGATCGAAGGGTCGCGCCTTTATCGCCATGACGCGACATCTTAGCGCCTTCGCTAGAATGCCCCCATGCCCGAGCTTCCCGAGGTCGAGACCGTTGCCCGACAGCTCGCCCCACACCTGAAGGGGCGCACCGTGCGTTCGCTGCGGATCCTCGATCCGTTGCTGCGAGCGCAACCCACACCGCGGCTGCGGGGGCGGAAGATCGTCGACGTCCGTCGTTCGGGGAAGCAAGTTCTGTTCGAGTTCGCTCCGGCGTCTCGAACGGGCCACCCGTTGTGGTTGACCGTGCATCTGAGGATGACCGGGCGGCTGATCTGGGCCTCGAACCCCGTAGCAGAGGCGAAGGAAGATCGCGTCCGCGCGCGCTTCGGGCTGGATCACGGCGCGTTGCTCTTCGCCGACACGCGACGTTTCGGCACCTTTCGGTGGTTCGCCGACGAACGCGAAACACGGCCCGAGGGTGTCGACCCGCTGTCCGAGGCGATGACCGTCGAGCGACTGAGCGAAATGGCCTCGAGAGCACGGCAGAACATGAAAGCGTTCCTGCTGCGCCAGGACCGGATCGTCGGCCTGGGCAACATCTACGCCTCGGAGATCCTTTACGACGCACGCATCTCGCCCCGCCGCCGCGCGACGGCGTTACGTCCGACGGAGATCAAGCGGTTACACGGCTCGACGCGGAAGATCCTGCGGCGCGCGATCGAGAACTGCGGCACGACGTTCTCGGATTTCCAGGACGCCCACGGTCTGACCGGTTCCTACCAACAATACCTAGGCGTCTACGACCGCGAGCACGAAACGTGCGACCGCTGCGGCGGCACGATTCGCCGCATCGTCCAGCAGCAGCGCAGCACGTACTACTGCGGCGGGTGTCAGCGCTAGGGGAGTGCGCTAGCGGCCGAGCATGCGGGCAAGCACGTCGACGCCGGCCGTCACGATGTCGGGTTCGGCGCAGGTGAAACAGATCCGGACGTGCGCCGGGTAGTCGCCGAAGCTCGGACCCGGTGCGAGGAACAACCCCTCGTCCGCGCAATCCTCGAGGAAACCGATCAGGCCGCGCTCGTCGAGACGCTCGCTCGCGTCGACGAACAGGAACGTGCTGCCCTCAGGCG
>WVWW01000260.1:0-4099 GCA_011773795.1 Acidobacteriota bacterium
TTACGATATCCGCAAGACGCACGTGCCCGGCTAGGCGCGGTAAGAATCGCCTCTCGAGAAGCGCTGCGGCTCCGACGGCCCACGTCATCGGGCCGCGGCGCGACTCTCGGTTCGGTAATCCCTTACGGAGGCGTTCTCGCGGTTCGCCCGAGAATGGGACGCTACGTCAAGCAAAGGAGGGGCTGATGAGAAAGGGACTACTCACGATCGTCGTTCTGGTCCTGAGCGCGGGCCTGGCTCAAGCGCAGATGGTGGACGAGAGCGCCACGCCGCAACCACTCGTCGATGCGTACGACAGCCTGGCCGACACGATCCTCGCGGCCAAGAAGACCGAGTGGAACCTGGTGCACTCGATCCTCGGCGGCACGTACAGTCACGCCGAAGGTGTCGCCAAGCGGGCGATGGCCAAGCTCGGGGCGGGTCAGGACGCGGCGGGCGACGTCGAGACGCTGGCCGCGCTCGTGGCACAACTGGGCAACGAAGGGGACGCCTCGATCGCCGCCGTACGCAAGCGTTTGCTCGAGGGCGGCCACCACCACAATGCGAAGGGCGAGGAACAAGGCGTCTACGACGAGGGCTTCGTGATCGTCACGCGAGCGTCGAGGAAGGTCCTGCTCGACGCCGCCAAGCGCATCGGCCGGCTCGGGGGATCGGCCACCGAGGCGACCCTGCAGGCGGAGTGGGACACGGTTCGCGCCGAGTTCAGGAAGCTGCACGCCGACACGCCGCTGGGCATGTGACCGTCGCTCGTCTCGTCGCGCTCGCCGCACTGCTGCTGGCGGGCTGTGCGCCCCGTTCGCCGGGAGAGGCGGCCGCTTCCGGACCCGACGGCTTCCACTTCGTCGACGTGGCGGCGGAGGCGGGGCTCACGCGTGTGCTGCACGCCGGCCGTCCCGGCAAGGACCATCTGCTGGACTCGGCCGGAACCGGAGCCGCGTGGCTCGACTACGACCGGGACGGGCACCTCGATGCCTACCTGGTCAACGGCTGGAAGCTCTCCGGGAGCCGGGTCGTCGAGAAGGGTCGCAACGCGTTGTACCGCAACCGCGGTGACACCACGTTCGAGGACGTGACCGACGCTGCCGGTGTGGACGGCGACGGCGCCTGGGGCAGCGGCGTCGCCGTCGCCGACTACGACGACGACGGCTGGCCGGACATCCTGGTCACGAACTTCGGCGCCAACGTGCTGTACCGCAACCGCGGTGACGGCACGTTCGAGAACGTCGCCGCCCGCGCGGGCGTCGAGGCCGCCGGCTGGAACACCGGCGCCGCTTTCTTCGACGCCGATGCGGACGGCGACCTCGACCTCTACATCGCCGCCTACATCGTCGCGACGATCGACGAGGTGCTCGGTGCCGGGCGCACGCTCGATTGGAAGGGTGTCGACAAGGTCGCGTTCGGCCCGTTCGGCCTGACCGGCGCCCGCGATCATTTTTTCCTGAACAACGGCGACGGCACGTTCGTCGAAGCCACCGACCGTGCGGGGATGCGCGACCTCGTCCAGGGCTTCGGCTTCGGCACCCGGGCCGCCGACTTCGACGCCGACGGCGACGTGGATCTCTACGTGGCCAACGACTCGGATGCCAACTACCTGTACCGCAACGAGGGCGACGGGACGTTCAAGGAAACCGCTCTGTGGTCCGGCGCCGCGTTCGACGCCAACGGGGCGGCCCAGGCCGGCATGGGCATCGCCGCGGGCGACGTCAACGGGGATCTCGTGCCGGACCTGTTCGTGACCAATTTCTCGGAAGACTTCAGCACGCTGTACCTCGGCGAGGGGCGGGGCTTCTTCCGTGACGCGAGCGACGAATCGGCCATCGGTGCGGCGACCTTCGTCCCGCTCTCCTGGGGCACCGTGCTGGCCGACCTGGACAACGACGGCGACCACGACCTGGTGATCGCCAACGGGCACATCTACCCGCAGGTCGACGATCACCCGCAGTTCGGGATGACCTACGCGCAACGCAACCAGCTGCTGGCGAACGACGGCCACGGCCGGTTCGAGGACGTGAGCGAGCGTGCGGGACCGGGCTTCGCCATTGCGCGCTCGAGCCGCGGGCTCGCCGCGGGCGACTACGACAACGACGGCGACCTGGACCTGCTGATCACGTCGCTCGACGCGCCGCCCGCGCTGCTGCGCAACGATTCGACGATCGGCGGTTGGCTGACCGTCGCCTGCGAGGTGCCGCCGGGGCAGGGTGGCGTCATCGGGACGCGGGTCGAGGTCCGGGTCGGCGAGCGTCGAACGAGCCGCGACGTCGCCAGCGGCGAGTCTTTCCTGTCGGTGCACGACGCGCGACTACACTTCGGTCTCGGCGCTGCCGCCGAGGCGGACGAGGTTCGCGTGCGCTGGCCCGACGGCACGACTCGGGTGGAGGGTCCAGTGCGGGGCAACCGCTTCCTCGTGCTCGAGAAGGGTCGCTGAGTCGAGCGGGTTGAAGCGTGCCGCGGTCCGGTTAGAATTGCGACGATGCGTCGCGTCCTCGTTGTGGGCCTCGGTGTGCTCGCGTTCGCCTGCTCCGACGTGCCGGCTCCCGCGCCGGCCGGGCACGTGTCCGCTCCGTACCTGACGGAGATTGTCCTGCGGGAGGCCGCTCCCGTGCACTGGCCGGACGGTACGGGTCTCGCACCCGAAATCATGGGACCGGGTGTGGCGCTGGCCGACCTGGACGGCGACGGGCTGCAGGACATCGTTCAGTTGACCATGCCGGAGCCCGGAGAGCCGGAGGCCCCGCTGGCGCGCATCTGGCTGCAGACCGCCGAGAACCGTTTCAGAGACGCCGGGGTTGTCGCCGCCGGTGGGTTTGCGCAGGGGATCACCGTCGGCGACGTCGACGGAGACGGCCTGCCCGATTTGTTTTTTGCCAATTACGGGCCTGACCGGCTGGTGATCAATCGGGGCAACGGAGTGTTCCAGCCCGCTTCCGGTCCGGCTCCCTGGCAGGCCCCCTTCTGGAGCAGCTCGGCGGCGTTCTGCGACTTCGACGGGGACGACGACCTCGACCTCTACGTCGCCCACTACCTGGATTACGATCCCGGGCGGACGTGCTACGCGCCGAACGGCACCATCGCCTACTGTGCGCCTCAGGTGTTCGACGGGGCGCTCGACCACCTCTACCGCAACGACGGGGAAGGGAGATTCACCGACATTTCAACGCTGGCAGGACTGGTCTTGCCCGATGACGGGCGGCAAGCGAAGGGACTGGGGGTCGCCTGCGCCGATCTGACCGGCGATGGCCGGCTCGACTTCTATGTTGCGAACGACGGTGAGAGCAATCAACTGTGGGTCAACGATGGCGCCGGGGGGTTCGTCGACGAGGCGGTCCTGCGCGGCGCCGCCGTCAATCGCCATGGCAAACCCGAAGCGAGCATGGGCATTGCCATCGGGGACATCGATGGAGACGAGGCGTTCGACCTGTTGCTCACCCACCTCGAGGGTGAAAACAACACCGTGTACGGCGGCGAGTTTCCTCGCTTTCGGGACATCACACCGGGCGCCGGAATGGCGACCCACGATTTCGCGCATACGGGGTTCGGCTGCGCGCTCGTCGATCTCGAGCTCGATGGTGACCTCGACTTCGTCGTCGTCAACGGGAAGGTGCGGCGGCGGGCATCGGACGAATCGGACGCGGGTTTTTGGGATCGTTACGCGGAACCCAACCAGGTCTTCGAGAACCGTGGCGACGGGTGGNNGACGGGTGGTTCGAGGACGTTTCCGGACGCGAGCAGCCGTGGGCGTTGCCTCGGGAGGTCACACGAGGACTGGCTTTCGGCGATCTCGACAACGACGGGGATACGGACTTCGTCATCGCCAATGCCGACAACAGACTTCGACTTTATCGCAACGATTCTCCGCGTGGCGGGAATCACTGGATCAGGATTTCGGCTCGAACCGCCTCCGGCCCGGCCCTCGGCGCTCGGGTCACGGTGCACTCGAGCGGACGGCGCTGGAACGGCGTCGTCCCGTCCGGCGCGAGCTACGCGAGCTCGAGCGATCCCCGGCTCGTGTTCGGCCTCGGATCGGCCGATGCCATCGATCATGTCCAGGTCGTCTGGGCGGACGGGTCGACGGAGCGGTTCGACAACGTCTCGGTGGACG
>WVWW01000260.1:4134-4342 GCA_011773795.1 Acidobacteriota bacterium
TGGACGCGGAGGCCGTGCTCGTACGCGGCGCGGGTCGTCCGATTTGAGACGGCTCGGCACGACGCTCCTGCTGTCGGTTCTACTCGCGGGTTGCCGTAGCTCGGGTCCTGAGATTCCTCTGCCGGATCTCTCCGGCGCGGAGGCCGAGATCGTGGCTGCGGTGGATCGGGCCCGCGCCGACGTCGAGGCGGAGCGGGGCTCGGGCGCC
>WVWW01000146.1 GCA_011773795.1 Acidobacteriota bacterium
ACGGCGATGCCGGGATGGTTGAGCGACGCCAGCAACTTTGCCTCGCGGTTGAAGCGCGCCAGCCGCTCGGCATCGGACGCGAATGCCTCGGGCAATACCTTGATCGCCACGTCGCGATCCAGCGTGGTGTCCCGGGCTCTCCAGACCTCGCCCATGCCGCCCGCGCCGAGCGTGCCGGTGATCTCGTACTGGCCGAGCTTGGTGCCGGGTTCGATTGCCATTGCGGGGCCGAGTCTAGCAGAGAGGCACCGTTCGATCGTGAACAGAGCCGTAGGCGGCACCGATCTGGGTCACGCAGGAGACTCGAGAAATTGGATATCACGGATTGTGACATCCAGTCCTGGCCTGAAAATGGGGTTGGTGCCGGAGACAGGACTCGAACCTGTACTCCCTTGCGGGAAGAGGATTTTAAGTACTTTCAGAAAGGGCGGCGGATCAACGTTTATTTGATTCGTCGCCCTTTCCCGTTTCCGAGGAGTACGAGGAGTGCTCTACAGTCCGAGGGTTATGGACACCCAGATGGACACCTGTTCTGCTGAACCGTCGCCGAGAGATCACTCGTCGGTCTTCACGCTTCGTCGAGCGTGAGTTCCGCGCGTTCGCCTGGGGCACCTGTCGAGGTCGGATAGGCTGATTACGGTCTTCTGGGTGGGGTCGTCGCTGTTGACATATGAGCCATACTCGGACCCTGAGCAGGTCCCGCTACTCGGGCCCCGGGGCAAAATCCGCGCTTATACTTCTTATCCGCCTTATCGCTCTGCATCCGCCTCAGCCTCCGTCAGGCGTGCGCGAACAGCGAGCCAGTACCCGTGGTGATCGCGTCGTGAATCGAGAGCGAGTTGTCGGTCGACGTAGGTCGCGAACTCTGCTGGAAAGAACTCCCTCGCCTCTTCATCCCACCAGGCCCTGCCGAACGGGTTGGCGAGGTACCAATGCACATAGACGTCTACGGAGGCCTTCCAGTCCGCCGTGTCGTACAACCCTTCCTGCGCCAGCTGATAGTCTCGATAGATCAAATTGAGCGATGGAAACAGGTATGCGTCCAAGACTATGAAGTCGCTGTGGGTTATCTCTTCGGGGGACGCTACTGACTTCTCGAGCACATCGGCTACACGATCACCCATGACCGTGGCCCAGATCTGGTTCGTGACAACATTGCCCTCGCTCCTATAGGCCGCGCGAGCTAGCTGAGTGTTCTGGTTGATCTCGAGAATCACGAGGACAAGGCCCGCCAGGACGCCCAGGTTCGCGGCCAGCGTCAGCCAACGCTGGAGTCGGTCGATCCGCGCCGTCGATTGCGACGTGGCCTTGGCATTGGCCTCCCCGACGGATGCTGCAGCTCTCTTACCTTCGCTCATGTACGCTCTCCATGGTCTGAAGCGCTTCTAGACGGCCTGACGTTGTTTTCAGCTGCAGGCCGCCCGAGCGTTAGCGAGCCAGAACAACGTTAGGCGTCGTTTCCACACCGGCGACATTAGGCCGAATAGCCCTTGATGTGAACGACTTGCTCAGCGAGATCGGCCGTCCCCGTGCCCCACACCTGAAGAGTGTTGACCCATGCGTAGTCCGCCGAAGACGCGAATAAGGTCACGTTCTCGCGGAGGTCGACAATGGGGCTGCCCTTTCTCGGGAGGCCAACGCCATCAGCGTGTAGCGAGATTTTGTGTCCATCGTCCGTGGTTACCTCCGCATGAATGTGGAGCTCGAAACGGCCGTCTGCCCGGACTTGCAAATAGTCGACGCCCGTGACCTTACCTTTCAACTTCGGTCCGGTTGATTCCCCGTCGAACACGACATCGAATCTGGCGCCTTCAGGCGGTAGCACGGCTGTTCCTGCGATCAAAGACTCCAAACTGATCCCGTACTCCGTCATGCCGGTGAGCTTGACCGTGTACTCGTACAGCAGCTCTCCCACTTCAATCACGCCCATGAATGCCTCCGCTCTGATATCCGTCGGACGACGCCTAACTACAACTAGGCTGAAAGGGGAAAACGACAAACGCTGCGAATCTCGCAACGCTTGTCGGGGTAGGGTTCCGATCGTTCCCCACCTCGCAAACAGTCCCACTTCAGAGACTTGAGAGCATACCACCTGGTTTTAGAGAAGCCGAGATCGGTTGCGGGCCACGCAGCGCAACACTGGAATCTTGCGACCGTCTACCCGCGACAGTCGTGACACGGTCACGATGAACTGACTCGGCTGGTGCCGGAGGCAGGGATCGAACCTGCACGGCCTTGCGGCCAGGGGATTTTAAGTCCCCTGCGTCTACCAGTTCCGCCACTCCGGCACGGGGTGGATTCTAGTTGTTTTCCGAAGAGCGAGTCGAGACGGCCGACTGGTCCCCACGATCCATGCGCTGCAGAACCGCTTCAAAACGGGGCTTGCCGTGTCGCTCGAGGTAGTAGGTCAGCTCGCTCCCGTCCTCCGAGAGTGACAGAAACCACTCGTTGGTTCGGGCCTCGGGAATCAACCCGGCCGTGTGTTCGTCCGCCGGGAACGATTGCGACAGTCGCGTTCCCGCGCTCTCGGTCGTCCCGCCGTACATCGTGATTTCGTCCGGCGTCCCGTCCGGGTGGCGATGGTCGTGCTTGAGCTCCAGCCCACCCTCCACCCGGGTCAGGATCCAAGTTCGAGAGGCATCGTCGCCGACCCGGAACGGGATGCGGATGACACGCGTGTCGCAGGTTTCGACGACCGCGACCAACTTCTTGTCTCGGAATGCCTCGCCGGGGTCCTCCGGAAACGTCGATCGACCTTCGAACCGGGCGCCACAGAGTGCATGAACTCGTTCAAAGAAAGCGGTTTGCGGATCTTCCACCTCGCCGACGGCCAGGCTCAACGTCAGGAACAGCGCTACGAGCAAAGTCAAAACCCTCCGGGGCCGCCACGCGCGGTTGCAACTCGGCTAGTAGTTGGCGGCAACCTCCGACGCCACCAGCGCTTGGAGCTCGTTCAGACCGAAACGCGGCAATGCTTTTCCGTTGACGAAGAAGGTCGGTGTTCGTCGTACGCCGAGCACTTGGGCATCGGCCATGTCTTGCTGGAGGATGTGGGTGATCTCCATACCCGCCATGTCCAGCCGGAGGCGTTCCATGTCGAGCCCCAGCGCCGGCAGGTACGGTCCCAACTTTTGCGGTGCCGGGTGGTGATGGGAAGCCCATTCGGACTGGGTGTCGAACATCATCTGCAACGTCTCCCAGTACTTGCCCTGTTTCCTGGCCGCTTCCAGGATCCTGACCGCGACGTCGGCCCCCTGGTGCAAAGGGATGTAGCGGATGACCAGTTGGACGCGCCCTGCGTGTGCGTCCACGATCTCTTTGACGAAAGGCGACAGCGCGGCACACGACTCGCACCCGGGATCGAGGAACTCGACGAGCACGACTTTCGCGTCGGGCGGCCCGAGACGCTGGGAATAGACGCGAACGAACTCGTTCTCGACGGGGCTTGCCTCCTCGATCGCCGCCAGCCGTTCCGCCCGTCGGTTCTCATAGATCGAGGCGGCCAGGAAGAAACCGACGATCATCAAGGCGGCGGCACCGAGGACGACGGCGACTTTCTGTTTGGACGTCATCGAGAGGATCTCCGAAAGAGTGCGAGAAGGAGGCCGGTGATCACGCAGAAGCCTATCAGGGACAATACCGGGATGGACGCGAATCCGAAGACGAGCAAGTCGACGTCAGAGCAAGAAACCCCCTGGGTGCACGGTGCGGCGCTTTCGGGAATGATCCCGGCCTGCAACAGCACGTGGTACAACGCAACTGCGGTGCCCAGCGCGGACAGCGGGAGGGCGTAGCGCACGACTCTCAGGTCGAAGGGCAAGAGGCCCGTCGAGAGCACGACGACCAGGGGGAACATGAACACCCGCTGGTACCAGCACAGCGAGCAGGGCGGCAGCTCCATGATCTCGCTGAAGAACAGGCTGCCCAGACTCGCTGACGTGGCGATCAGCCAGGCTGCCAGGAGCAGGAGCCAGTCGGTGTCGAGCTTGTCGGCCGGGGTACGACGCTTGGGGCTCATCGTCTTGACCGCACGCGTCTACCCTCAGTCCTCGGGCTGTCATGCTGCAGGCTGCTGCCGATCACTCATCCCTCTAGTCCGCCACTCGGGCAAGGGGTGGATTCTACTGCTTTTTCAATGAGTTAGTGGGGTGGTAGGGAGATGCGGGAAAACCCTACTGTGGTGCGCCGGGTCGGGCGCTACAATCTGACGATCGAGGTTTCCGTTGAAGATCCCGTCCTCGATCCTCAAGCGGCTCTATACCTTCGGCAGCCTGGAGAAGGACGCCGAGGGCCTACGCTTCGGGATCAAGAACCGGCTCAGCGACGCCACGGTCCTGGCGATCCGAGAGATCAAGATCAACGACGTCGCGGTGCCGCTGGAACGGCTGACCTTGCGCGCGAGCAACGGCCGGCTGCTCAAGGCCACCGATGTCGGTCCGGAGCAAGTCTTGCCGTTCCCGCTTCGCGAGCGACTGCAGCTGAACGTCCGGGACAGCGAGCTGCCGGTGGGCAAGCACCGCATCGAGCTGGCCTTCGAAACGCGGCCGTTCGGCGGTCTGCACCTCAAGGTCGAGGACTCCATCACCGAAGGTCGGTCGCGCAGGATCACGGTGCCCCGCTCAGAGGACGACGACTTCGTGACGCCGATGATCGAACGGCGGCAACGCTTCGTCGAGGAGTTTTCGGGCAAGCGCCTGCAGCACGTGGACAAGTTCTCGTTCGATCCGCAGATCACCCGCGGCAACATCGAGAACTTCGTCGGGGTGGCCCAGGTTCCGATCGGCCTGGCCGGCCCCCTGCAGGTCAACGGTGAGCACGCGAGCGGCGAGTTCCTCATCCCGCTGGCCACCACCGAGGGCACGCTGGTGGCGTCGTACAACCGCGGGATGAAGGTGCTCAACCGCTCGGGCGGCGTGACCTGCACGGTCGTCGCCGATCACATGCAGCGGGCGCCTGTTTTCGTGTTCGATTCCACGCGCGAAGCCCGGACCTTCGTCGAGTGGGTCGACCAGCACGTCGACGAAATTCGCGAGGTCGCCGAAGCGACGTCGCGAGTCGCCCGGCTGAGTTACGTCGATCACTTCCTCTCCAACAACTTCGCCTTCCTGCGCTTCAACTTCAAGACGGGCGACGCCGCCGGACAGAACATGGTCGGCCGGGCCACGTTCGCGGCGTGTCAGTGGATTCTCGAGCAGTTCGACACCGTGCGCCGGTTCTACCTCGAGTCCAACCTGGCCACGGACAAGAAGTCGTCGCTCGTCAACGTGATCCGCACGCGCGGCAAGCGCGTGATCGCCGAGGCGACCGTGCCCCGCGAGGTCCTGCGCGAGGTCATGCGGGTCGCGCCCGAGGACATTTTCCGGCATTACCAGGTGGGCAACATCGGCGCCTTCCTGTCGGGTGCCAACAACAACGGTTGCCATTCGCCCAACGCGATCACGGCGATGTTCATCGCCACCGGTCAGGACGTGGCCAACGTGGCCGAGAGCTCGGCGGGCATCATCTTTATAGACGTGACCGATTCCGGGGACTTGTACATGTCGCTGACGATCCCGTCCCTGATCGTGGCCTCCCACGGCGGGGGCACGGGACTGGCCACGCAGCGGGAGTGTCTGGAGATCCTGGACTGCGTGGGGCAGGGCCGGGCCAAGAAGCTGGCCGAGATCGTCGCCGGCGTGGCCCTCGCCGGAGAGCTGTCGCTGGCCTCGGCGATCTCGTCCCAGGACTGGGTCAGCAGCCACGAGAGCCACGGGCGAAACCGCTGACCGCGACGCGGCGAAGCAGATGACAGAAGAGTCGACAGCCACCGAGTTCCGTCACCCGCCGGGCAGCGGCGTCGAGTTCGAGCTGCTGGAAGAGACTGCGCCCCAGGGGCTGCTGCGTCGCTTCTTCACGACCCATCGACACTTCTTCGGACTGCTCGGCGGCGGCCTCGTCGCGGCGGTGCGCAGCCGTCGAGCCGATCCCGGCCACTCGCGCGGCGTCGGTTTCGCGTCGATGCGACTGGTTGCCTGGTGCGCGCGCCTGTTCCTCGATCGCAAGCTCGTCGCGCAACCCTTTCCCGTGCAGTTCCGCCGCCGGCTGGAGATGCTGGGCCCGACCTACATCAAGCTCGGGCAGATCCTCAGCCTGCGCGAGGATCTGCTGCCGCGGGAGATCACCGAGGAGCTGAAGAACCTGCTCGACCACCTGCCCGTGGTGTCGTTCGAACGTTTCCTCGAGATTGTGACCCGCGAGCTGGGACGTCCGGCCGACGAGGTCTTCGCCTGGATCGATCCGCAACCGCTGGCATCGGCGTCGATCGCCCAGATCCACCTCGCGCGCACGCACGACGGAGAGGACGTGGTCCTCAAGGGCGTCAAGCCCGGGATCCCCGAGACGCTGCGCCGCGATTCGATCCTGCTCAAGCTGCTGGGCCGCTCGCTGCAGCTGTTCCTGGCGCGCTACCAGCCGCGGCGCGTGATCGCGGAGTTCTGCGACTACACGGCCAAGGAAGTCGACTTGCTGCGTGAGGCGGACAACGCCGAGACGTTCGTCGCCAACTTCGGCGACATGCCGGGAATCGTCTTTCCACACATCTACCGGCAGTACAGCAGTCGACGGCTGTTGTGCATGGAGTACCTCGAGGGCATGCGGCCGGACGATCCGCGCGTCCAGGCCATGTCGAACGAGGACAAGGACCGGCTCGTCGACCTGGGCGCCGCGGCGATCATCCGCATGCTCTACCGCGACGGGTTCTTCCACGCCGACCTGCATCCGGCCAACCTGCTGATCCTGCCCGGCGTGCAGTGCGGGTTCATCGATCTGGGAATGGTCGGACGCTTCGATGACGGGGTACGCCGGGTCCTGCTGTACTACTACTACTGCCTGGTCATGGGCGAATCGGAGTACGCCGCGCGCTACCTCGCCAGCGTGGCCCATCCGGCACCGGGAGCCGACCCCGAGGGGTTCCGCCGCGCCGTCGTCGAGATCTCGCAGCGCTGGTCACGCAGTTCCACGTTCGAGGACTTCTCGCTGGCGCAGCTGATCCTCGAGTCGGTCGCCAGCGCCGGCCAGTACCGCATGTACTTCCCGGTGGAGATGGTGCTGATGGTCAAGGCGCTGGTGACGTTCGAAGGCGTGGGGCGAATCCTGCGGCCCGGCCTCGACGTCGCGGCGGTCTCGCGCCGCCACGTCAGCCGGATCTTCATGCGCCAGTTCAACCCGTTGCGCATCGCCCGGGAGAGCGTGCGTGCCGCCCCGGAGATCGTCGACGCCCTGGCCAAGGCCCCGATGCTGATCACCGAGGGTCTGCGTTTCCTCGAAAAGACCACACGGCAGCCGCCGGAGAACCCGCTGGCCGGTCTGCGCGGCACGATCATGGCCGGCTGCTCGCTGGTCGCCGGAGCCATCCTGGTGGCCTTTGACGGACCGTGGCCCTTGTGGTCGGCACTGTTCGCCCTGGCGCTGGTGCTGGCGCTGCGTCGGGGGCGTTGAATGTCGATCGCAACCCAGGAAGATCCCGCCTACGAGCCGTTCGAGCCGGAATACCTGCGCTGGATCCTGGACCAGGGCTTCGACGACATCGTCGATCACTACTTTCGCGGGGAGCTGATCGGGGCGGAACGGCTGCCCGAACGCGGTCCGCTGGTGCTGGCGGCGAACCACAGCGGCTCCTCGTTTCCCTGGGACGCGATGGCGCTCGATGCGCTGCTGTGGCGGCGGGACGGCCAGCGACCCGAGGCGCGCTTTCGCACCGTCTACGAGAAGATCCTCTCGCAGCACTGGTGGATGCGGCCGTTCGGCATCGACGACTTCTGGCGCCGCTGCGGGGGCGTCGATCTGACGTTCGACAACTTCGACCGCCTGCTCGCGCGCGGCGAACGCGTGTCCTACTACCCCGAAGGGGTGGCCGGGATCGGCAAGGGTTTCCAGAACCGCTACCGTCTACAGCCCTTCAGCACCAGCTTCCTGATCCTCGCGGCGCGCCACGGCGCCCCGATCTACCCGGTGCACGTGGTCAACGCCGAATGGGTCATCCCGTTCAACTTCACGCTGAAGCCGGTGGACTTGCTCATGTACAAGCTGTGGGGGGTGCCTTTCCTTCCGCTTCCCGGAGGCGTTGCCGCGATCCTGTTTCCCTGGATCTGGTACATCGCGCTGCCGGCCCGCATGGTGCTCGTCGTAGGCGAGCCGATCGACGCGGCGCGGCTCGCGCGCGACGAGGGCGTCACGGATTTCCGGCGTCCGGATCGAGCCGCGATGAAACGGGTTGCCGAACGCGTGCGACGGCGCTGGCAGGTCGACCTCGACGAGAACGTCCGCCGCTACGGTCGGCAGCCCTACCACTTGCCCTCGCTGGCCCGGGCGTTCGGGCGAACACGGCGCGCCGGGAGGTTCCACCGCGTGTTGCCGACCAACTGGGCCTACTGGTTCTGCCGGCTCGACCGAGACCGCCGACGGGAGCCCGCACGCAACCGCCTGCACGCCGTGCTGCGCGACTGGGATCTCCTGGGCTTCTATCTACCGCTGGGCTGGCCCCTGCTCAGCCTGGCTCGCGCCCTGCGCCGCCCGCCCTACGGGTATCGAGGGCTCGACGACGCGACCCGGCGCCGGGTCCAGGGCTGCTACCTGTGGCGCCTGCCCTGATCCGCCAACACCTCCTCCAGGCGTGAGAGCGTGCGGTCGAGCCGCTCGGTGACCCCGGACTGCGGCTCGCCGGGCAGACCCAGCGACGTTCCCAGATCGTTGTCCCGCCGCAACGCCTCGACGTTCAGACGGACGCCGTGGCGGGCCAGGATCGGTTCGAGCTCCTCGCGTCGCCGCAGCAACTGCTCGCGCGTCGAGCGGTAGGCGTGCTGCGCGACGGTTCGACGATCCGAGAACTTGAAGATGTTGGTGAAGAACATGCGGTAGTCGGCCTTGGACGGCTCGAACAGGATCACGTCGGCCTCCGGATACCGTTGCTCGTACGATGCCATGCCGGTGGCCAGTCGCGAGTGCACGAGCAGCCGGAACGTCTGCGACAACACGGTCGGCAGTCCCCGGTTCTGCAAACGGCCCCGGCGCATCACCCCGGCCTCCACCGAGTCCCGCGTGTCCACCGGAACGATCGGGTTGAGGCAGATCACCAGCTCGGCGCCGGCATCGAGAGCCACCGAGGCGTGCAGCGTCTTGAGCAGCACGCCGTCGACGTAGTGCCGGCCCTCGATCTCCACCGGCGGGTACAGCCCGGGCAGCGCCGAGCTGGCCTGCACCGCCTTCGAGATCGGCACGTGGTCCATGCCGTCGGACCCGAATCGCACCGCCTCGCCCGAGTCGAGGTCGACCGCGACGACGGTCAGATCGGCGGGCAGCTCGCGGAAGTCGTCGGTGCGTCCCTCGGTGTTGAAGATCCGCTCGAGATAGGCGTGGACCGGTTCGTTGTCGAACAGGCCGACGGGCAGCGCACGCGTCAGCCGTGTCATCGCATCGAGCAGACTCTGGTCCCGCGGGTTGGCTGCGTAGTCGCGCAGCGCCTCGAGGGCGAGGCGTGGCGTGGCCAGGCTGCGCCCGAGCATCTCGTGGATCGCCGGTGTCAGGAAGGTCTCCGATCGGAACGGCAGGCGGCCCTCCTCGTCCTCGAGCGTTCCGCGGCACAGACGCTCGCTGGTCATGCGGTTGGCCAGGCACGCGGCGACGAACGAGCCCGCACTGACTCCCACGTAGGCCTGGAGGCGGTGGGCCTCGAAGCCGTCGAGCGCCTCGTCCAGCGCGCGGAGCGCGCCGATCTCGTAGACGGCGCCCTCGGGGCCGCCGCCGGCCAGGGCCAGTCCGATGCGGGGCCGTGCCTGTTGCCGCGTGCGATCGCTCATGACCCGATGGTCGTGCCTCCCTTGCGGACGTTTACTTCGCGATCAGCTCGTCGACCTTCTTGGTCAGCGCCTCGACGCGGCTGGACAGCTCCTGGATCTCGTCACGACTCGGCGCGCCGGCGCGGTGCAGCGTCGACTTCACCGTACTGTTCACCTGCCGTTCCACGCGCTGCCCGAACTCCTTGGCCTCGCGGGATGCGCGGGCGAAGAGTTTCTTCTCGTCCTTCTCGAACTCTTCTCCCTTGTCCACCAGGTCGTCGAAGACCTTGCGTGCCTGCTGCTCGGTCGTCGCGACGAGCCCGAGGCCCGCGAGGAAGACGTTGCGGCCGGTCTTCATCAGGTCTTCACCCAGCTTCTTGCTGCCGTCCAGGAAGTCTTCCGTCTTGGTGCTTGCCTTTGCCTGTGCCTGTGCCATTCTGCTCACTCCTTGTTCGTCCGCGCGGCGGCGCGGGGGGATGATGGATTCTCGTCTGCGGTAGGAACCGAAGCTCCGTCTTCCGATTCGAGCCGTCTCAGTGCCGACTCGAGCTCCTCGAGACGCTCGCGCAGCGCGTCGGTCTCGTTACGGATATCGCGGACCGGTCCGATGCGGTCGACTCCGGCCCGTATCAGCCGGTCGACGCCGTGGTTCAGCTGGCTCACGCCGCTGGAGACCAGCTCGCCGCCCTGCCGTATCAGTGCGTGCAGGATCTCCGCCGGCGGCAGCGCGGTGCCGCGACGACCCTCCTCGAGGATCACCTGCGTCAGCGTCTGGGCCGTGACGTCGTCGTCCGTGTCGTTGTCGACGACGCGGATCTCCTGGCCGTCGCGGACCCAGGCGCCGAGCTCCTCGAGCGAGACGTAGCGGCTCTCCTCGGTGTCGTAGAGCTTGCGGCTTCCGTAGCGTTTGATCAGGCGCACCATGGGCACCTCCGACCCTCTTGCCGCAATGCGGCATTGCTGACCCTATTTATAACGCAATGCGGCAAGATTTGCCACGAGTTTCGACGCAATGCGGCAAGCTGTTGACCGGAAAGGACTTAGATGGAGTCGGCCCGGGAAACCGGGGTGCCGACCAGGTGACCGCCGATCTCCTCCAGCGCGTCGAGGCCGGTGGGCGCGTCGGGCAGGAGCTCGATCGTGCACAGCGGCGTGCCGGGCAGCAGGGATCGCAGCTCGGCGAGCCCGCGGCGGTCCCGCTCGCCCAGCCAGTGCAGCAGCCGCCGTGCTTCGTCGGCGGGAGTGATCGCTCCCCCGGGCGGGTCGGGGCGGGCACAAACCGGGTGCACGCGGTTGACCACCAACGGGCCCAACCGGTAGCCGGCCTCGCTCAGCCGCCGCGCGAAGAACATGGTGTCGGGGATGCGCTCGCCTCCCGGGCCGGACACCAGCAGGAACAGGGTCCGTCGCGACCGCAGCAGTTCCTGCACTTCCACCGCTCGCTCGCGGAAGCCGTCGTACAGGGGTCCGAACGCCTGAAAGAACTCGGCCATGTCGCGCAGCAGCCCGAGCCCGACGACACGGTCGAGAAAGGATTCGACACTTTTTCCCACGACGGGCACCCAGGACGAAGCGCGCAGCCTACCCTGCTCGTCGAACCACGGGNNTTCCAACGAAGGGCACCCAGGACGAGGCGCGCAGCCTACCCTGCTCGTCGAACCACGGGCGGAGGGCCACGCGAAGCGCTCCGCTGTCGAGGAACGAAACGATGCGTTGCGGCGCCTCGAGAAAATCGAGCGCCTGCCGCGTCGGAGGCGTGTCCAGCACGACGAGGCCGTGGCGCCCCGTGCCCGCGACCTCGAACAGCCGCTCCACGGCCATGTACTCGAGCACCCCGGCGAGGTTGCCGGCCAGATGCTCGTAGAACCGGTTGGTCAGGATGCGTTGCGCCGATGCCTCGTCCGGCGAGTAGCGTCGCACCAGCCGGTCGAAGGTCTTCCGCGCGTCGAGCAGGCTGGCGTGCAGCCGCCCGGGAGTTCCGGCCGCCACCTCGACCTCGCGCTCGCGCGCTTCGTCGCCGACACCCAGCGCATCCTTGAGACGCAGCGACGGGTCGAAGGTCATCACCAGCGTGTCGCGTCCGGTCCGCGCCGCCGCCAGGCCGAGCGCCGCCGCCAGCGTCGTCTTTCCCACGCCGCCGGAGCCGACGACGACGACCAGCGTCTCTTGCTCGAGGTTCAACTCCATGCATGCTCCACGAGCTTGCCGGCGAGCGTGTCGCCGAGGGTCTCGGCCAGCTCGCAGCCCGAATCGAGCGGCAGCAGCGGAAGCTCGACACGCGGGCCGGGCCACGCCGCGTCGAGCCGGCGAAGCTCGCGCTCGTTGACCCGTCGACGGCGACGCCACAGCTGGAGCGCCGGCGCGGTCGCACTCTGCTCGTCGTCGCTCACCGGCCCGGGGTACAGACCGTTGACGATCACCAGCTCGGGCGATCGCGCGAGCCGTGCCGACAAGGACTCGATCAGCTCGACAGCCTCCTGCAACGGCATCTCTTCGGCTGCCGTGGCGAGCACGATCCCGCAGCGCTGCGGGTCCGCCACGAACGACGCCACCTCGGCACCCATGCGGCCGAACGGACCGTCGTGAATCACGTCCGCGACCAGCTGAGGCGCGGTCAGCAGCGAGACACCGTGACCGGTCGCCGGCGCGTCGAGCACGACGACGTCGACGGACGGGGCCTTGCTGCCGGCTCGTCCCCGGACCACGCGCAGCGCGTGCGCGAGCGCCGCCACCTCCTTGAGGCCCGGGGCCGC
>WVWW01000055.1:0-1660 GCA_011773795.1 Acidobacteriota bacterium
GATGGAGCTGGCGAAGGGACTTGAACCCCCGACCGGCGGTTTACAAAACCGCTGCTCTACCAACTGAGCTACGCCAGCACTGCGCCGCAAACGGCAGATGTTAACAGCGGATTTCCGAGCTTTCAAGGGCGCCGCCGACGCCTCACGGCCTCAAAAAGTAGCACACCCGTGGCCACGGCGACATTCAGGGAATCGATCCCCTCGGCCAACGGGATCGCCACGGTTTGGTTGCACTCCTGGAGAACCGACGGTCGAAGCCCCCGCTCCTCACCGCCCGCCACCAGGATCAGCGGCCCGTCGAGCGGTGCGGCATCCCAAGAAACCTCGCCGTGAGGGTCCAGCGCAACCGTTCGGAAGCCCTTTTCCGCCATTTTCCTGATGAACCGCCCCGGTTTGGCGGTTCTCGCCACCGCGAGACCCGTCGCCGTCCCCGCGGAAGCCCGAACCGCGGCCGGCGTCAGGCCCGCCGTTCCCTCGGATGCCAGGACGACGCCGTCGACCCCGGCGGCGGCGGACGTGCGCAGGATGGCTCCCAGATTGCCCGGATCCTGGACCCCATCGACCAAGATGAGAAGTCTCGCCCCGCCCTCCGCCGCCCGTTCGACCTGCTCCAAGGGGACGTAGGGGCTCGCCGCCGAAAGCGCCGCCACCCCCTGGTGATTGACACCCCGCGGAAGTCTCCGCGTCAGTGCGTTTCTCGGCAGTCGGCTGACCGGAATCCCGGCCTGCCGGGCCGTGCGCAGCAGCCGTCCGAGCTTGCGATCATCTTCGCGAGCGACCCAGATCCGCACGACCTCGTGCGGCTTCTTCTCGACGAGCTCGAGAACCGGATGGACGCCGTAGACGGTCCGATCCTCCTCGCCCGCGCTCCGGTCGCGCCTCATGGACCGCCGCGCGACAGCAGCGCCACGGCTTGGCAGGCGATCCCCTCGTGGCGGCCGAGGCTGCCGAGCTTCTCGAGCGTCGTGGCCTTCAGGCCGACGCGGCCGGGATCGATGCCGAAAGCTGCGGCGACACGGGCCCGGATCTCTCCCGACCGCGGGCCGATCTTGGGCCGCTCGGCGAGCAGGGTCAGGTCGAGGTTGACCACGTAGAACCCGGCCCCGTTGATCTTGCGGCTGACAGTTTCCGCCAGGACATAGCTGTCGGCGCCCGCCCAGCGGTCGTCGTCGGGCGGAAACAGCCGGCCGATATCCCCCTCACCTGCCGCACCGAGAACGGCGTCCATCGCGGCATGCAAGAGCACATCGGCATCCGAATGACCGGCCAACCCCGGCTCGTTCTCGAACCGGACGCCACCCAGCACCAACGGGCGCGAGGCATCGATCCGGTGGATGTCAAAGCCGCTGCCCACACGCAGGTCCACGGGTCCCTCCAGACCGCGCCTGACGACCTCGAAATCGGCGGCGCACGTGATCTTGATGTTTTCCGGGTCGCCGTCGACCGTGACGACGCGGTGCCCCGCTTGCTCGAGCGCGGCGGCTTCGTCGGTCGGCACCCCGGGACCGAAGGCGGTCAGCGCTTCGACCAACCGCGTTCGGACCGACCCCTGCGGGGTCTGGGCCAGCCGCAACGCCGCCCGATCGAGAGTCGCTTCGATCTCACCATCCGCCGTGACGCTCTTGACGGTGTCGGGCGGGCCGAGAGCGGGAATCGCCGC
>WVWW01000055.1:1689-12379 GCA_011773795.1 Acidobacteriota bacterium
AAGACCGGCGGCCACGGACTCGGACCGTGTAGCGCCCCCCTCCACGACGGCGGAGACCCGCGGATGGGCGCGGAGACGGTCGCCGAACTCGCCACCCACGTGCTCTTTCGCAAGGACGACGACGACGGAGGCGACCGCATCGTGGCCGGCCAGCGCATCGACGCTGTGCTCGACCACCCAGCGGCCGCTGATCGTGAGGAACTGTTTGGGAAGCGGCCCGCCGAAGCGTTCCGCGCGACCGGCCGCGACGACGATGCCGGTGAAATCCGCTGGGGTTGCCTGGGACACTAGATCTCGGTGAGTTCCTTTTCCTTGTTGGCGACCAGCTCGTCGATCCGCTTGGTGTGCGCGTCGGTCACCTTCTGCACCTCGTCCTGCGACCGTCGCGAGTCATCCTCGGAAATGGCGCTGTCCTTCTCGAGCTTCTTGAGCTCCTCGTTGGCATCTCGGCGGATCTGACGCACCGCGGTCTTGGCGTCCTCTCCCAGCTGGCGCACCTTCTTGACGAGCTCCTTGCGGCGCTCCTCGGTCAGCGGCGGGATCGGAATGCGCACGAGCTTGCCGTCGTTCGATGGGTTGAGCCCGAGGTCCGAGGCCATGATCGCGCGCTCCATGTCGCCCAGGATCGACTGGTCGAAAGGTTGAGCCACGATGAGGTTGGCTTCGGGCACCGACAGCTTGGCGACTTGGTTGAGCGGGGTCGGTGTGCCGTAGTACTCGACCGTGATCCCGTCCAGGATCCCGATGGTGGCCCGCCCGGTGCGCACGGTGGCGAGCTTCTGACGCGTATCTTCCACGGTTGCATCCATCCGTTGGCCCGCGCGGTTCAGCACTTCTTCTTGCGGCATGCCTTTACTCCGAAACCATCGAGCCGACTTCTTCGCCCAGCATGATCCTCTTCAGGTTACCCGGCGTGCGCATGTTGAACACGGCGATCGGCATTCTGTTGTCCATACAGAGCGAGATTGCGGTGGAATCCATCACGCGCAACCCGCGCTCGAGCACCTCAAGATAACCCACCTTCTTGATCAACTCGGCGTCCGGATTCGTCTCCGGGTCCGCGGAGTAGACCCCATCGACCTTGGTGGCCTTGAGCAGGACCTCGGCCCGGACCTCCATCGCGCGCAGCGCCGCAGCGCTGTCCGTCGTGAAGTACGGGTTCCCCGTCCCCGCGGCGAGGATGATCGCCCGGCCTTTTTCCAGGTGTCGAAGCGCCCGCCGCCGCAAGAACGGCTCCGCCACCTGGCGGATTTCCAACGCCGAGAGCACACGGGTGTCGAGTCCACGCCGCTCGAGGGCGTCTTGCAGCGCCAACGAGTTGATGAGGGTGGAAAGCATGCCCATATGGTCGGCACTGACGCGGTCCATGTTCTCGCCGGCCGCGCGGGCCCCGCGGAAGAAGTTACCCCCACCGACGACGAGGGCCAGTTCCACACCGAGTTTGTGCGTTTCGACCAATTCGTCGGAGACGCGCCCGATCATCTGCGGGCAGATACCGAAGTCCTGTTCGCCCATCAGGGCCTCGCCCGAGAGCTTGAGCAGGACGCGCTTGAATCTGACTTCGGCCATCACGCCTCCGATCGTTCAGACGGCGTTCAGTTGTCCTCGCCCAACACGTAACGCGTGAAGCGCTTGACATGCATGTTCTCGCCGATGCGGCCGACGGCCTCGTGCATCAACTCGCCGATCGTCTTGTCGGGGTCCTTGACGAACGGCTGCTCGAGCAAGCAGTGCTGCGCGTAGAACTTCTCCATCTTGCCGTCGACGATCTTGTCGACGATCGCCTCCGGCTTGCCCGCGCGAAGCGCCTGGTCGCGGGCGATCTCGCGCTCCTCCTCGAGGTCCGCTTCGGTCACCTCGTCACGTTTCACGAAACGCGGTGCGGCCGCCGCGACGTGCATCGCGAGGTCGCGAACCAGCTCCTGGAAGTCGTCGCTGCGCGCCGCGAAATCGGTCTCGCAGTTGACCTCGATCAGGACACCGATCTTGCCGCCGGTGTGGATGTACGAGGAGACGATGCCCTCACCCGTCGCCCGGTCGGCCTTCTTCGCGGCCGCGGCCTCGCCCTGCTTGCGTAGCAACTTCTCGGCTGCGCCGACGTCCCCGTTGACTTCCTGAAGCGCCTGCTTGCACTTCATCATGCCGACCCCGGTCTTCTCGCGGAGCTCTTTCACCATTCCAGCTGTGATCGTCATTGCATCGAACTCCTGCCGGTCGTCGAACCGGCATCAAAAAGCCCCGGCGCATTCACGGCGGGGCTTCCAAACTTCGTTGTGAACGCCGGCCTACTCCTTGGCCGTCGTGTTGTCCGCTCCGGCGGGGACGGCCGCCTCCGTGGCGCCTTCCTCACCCGCGCGCGGACGCACCTGCTTGCGCGCGCGCAGACGCCGTGCCTCACGCGCGCGAACCCGGTCGCCGATGGATTGCGGGGCCGCGGGACCCGCCTGGGCTTCCTGAGCGCGGGCACTCGTCTTGGGAGCCGTCTCCCAAGCTGCGTTGCCTTCGATGATGGCGTCCGCAAACGCTCCCGCGAACAGCTTGATCGCGCGGATCGCATCGTCATTGCCGGGAATCGGATAATCGATCGGGTCCGGGTCGCAATTCGTGTCGACGACCGCGATCACGGGGATCCCGAGCTTGTTCGCCTCGGCGACCGCGATGCGCTCTTTTTGCGGATCCACCACGAAGACGGCTTGAGGCAAGCGCTCCATGTTCTTGATCCCGGCCAGCGTCTTTTCCAGACGCCCGCGTTCCTTGTCGACCTTGGAGCGTTCCTTCTTGGTCAGCTTGGCCGATTCGTCCTCGGTCATCCCGTCGAGCGTCTTGAGTCGGTTGATGCTGCGCCGGATCGTCGCGAAGTTGGTCAGCGTGCCGCCGAGCCAGCGCTGATCGATGTAGTGCTGGCCGCTGCGCTTGGCCTCTTCGACAACGACTTCCTGAGCCTGGCGCTTGGTCCCCACGAACAGGACCGATCCGCCGCGCGACGCGACGCGCGAAACGAAGGTCAGCGCATCCCGGAGCCGCTGCGAAGTCTTCTGGAGGTCGATGATGTAGATGCCGTTGCGAGCCCCGAAGATGTACGGCTTCATCTTCGGGTTCCAGCGCCGGGTCTGGTGCCCGAAGTGCACCCCGGCTTCGAGCAACTCTTTCATCTTGACGGAAACCAACGACTCCTCCTGATTCCTACGCGAAGACCGTTTCGAATCGATCCCTTAACGTTTCGAGAACTGGAACCGCTTGCGCGCTCCCGGTTGACCGTATTTCTTTCTTTCGACCTCACGCGGATCACGCGTGAGGAAGCCCGCTTCTTTCAAGGTGGAGCGCAACTCCGGGTTATGCTGCACCAGCGCCCGTGCGATCCCGTGACGCAACGCGCCCGCCTGTCCGGTGTACCCGCCACCCGAGACGTTGACGATCACGTCGAACGAGTTCTCGGTCTCGGTCAACACGAGCGGCTGGCGGATGATCATCTTGACCATGTCGTTGGGGAAGTAAGTTTCGAAGGGGCGTTTGTTGACGGTGAACTTGCCGGTACCGGGCCGCAGATAAACCCGCGCGGATGCGGTCTTGCGGCGGCCGGTGCCGTAACTCTGGAGTGGATCACTCAACGACGGGATCTCCTAACGGTCGCGCTTGGCGCCGGGAAGTTCGAGCGGTTGCGGCTGCTGTGCCTGATGCGGATGATCGGAGCCCGCGTAGACCTTGAGCTTGCGCGCCATCCGCCGGCCCAGGGAGCCCTTGGGCAACATCCCGCGCACGGCCGACTCGACGAGGCGCACGGGTTGCGTCGCCAGCACTTTGCCGGCCGGAAGCTCGCGCAGACCACCGGGGTAGCCGCTGTGGCGACGATACATTTTCGTGTCGAGCTTGCGACCACTCAGCGCGACCTTCTCGGCATTCACGACGATGACGTGGTCGCCGGTGTCGAGGTGCGGCGTGAACGCGGGCTTGTGCTTGCCGCGCAGCCGCAGCGCGACCTCGGTCGCCAGCCGGCCCAGGGTCAGACCCTGGGCGTCGATGAGCCACCAGTCACGCTGGATCGTTTCTTGTTTTGGGACGTACGTCTTCACTACGAGTACCCTCGGAAACCTCGAGCGCTCGAAAACCCTTGAAAGAAAAGCGCTTTGTAGCACCCGCTCCGAGGGTTGTCAAGGCAACCGGACGGCGGCTTGCTATAACTATCCCCCGCCGACGGGCGTGCGCGCTCGCAGGAGGAAAAGCCGGTTTTGCCCTCAGAGAACAAGGAACCCCGACGCGTCCGTCAGATGTTCGACGGCGTCGCGCCGCGCTACGACCTCTTGAACCACTTGCTCTCGGCCAATCTGGACCGCAGCTGGCGACGGCGAGCCCTGGCCAGGCTCGAGGAGAACACCCGGGCGAGGGTGCTGGATCTTTGTGGCGGCACGGGAGACCTCTCGATCGAGCTGATCCGCAGCCGGCGTGCCGGCCGCGTGGTCTGTTGCGATTTCAGCCACGCGATGTTGCAAGCCGCGGCGCCGAAGCTGCAGCGGCTCGACCTGTCGGAGCGCGTCCTCCGGGTCGAGGCCGACGGCCTCGAGCTGCCGTTTCCCGAGGCGAGCTTCGACGCCGTCGCCGTGGCTTTCGGGGTGAGGAATCTGGCCGATCTGGGCCGTGGCTTCGGGGAGATGCTTCGCGTGCTGCGCCCGGGGGGCAAGCTCGTGGTGCTCGAGTTCAGCCGCCCCACCGCGCCCGTGCTTTCGGGTCTCTACCGTTTTTACCTCGGCCGCATCCTGCCGCGGCTCGGCGACGGGATCTCCGGCCGCAGCGGACCCTACGGTTACCTGGCCCGGACGATCGGCGAGTTCCCCGCTGCCGCCGAGCTGGCGGGTCGGATCCGTGAATCCGGGTTCGCCGCCTGCGAGTGGTCGACGATGACGGGCGGGGTGGTCGCCGCTCACACGGCGATCAAGCGCGGCGCATCAGCGCCAGCATGACCGCCTTCTGGGCATGCAGCCGGTTCTCGGCCTGTTGGAAGACCACCGAGCTCTCGGAGTCGGCCACCTCGTCGGTCACCTCGTCCCCCCGGTGCATCGGCAAGCAATGCATGAAGACCGCACCGCTGCCCGCACGAGCCATCATCGCGGCGTTGACCTGGTATGGCCGGAAGACGGCGTCCCGTCCGGCAGCCTCTTCTTCCTGCCCCATCGAGGCCCACACATCCGTGTACACCGCATCGGCGCCTTCGAGCATCGCGGGGTCGGTACCGCACTCGATCGTCGCTCCGGTTTCACCCGCGGCGGCGCGCGCACGCGCGAGGACATCGGCATCGACCTCGTAACCCTCGGGAGTGACGATGATCACGTCAACACCGAGCCGCGCCCCGCCGTACATGAGCGAGTGGGCCACGTTGTTCCCGTCGCCGAGGTAGGCCAGGCGGGCACCCTTCAGCTCGGAACGCACCTCTTTCAACGTGAGGTAGTCCGCCAGGCCCTGACAGGGATGGAGCAGGTCGGTGAGCCCGTTGATGATCGGAACCGCGCTGAACTTGGCCAGATCCTCGACGAGACGGNNAGGGATGAAGCAGGTCGGTCAGACCGTTGATGACCGGCACGCCGCTGAACTTTGCCAGATCCTCGACGAGACGGTGGCTGAACGTCCGGCACATGGCCGCGTCGACCCAGCGCTCGAGGTTTTTCCCGACGTCCTCGACCGACTCGCGCACCCCGATCTTCCCGTCGGCGGCCGTGTAGTAGATCGCGTGGCCCCCGAGCTGCGTCATGCCCGCCTCGAAGGTCACGCGGGTCCGCAGCGACGGCTTCTCGAAGTACATGAAGAGCGTGCGCCCGGCCAGCGCGTCACGGTACTTGGCGGGATTCGCCTTGACGTCCTCGGCCAGCGACAGGATTCGCTGCAACTCGTCGGGAGTGAAATCCAGCAGGGAGATCAGATCGCGTCCGGTCAAGCTCGCGCCGTCCATCGGGTCCTCCAGCGGGATGAACCGGCGAGAGTCTAGGAGCGGCCCGGTGGACTGTCAAGACTGGCTAACGGATCTCGGCCAGCTCCTTCCGGGCCGCGGCCAGGTCCTCTTGAGCGGCGGCGAGGCTCTCTTCGGTCAGACGTAACCGCTCGGCCTGGTTCTTACCCTCCCAGGCTCCTTTGTCGTCGTCGGCGGGCTTCGCGCTGCCGAGCAGCGGGTTGCGCAGCTTGGCCAGGCGCTTTTCGATCTCGGTGACTTTTTGCTGCGCCGCGGTCACTTTTTTTCGAGCTTCGGCTCGGCGTTGCTCCGTGTCCCGCTGAGCCTGCTGGCTCGCCTGGAGCTGCGCCAGCGGGTCCGACGCGGGCTTCGGCTTGGCCGCAGGCTCGGAGCCGGCCTCGGCATCGGGGCTCGGCGCGGCCTGCGCGTCCGATTGTTGACGGCCCTTACCGGCCGACTTGGCGGCGGAGGTCTCCGCCTTGGCCCGTTTGGACTTGCCGTACTTGCGCTCCAGGTCCGCGGTCGTGAACGTCAGCGCCTCTTCTTCGTCGGCCTTCGGTTTCGGTTTCTTCTTGGGGTCGGAGTCCTTGGTCTGGCCGGCAATTGCGGTCGAGACGCAGAGGACGAACAGCAGGCCGAGAATCCGGAAACGCATGGCGTCACCTCCTGCCGCGAATCTAGAGCCTGGTGCTGGAGAGGTCACGTCGGGGGCCAAAAAACCGCCCGTTTATTCTCTTTCGGTGACCCAGCCGGTCACCGTGACCCGGGGGAGATCCCACCCGACGGGCGGGAAGCCGTCGAGGATCGAGGCGTCGAAGATCAGCCGAGGGGTCGGCTGAGATCCGTCGGCGACCACCTGGGTGACCCCACCGACCGCGACGACGCTACCGTAGACCGTCCCCGTCCCGGTCGCCTCGAAAGCGCCTTGGTTGATCAGCAGCCCGTGCATCGACACCGGCATCGTGATCGCCGGGCCGCGGTCGTCCCTGATGCCGGCATCGAGGATCGTGGGCGCGTCGAACGCGGTCCCGGACGTCGTCGGGTAGTCGAGATTCACGAACGACTCCCCGGCGTCAAAGGCTCCGTCGGAGTCGGCGTCGAGGAACGGCTCACCGGGGGCGCGGATCTGCCGGTCGACTCCCGTCGCCGCGTTGAAACCGAAACTCACGGCGTTGGCGTAGAGCACCCCGCGGAAGTCCCAGCCGCCGGTGATCGTGATCGCCGGGGTCAGGTTGTCCATCGCCCCGTTCAGGTCGTCGTCGTGCGGTGCGAGCCCGTCCGTCGTGTCGAAGAAGAAGATCCCCTCGCGGCCGTCCGTCAACGCCTGAAGCGTCCCGGCGGCACCCACGCCGTCCTCCACGAAGCGGGTCCCGTCCCAGGAGAAGTAGTGGACACCGCGTTCGCCGGAGGTCGCCACCGCCTTCCAGTCGTCGTAGTCGTAGTACGGGCATCCGACGAGGAGCTGATCCTGGAACACGTGGGAGTAGACATCGCAACACGGTCCCGGTGGCGGGTCCCCGGAGGTCCAGCCGCCCCACGGAGACGGGTAGGGGTGCGGGTCGGTCGGCACCGCGGGTGCGACGAGATTGAGTGCCGGGAGGAACCGTACCCACGGATCCTCGGCCGCTTGACCGGCGACCTCGGTGGTCCAGTCGGCCCAGCTCAACGTCGACAACAGAGCGTCGGCGCGAGGCACGACCGGGAGCTCACGGGGAAGACCGGACGGGAGATCGCCGATCGTCGCGGGCAACCGCATCGACTCGACCGCCGTCACGGCGCCCCAGTGAACCGTCATCGGTGTGCCGGTCAGCGTCAGTTCGGCACAGGAATGCAGCGGACCGTAGGCGCCCCAGTACGGCACCTCCCCGAGCATTGCCGTGACCTCGCGTTCGGCCGCAACGCGTCCGGTGGCCGTGTTGAGCAGCCGCACCAGGACCCGTACGGTGGCCAGACCGTAGCGCCCCCAACCGCCGCCGGCCACGCGGGCGTACGGTGGCGCGAACAGATCGATACGAGCGATGCGGAAGGCCAGGTTGTTTCCGGGGTAGCCCGGGAGCAGCGTTTGCTCCAACGCCCGGAGGTAGACTGCGGACGTCGAGTCCGCCTCGTCGATCACGATGTCCGGCCCGTCCTCGGTGCCGAGAAACTGGTGCAGCGCGCCGACGCGATAGGGTCGATCGAAGATGTCGTCGAGCGTGTCGCCATCGAGGTCCACACCCTGCTTGTAGTAGGGCGCCGAGCCGAGGGTCCCGTCGGCGTTCGTCACGTCGTTGGGATCGTAGGGATCCGTCTCGTCGATGATCCTGCGCCGGGTCCGGTCGACATCGGCGAGCGCCGGCACGGCCACACCGCCGGCCGGGGAATCGAACCAGCTCTTGACCACGCGTAGGGTGGACTGGCCGGCGAAGTAAGCCTGGGCCGAGAGCCGCTCGTTCTGCGCGATACGGTTCTCGGTTTCGGCCATCAAGAGAAAGGAGATTCCCAGCAGCGCGAGGACGACCGTCACCAGCAGCGCGATCACCAGCGCCGAGCCCCGCTCGCGATCCGCTCGCCGGACACCTTCCTGCACTAGACGTCCTCGTGGGCGCGCGCCCGAGGAAGCGCGATCACTCCCTTACCTCGACACGGACCGTGTCGACGCCGGTGCAATCCTGACCCGAGAAGGTCTGATCCACCTCGGCGGTGATGAGGTAGTGGCCCGGTTCGAAGTACCCCAGCGGGGTCCCGCTCGGCGTGGCGATCCAGTTCCAGGTCCAAGAGGTCCCGCCGGAGCCGAGCACCTTCGTCCAGGTGCTCCCGTCCGAGCCTTTCTCCCACGTGACGCGCGCCTCGGTGTGGACGGCGCCGGGATCGGCGTAGTCGACCTCGACGGAAACCGATTCCGAGCCGGAAACGTCCTCGGTGGCGGACGGTTGGCGGATCATGACGCGGCCGCTGAAGGCGCAACTCGGAGCCGCGGCGATCGAGGGGGCCGACTCGTTGGGCGGCAGACAGCGGTCGACCGCTTGCACCTTGAAGTAGGCCGTCTGCCCGGTCGGGATCGTGATCGGGTCGGTGTACTCCGTGACGTTGGCGACCTGTTCCAGGAAGGTGTAGGTGAGCGGCTCCGGCGATGACGAATCCTGGAGCGCCGAGCGGTAGATCTTGTAGGTGTCGATATGGGCGGCGTCGCCGTTGACGTCGTCGTAAACCGCGGACCAGCGGATGCGGACGCCGGATGCGGTGTCGTAGTGGGCCTGAACACCGTCGGGCGCCATCGGGTCGACGTCGCCCCAGGATTGTGCCGCCGCCTCGTCGCTCGGCGACCCCTCGATCCCGCAGGCATCCACCGCGGTGACCTTGTAGTAGTGCGGGACACAGCGCGGGGCCTGCATATCGGAGTAGATCGGCACCGGGAGGTCGGGGATGTCGTTTTCGTCGGCGATGCGGTTCGAGCTCGATGGCGTGAAGCCGGGGTTTTGACTGCGGTAAACCCGGTATCCCGCCAGGTCGCGGATCGCCGGCGAGGCCGGATCGCCGCCCGTCGACCCCGTGTTCTCCCCGGTCGCCGTCCAGTCGAGGTCGATCTGCCCCGTCGTGCCGGTGGCATTGAGCGATGCCACCGAAGCGGGCGTATTCGTGTTCGCGGTCGTGACCAGGTCGGTCGGCCCGAGAGGCGAAACGTTTCCGGCGGCGTCGACGGCCTGTAAGGAGAAGTAGTACGGCGTGTCGTCGGTCAGGCCCTCGACGTAGGCGCCCGGCAGCAACGAGGACTGCATCTGTTCCAGCGCGCTCGAATCGGTCCCGTACGCCACGCGGTAGTAGGCCACGCCGTCATGCCCCGGATTCGGCGGCCAGTGGACGACCAGGCCGCCGCAGTGTCCCGGGTAGAGCCGCGGCGTCGCGGGAGCGCCGGGCGGGGTCAGGTCCGCCTGGAGGTCCGGGATCGCCCCGCGCCCGAGGTTCGGCGGAGCGATCTCACCGTCGAGTCGGAAC
Organism: Acidobacteriota bacterium; assembly: GCA_011773795.1. GTDB lineage: Bacteria > Acidobacteriota > Polarisedimenticolia > Polarisedimenticolales > Polarisedimenticolaceae > WVWW01. The sequence continues at coordinate 11,600 of WVWW01000055.1, forward strand.
TTGCGGAACTGCCGCGTGTCCGGGTCGGCGTCGTCCGCGTCGAGCCAGTGCGGATCGGCGTCGCGAGTCAAGGCCTCGATCTCGACGCCGATCCGCCGCACGGCGGCCCGTGTCGCGACGGCCAGGGCGGTCTCGTCTCCGCCCGGCGGCGCCAGTTCCACGCCGGCGCGATCGAAGTAACGGAACCTCAGCGATCTCACGTTGTCGACGACCGGCATCCGGCGGCTGAAGCTGGTCCCGCAGCAGCCGCTCGGGTCGTTCTCGAGCACCAGCTTGTACAGGGTGTAGGGTGGGTCGGACTGGCTCAGGTCGACTCGGCCGATGCTGACCGCCTCGATCGAGCCGTCTCGGACGGTGTCCCCCACGTCGGCGTTGAAGGCCAGGGTCTCGCTGCTGCTGCCGTCGGGTTTGGCCAGCACGTAACTGACGATCTCGTCGTTGCCCGTGGAGACGGTCCCGTACGCCGATCCCGTGCCGGCCAGCGCCTGTTCGGGCAGGTCGACCTCGATCGAATCGTCGGCGTCGTAGTCGGCGCGCACGGTGATCGCCGTCGCGAACGCGGCTTCGAGCTGCTCGTCGGGACGTCCGCGGTCGCCGTCGGGATCGGTGTTGAACCCGGCCATGCGGATGTCCGACGTGAGCACATCGAAGGCGACCCGCGCGACCTGCTGCTGTTCGGTGACGTTCTCGCCCTGCTTGTACGCCAAACGTGCGCGATCGTAGACGACCAGCGCCACGGTCGTGGCAAGAGCCAGGATCGTGATCGAGACCAACAGCTCG
>WVWW01000055.1:12510-13747 GCA_011773795.1 Acidobacteriota bacterium
AGCTCTCGAGCGTGATCTCGGCGCGCCCGTTGGCAAGCGTGTCGCGCAACATCGGTTGCCATTTCGTAGCGATGTTGTCGGGATTCGAATCGGTGGTGGCCGCCGTCAGGGTGACCACGTCGCCGGCGGAGTCGAAGCGCTGCCAGGTCGCCTCGTAGCTCCAGACCCCGATCTCCTCGAGGATCGTTTGAGCCGCGGCGAGCGCCGTCGATTGGTGCCTGCCGCGGACGACCTGACGCTCGCCGATCACGAACATCCCGGCGACCGAGACCAGCACGCCGGCCAGCAGGCCCAGCGCGACGATCACCTCGACGAGGCTGAACCCGGCGGCGGAGGATGCATCACGGCGCATCAATCGATCACCCGTGTCACGCCCATGCGGCTGGTGCGCACCTCCCAGGTGGTAAGCCCCTGGCGTGTCTGGACCTCGAGCACCGTGACCGCCTCGGCGTCGAGCGTGCCGTTGGGGCGGAACACGATCGGGGAGGAGCTGGAGACGATGCGGATCCCGGGCGGCATCCGCTCGATCCGCGGCAACCCGCGGAGGTCGGTGAACTCGTACTGGTTTTCGGTCGGGGCGGGAGGCGTCGGCCAGGCGGGGCCGGTTCGAACCTCGACCTGCGTGTCCATCCGCTGGGTCACGGCGATGATCCGCGCCGCGCGGAAGGTTGCCTCGAGCGAGCGGGTCGCGGAGCGCAGCCGGGCCGAACGGATCGTGTCGGTGATCGTCGGGACGGCGACGAGCACGGCCATGGCGATGATCGTGACCACCACCAGGAACTCGGGTAAGGTCACCCCGCTCTNNCTCCTGAACCCGCGAGGGCCGAGCCCCCGGCGATGCGGCAATCGACCCCGCACCCCCAAAGCTACGATGAAGGCCCCATTCTATCAGCGTGATCGGCCGAAACGGTGAGAATATCGAGCGACCCGATCTGAAAAGGGGCGCTAGCGGGTCGGGATGACGATGCCCAGGTAAAATTCCGCGACTTGCCGGGCAAAAAACATGGCCAGCAAGGCGGCCGGCGCGAGGAAACAACCGAACGGGAGGGTGTCCTGCAGCGAGCGACCGCGGAGTGGGATCATCGCGATGCCGACGATCGCGCCGACCACCGACCCGCCGAAGATCGTGAACAGCACGCCGGCCGGCCCGGTGAACGCGCCGACCATGGCCATCATCTTGACGTCGCCCATCCCCATCGCCTCGACGCCGCGGAGCTTCTCGTACGCCGCACCGAAC
>WVWW01000295.1:0-9407 GCA_011773795.1 Acidobacteriota bacterium
GATCGTGGCCTGCAATCAATCTTTCTCGCAACGCGTGGGCATGACGCCGGAAATGCTCCAGACCCGACGTTGCCACGATACCGCCGGCTGCGCGCTCCCCTGCTGCGAGCCCGGACAAGAGTGCCCGGTCTCCCGCTGCGTGACCACCGGCGAGGTTCAGCGCGAGACCTTCCGAGTCTTGTCGACCGCCGGCGAGACCACACGCGTGGACGAGGTCTACGCCTCGCCGGTGCTCGACGACAACCGCCGGGTGGTGCAGGTGGTCGAGGTGTGGCGCGACATCACCGAACGGGTCAAGGAGGAAGAGCACCTGGCGGAGATCGAACGCCTCGTCTCCCTGGGGACCCTCGCTTCGGGGTTTTCCCACGAGGTCAACACGCCGCTGGCCTCCATCCTTACTTCCGCCGAATCCGTCATCGGTCGCATCGACGAGTGTGGTCCTGACGGTCCTCCCCCGGACTGCCTGCCTTCGATTCGCGAGTCGGCGAACATCGTACGCACGCAGGTGCTGCGCTGCCGCAAGATCACGGAGCAGTTCCTGCGGTTCTCGCGCGGTGTCCCGCCATCGGTCGATCCGATCGATCTGGGGCAACAGGTGGCCGAGATCGTGTCGCTGACACGTCCGACGGCGCGGGAGAACAAGGTCGAGCTGCGCTTCGATGCGCCGGATGAGATTCCGAGCGTGCGGGCAAACGCGGAACTCGTCAAGCACGTCGTCCTGAATCTGCTGATCAACGCGATCCAGTCCTGCGCCGCGGAAGGCGGCACCGTCGAGGTGAGTTTCCTGCTCGACCACGACACGCGCGTGCGCGTCCGCGATTCCGGCAGCGGGATCCGCGCCGAGGATCGTCGAAATCTCTTCGAGCCGTTTCGCAGCCGCAAGCCTCAAGGCACCGGTCTCGGGCTGTTTCTGTCGCGGACCTTCATGCGGCGGTTCGGTGGGGACGTTCGGCTCGTCGAAACGGAGCTCGGCCGCGGATCCTGTTTCGAGATCGTGTTCCAGCGTATGGTTGGGACGGCGTGATGGATCGAAGTCCCGAGTGTCGCCGAATCCTGCTGGTGGACGACGACGAGACGTTCCGCCAGGTGCTCGCCTCGGAGTTGTCTCGCCGTGGTCACGAGGTCGCGGTTGCGGCGACGGGCGGCGAGGGCCTGAGCCTGGCGTGCAGCGACGCTCCCGAGGTGATCCTGCTCGATCTGCGGCTCCCCGACATGGACGGCCTGGATGTCTTGGGCAAGCTCCGCGAGCGCAACGTGGTGTCGGGAGTCGTGGTGCTCACGGGGCACGGCACGATCGACACGGCGATTCAGGCGATCCGCCTGGGTGCCCACGACTACCTGGAAAAGCCCTGCCAGGTGGCTCAAGTCGAGCTGGCCCTCCAGAAGACCCACGAGCACCTGACCCTGATCGAGCGCCAAAGAGTCCTCCAGGACGGCTACTCGCCGCCCAAGGCCCGTTCGAGGATGGTGGGCAAGAGTGCCGCTTTCAACAAATTGCGCGACCGGATCGCGCGCATCGCACGCGTGGACTCGACGGCTCTGATCCGGGGCGAAACGGGGGTCGGCAAGGAGCTCGTCGCCGCGCGCCTGCACGCCCAGAGCGCGCGGGCGGACGCACCGTTCGTCGTGGTCGACTGCGCCGTGCTGGATGAGGACCTGCTTCACAGCGAGTTGTTCGGGCACGAACGCGGCGCGTTCACCAGTGCGACCCGCTCGAAGCATGGCCTGTTCGAAGTGGCCCACGGCGGAACCTTGTTTCTCGACGAGGTCGGCGACACGACCCCGTCGATTCAGGCCAAGCTCCTACGCGTCCTGGAGACCGGACGGTTCCGCCACCTCGGCGGGACACGGGAAATCGCTGTCGACGTTCGCGTCGTCTCGGCCACGAACCGCAACCTCGAACAGGCGATCTCGAAGGGACGTTTCCGCGAAGACCTGTACTTTCGCCTGGCCACTTTCTCGATCCATGTGCCGCCGTTACGCGAGCGCACGGAGGACATCCCGGTGCTGGTGGAGCACTATACGGAACGACTCAACCGCCGGTTGTCTCTCGACGCGAGCTTCAGCAACGCGGCCGTAGCGGTGATGCAGCGTCATTCCTGGCCGGGAAACGTCCGGGAACTGATCCATACGATGGAGCAGGCGATGGTGCTCGGACAGTCTGCCGAGATCGGCCCCGACGATCTTCCGGCTGCGATCCGACACGGTGCCGGATCGGCCCACGTTGAACCGCTTACCGGTTCGCTGCGCGAGATGCAGCGTCGCCACATCCTCTCCGTTCTCGAGGACGTCGGGGGCAACCGCCGGCAGGCGGCGCAGCGGCTGGAGATCAGCGAGCGCAACCTTCGCCGGCTGCTCAAAAAGTATGAGGAGTCGGCGTCGTCCGAAACCAACGGACCGCCGGTAGAAGACGTCGAGGACTAACGCCCCAACGTGGTGCGGAGAATGTGCTTGTCGAGCGCGTTGGTCGCGTTGATGGGTCGGACCTTTGCCGTGTGATTGGGCTGGTCCTGTTTCGTTTATCGGGGATCGTCTACTCGAGTCGCGCGGTTGGTTTTCGGTTGGGCCCGCTAGGCCACGAATTTGGCGACGCGGCACTCGAAGAGGCGTTCTGAAAAGACCTCCGCCCAGGTCCAGGGCCGGGAGGTCAAGCCGAGCCTCATGGCCGGGGTGAGTCGCGTCGACCGACGCTCGCTGACGAGCTTGATCATGTTGCGCCAGACGGCGAACAGCGCCGCGCGACCGAGCACGCTCGCACGCTTGCGACCGAATGCGATCGTTTCACGCCGATGATGGGCCTGACTGTGGCGCAAGAGCTTGTGCAGCAGGTCGACCGCGAACAGGGCTCGGTCTCGCGCACGCGCCCGGGTCGCGTCGTGGCCGGGGCAACGGTCCGGGTTGGCGTAGACGCTGTGCCGGATGGGGCGGAGGACGGCCAGCCGGCGCACCGCGGCGCGATAGGCCGGATGGTCGTCACTCACCAGATCGAGACCGCCGGGCGAGCGGCGGAGCAGGATTTGCAGTGTTTTCAGGCTCGAATCCAGCACCGCGCGGGGTGGCGTCGGCCTGGGCCGGTGTCGGAGCGCGCGTTTGCGGCGACTGCGGCCGTGGAGTCGCAGGTAACCGGCACCCTGGAGCGCATACACGAACCAACTGCGTTGCCCCACCGCCGTGGCGATCCCGAAGCGCTCTTGCTGAGAGCGGACGAAGGTCTCGAAGTGATCCAGGACGACCGGTTCGTCGATCCCGGCCACGCTCGAGAGCTCGAGCAACCGCCGGGCGTGGCGTCCCAGCCGCACGCTCAACCGGGTCACCGTCGAGGGCGCACAGCCCAGATGTCGTGCGATCTGGCGATGGGCGCATCCGGAGACGAGCAGATTGGCGATCGGCAGCAGCAGCTCGGGCCGTTTCAGGTAGTAGCTCGTCGCGAACGCCTCTCTCGAAAAGGTCCGTCCGCAGGTGCAGCACCTGAATCGAGGAATGGCTCTGTGGGGATCTCTCAGGCGGCGGTAGCTGCCCTTGAACACGGCTCGATAACGGGTGTCGGCGAGATGAGCCGGACACTCTTCATAGGGACAGTGCGGGGGGCGGAAACGATCGGCTCGTCTGCCCTGGACGGGTTGGCGCGGCTCCCACATCGGAACCGACTCCCTGCGAGTCCCGTGCCGACGTCGGAGCTGAAAATCAAAGGACCTTTGAACGCTCTGTCCGCCCGTGGACAATCCCCGCTCGCACCCGGACACAACTCAGGCACAGTCTTCGCACCACGTTGGGGGACAAGGTGTCCCTGGAGGCCGGACATCGGGTCCGCCCCACGACCGATGCAGGCTCCGAAACCACTACAAAACTCGATCATTTCCGGTGGCACTGCTCTTGCTACTCCTTGTCGACGTGAGGAACTCGACGTGGAGGAGTAAGCCATGGAAGGTGTCCTGTTGTTCGTCTTCATGGGTCTGGTGTTCGGCGGGATGTACGCGCTCATGGCGTACGGGTACAACAGCATCGAACGTGACCGAGCGGGAACGGAGACGCCGGAGCCGGCACGCGAGGTCCTAGAAGAACCTCGCTTCTTCGCCAGCATGCGCCAGTCGGCCCCGGGCAAGCCGGAGACGCTCATCCCGGTGCACCTGGTCGACCTGCTGGAGCAGCGCCTGCAGAACGAGTACCTGGGCGCCACCGCGTTCGCGGCCCAACCGTCGAAGGAAGGTATCTGCTCGGCCTACGGCGCCTACGTGGACGCCGTCGCGAGTGATCTGGAGCGGCACATCCGGCGAGAGAGTGCCGCCACGACGGCATTCGTCGCCAAGCCCTCCGTGAAGCGCCTCTACAGCGACGTCGGGAACCGTCGTTCCCGGATGTCTCGTCGATAAGCGTGACGCGGGCGGATCATGAGTGACGTCCTGCGGAAGTGTCAGCTCTTCGAGAACCTGGACGAAGAGCACATCTCACGGATCGAGGAACTTGCCGAACGGCGCGAGCTGGCGCCGGGTGACAAGCTGTTCGAGCTCGGGGCGGAGGCGGAGCAGGTCTTCGTGGTCCTCGACGGCACGGTGGAGCTCTGCGTGCCGCTCACGATCCACGGCGCGATCCGCGAGGTCGCCATCGCGTCCGAGGAGGCAGGCGCGACGCTCGGCTGGTCCGCCTTCGTCAAGCCCTATCGTTTCAGGCTATCGGCCCGCGCCGCGACCGCCGCAAGCATCGCATCGTTCGAGCGCGCCGCGCTGCACCGGTTGATCGACCAGGACTCCGGTTTCGGCTGTGTGATCCTGGGCCGGATCGCCGAGATCATCAGTCAGCGGTTACTCACGGTTCAGGCCCTTTGGGCTCGTGAGCTACAGCGCAAGATCACCGAGGACGCGCAGATGCGGACTCGGGGTTAGCGCTTCCCGGAACCATGGCTCCACGCCCGCGCTCCGTGACCGTCAGGCTCTCAGACGCGAAACGGCGTGTAGAACGAGGAGGTCCCAAGTGAAGCTTTCGACACGCGTCGGCCTGGTCGTGATCGCGGTTCTGGTCTTGGCGGTCACGGGTGCCGCCGTCGCCCGACTCGCCTGGCCTTCCGTCGAACAGCCGCTCGCGTTCAATCACCGCCTGCACATCGTCGAGCTGGGCAACACGTGCACGGACTGTCACCTGTACGCCGAAAGCGGCGTGCGCGCGACCATTCCCAACGTCGAGGTCTGCTCCTTTTGTCACGAAGAAGCGCAGACCGACTCCCCTGCGGAAGCCGCGCTCTTGGAGTTCGTCCAGGCCGGGGAGCCGATTCCCTGGAAAAAGGTCTACTGGGTGCCGGAGCACGTCTACTTCTCGCATCGCCGGCACACCACGATCGCCGGCATCGAGTGCGCCGAGTGCCACGGCGTCATGGAGGAGAAGGAGCAGCCCGTCAGCCGTCGGGAGGTGCCGCTGACGATGGAAGGGTGCATGGACTGTCACGATGAGAAGGGAGCTTCGAATGACTGTCTGCTCTGCCACCGGTAAGAAGAAAGGCATCGACCGGCGCGAGCTCTTGAAGCTCCTGGGTCTTTCCGCGGGGGGCGTCGGCCTCTGCGGCTGCGAGTGGTCGATCCCCGAAGAACGCCTGGTGGAGATGGCGCTGCGCGGCCCCGGCCTGGAGACCTTCCGACAGACCGTGTGCGGTCTGTGCGAAGGCGGCTGCGGCCTGTCGGTGCGGCTGGTCGACGACATCCCGGTCGGCCTCTCCGGCAACCCGCGCCACCCACTGAACCGTGGCGGGCTGTGCCCGGTCGGGCACGCAGGGCTCGAGGTTCTATACGCACCGCACCGTCTGCGCGGACCGCTTCGTCGCGACAGCGGCGGCGAGTTCGTCGAAGTTGACTGGGACGAAGCCCTGGTGGAGATCGCCGGCCACCTGGGCAAACTCGGAGGCGCGCCCGGAGGAGCGGGCCTCGCCGTCCTGAGCGAGGAGCGCGGCCCTCTGTTCGACGACCTCGCGATGAGCTTCCTTCGCGCTCTCGGGTCGGATCGGTTGGTTCATCCGGAGGCGCCGGCGGTGGCTCCCTACGCGCTGATGCAGGGGCTCTCGAGCCCGCCGGCTTTCGACCTCGGTGGCTCGGACCTCGTGCTCTCCTTCGGCCTCGACCTGTTCGAGGACGGATCGACACCGCTCTACGCGGCGTCGGCCATGGTGGGCTCGCGCGGCGACGAGGAGCGCGCCGGGCTGATCCACGTCGGCACGCGGCTATCGCCGACGGCCACGTCGGCCGACGAGCGTGTCGCGGTGCGTCCCGGCACCCACGGTGCCCTGGCCCTCGGGCTGGCGCACGTGCTGGTTCGCGAGGGACGATACGACAAGGACTTCGTCGCCGAGCGCACTTACGGCTTCGAGGACGGGACGGACGAAGATGGCCGTCCGCAGCTCGGTTTCCGCCGCCTGGTGCTGGAGCGCTACTACCCCGATCGCGTGGCGCAACTCTGTGGCTGCGATCCGGCCCGGATCCCCGACCTGGCGCGGCGCCTCGCGTCGGCGGAGAGACCGCTCGTCGTTTGGGGCGGCGAGGCCGCCGCGGGAAAGAACGCCACCTGGACGGGCATGGCGGCCCACGCATTGAACGCTCTCCTCGGAGCTTTCGACCGCCCCGGAGGCGTAACGCTCTCCGCGCCGATCCCCCTGACCCCGATGACCGNNCCGCGCCGATCCCCCTGACCCCGATGACCGGCGCGGCGGCGGCCCCGACCCTCGAAGAAGACCCGGTCGCGGCGCTCGCCGAAGGAGTGCTCGACGGATCTCGACCGCTCGAGGCCCTGTTCGTTGTCGACTGCGACCCGCTGCACACGAGCCCCGCCGGCGGACTCCTGCGCGAGGCGCTGGACCGCATTCCGCTGGTGGTTTCCATGACCCCGTTCCGCGACGAGACGGCGGCTGCTGCCGGATTCGTTCTGCCGAGCCCGGTCTTCCTCGAAGCCTGGCAGGCGACGACCACCCCGGCAGGGGTCCCGTTCAGCGTTCTCGGGCTGGGCGAGCCGGTCGTCGACCCACCCCTGTTCGACACCCGTCACCCCGCGGACGTGCTTCTCGAGCTCGCCCGCCATCTGGGAGGCAACTCCGCTGCCGCGCTGCCCTGGGAGGGCTACGACGCCTACCTGAAACACCGCCTGGAAGGCCTGGCCGTCTCCGGACAGGGAGCGGTGATCTCTTCGTCCTTCGAGGAGTCTTGGGTGCACTACATGGAAGAGCGCGGTTGGCGCTTCAGCAAGCGCAGGGACACCGACGACTTCTACCGCGAGCTCGCCGAGCAGGCCGCCTGGTGGAATCCGGTCCGAGGCACGGGAAACTGGGAGCGCCTCTTCCGCACCCCGTCGGGCCGGTTCGAGTTCTACTCCCAGAATCTGGCACGGCGGCTGCAGCGGCTCGGCGCCGGGAGCGACGCGGAGGCGTTCTCTCGGGGTGCCGCCTCGCTGGGGCTCGCCGCTCCCGTGGACGAGGCTTGCCTGCCGCATTTCGAGCCGCCGTCCGGCGAGGGCGAGGGCGACCTCTGGCTCTCCGTCTTCCGGCCCATCACCGCCCGGGGCCGGCTCGGCATCGCTTCCCCGATGGTCCTGGAGATGTTCGGCTATCCGTTCCTCGACGGCTGGCGCACTTGGGCGGAGATCGCTCCGGAGACCGCCCACGAACTCCACCTGGAGGACGGCGACGAGGTGCAGGTGCGCTCGGAACGCGGCGAGGTCGAAGCGGTGGTGATGATCCGGCCCGGCACGTCGCCGGGCATCGTGCACCTACCCGCCGGACTCGGTCACCGGGAGCACGTCGGCGCCGCGGGCGGGATCGGAGCGAACCCGCTGGATCTCGTGGCCGACGTCCGCGACCCGTTGTCGGGCGCCTGGAGTCCGAACGCGACCCGCGTCACGCTTCGGCTACTGCGACGTCGTGATCACGGAGGACCGCCTCCCGCACATGGAGGGCACGGCTGATGGCGCGCTGGGGCATGGTCATCGATCTGGACCGGTGTAACGGTTGCGGTGGCTGCATGGCTGCCTGTCACAAGGAGAACAACCTGGCCGCGGTCGGAGCGGATGAGACCGTCGGGATGGATCGGGCGTTTCACTGGCTCAAGATCCTCCCCGAAGTCTCCGGCTCCGGGGCGGAGGCCGAGGTTCGTCACGTGCCGCACATGTGTGTGCAGTGCGACAACCCGCCTTGCATCCGTGTCTGCCCGGTGCACGCGACCTACCTCGGCGAGGAGGGCATCGTCGGCCAGGTCTACAGCCGGTGCATCGGCTGCCGCTACTGCATGGCCGCCTGCCCGTACAACGCGAAGGTCTTCAACTGGTACGAGCCCGAGTGGCCCGGTGATCTGAAGAAGGCCGCCAACCCCGACGTCTCGCTGCGGCCCAAGGGCGTGGTCGAGAAATGCACGTTCTGCCATCACCGGGTGGTACGGGCACGTGAGGAGGCACGTGCGGCGGGACGCCCCATCGCCGACGGCGAGGTCACGACCGCCTGCGCCGAGACCTGTCCCACGAAGGCGATCACTTTCGGGGATCTCGACGACCCCGACAGCCGGGTCCGGCGCCTGTCGCGCAGCTCACGGGCCTTCCGACCCCACGCCGACCTCGGCACCGAGCCCAAGGTCTTCTATCTCGCCAAGAAGGAGTGAGCGGATGAAAGAACACGACGGGTCGGGAGTCGAGCGGCACAGCGAAGACCTGGAGCTGCTGCGTCCGATCGAGCAGCCGGGAGTCGGCTTCCGCGTCTCCACGACCCTGTTGCTGATGGTGATCCTGGGCGGCTGGGTCCTGTTCTCGCGTCAGATCTTCGAAGGCCTCGGCGTGACCGGCCTGAACCAGCCGGTCGCCTGGGGCTTCTACATCGTCAACTTCGTCTTCTTCATCGGGATCAGCCACGCCGGGACGCTGATCTCGGCCATCCTGCGGCTGTCCAAGGCCGAGTGGCGGCGGCCGATCACGCGCATGGCCGAGGTGATCACCGTCGTGGTGCTGGCGATCGGCGGCTTCCATCCGGTGCTCGACATGGGGCGCCCGGAACGGATGCTCAACATCTTCACCGCCGGACGCCTACAGTCACCTCTGCTGTGGGACGTCAGCTCGATCAGCGCCTACTTCATGGCCTCGACCGTCTACCTCTACATCCCGATGATCCCCGACATCGCGCTGCTGCGCGACCGCGGGGTGCGGCCGCGGTGGCTCTACAACTTCCTCTCTTGGGGTTGGCGCGGAACTCCGCGCCAACAACAGGTGCTCGAGCGGGCGGTGGGCATCATGATGATCCTGGTGATCCCGATCGCCGTCTCGGTCCACACCGTCATCTCCTACATCTTCGCGATGACCCTGCAGCCCGGCTGGCACTCGACCATCTTCGGTCCCTACTTCGTCGTCGGCGCCATCTTCTCGGGCATCGCGGCCTTGATGCTGGTGATGATCGCGCT
>WVWW01000295.1:9513-13383 GCA_011773795.1 Acidobacteriota bacterium
GGACCCTATGCCCTCTTCTTCTGGGGCATGGTGGCGTGCAACTTCGTCATCCCGGTGATCTTCCTCAGCTTCCGCCGGCTACGCACGATTCCCGGGATCGTCATCGCCTCGACGGCGATCGTCATCGGCATGTGGCTGGAACGGCTCAACATCGTCGTCCCGTCGCTGGCCAATCCGCGTCTCCCCTTCCCGACCGGCTTCTACGTTCCGAGCCTCGTCGAGTGGGCGATGTTCGTCGGCGCCATCGCGACCTTCATACTCGGCTTCGTGCTGTTCGCGCGCTTCTTCCCGCTGATNNCTTCCCGCTGATCTCCGTCTGGGAGATCCGCGAGGGGCGGCACGAGGGAGTGGAAGAAACCATGGAACGGATTCACAGCTACCTGCCGGAGCCGCCGACGAAGACTGCCGTCGCGACGGCCGGGCGGAACAAGGAGCCCACATGAGACCCTCGGGAACGCCACGCTGGATCTTCGTGTTGCAGATCCTCTCGGTGGGGATGATCTGGGTCTTCGTGCTGTCGATCAGCGCATGGATCCTCAACCTGATCCGCCTTTCCCACCGCCTGCACGACGCACCGTCGGCCTCGATCGGCATTTCGATCGTGGCGATCCCGGTGTTCCTGACGGGGGCCAGCGTCCTGACTTACGTGTTCGTGGGCCTGCAGCGCGGCGCCGAAACCACCGAGGAGGAGTCGTGATGCCCTTCGCCGCCTCCGTGATTCTCGCCGCGTCGGCCGCGGCAGCCGCGGCGGCGACAGGCCCCGCGTTGCCGGCGAACCCGCTCGACGGACGTCTCGTGTACGAAAGCAAGCATTGCCACGACTGCCACGGCGTCGCCGGCGGCGAGAGGGCCATCGCGCCCCACCTCGCCGGAGAGCACTTCAGCGGAAGCTTCCTCGACCTGGGAGCGGCGCTGTGGAACCACGTACCCGGAATGAGCGTTCGCCTCGAGGCGAACCACCGGGAGTGGCCCGAGCTGACGGAGAAGGAAACGGCGAACCTCATCGCGTTTCTTTTCTTTATCGATTACCTGGGCGAACCGGGAGATCCAGTCGCGGGCGAAGGGATCTTTACCGCAAAGGGCTGCGCCACCTGCCACAGCGTCGGCGGGGGCGAAGCCGATGCCGGGCCCGATCTCGGCGACCTGACGCGGTTTCCCTCGCCCCTGTTCATCGCCCAGGCGACCTGGAACCACGGGCCGGCGATGTTCGCCACCATGCGGCAACACGGCATGTCGCCTCCCACCTTCGAGGAGGGGGACCTCGCGGATCTGAGCGCCTTCATCCGGCGGAAAGCGCCGGGCGCCCCGCAGCTACGGGTGTTGCTCGCCCCGGGCGACCCCAATCGCGGTCGCGAGCTGTTCGCGGGCAAGGGCTGCGCCGTTTGCCACGGCAGCGACGCGCGCGGCGCGGAAGGACCGGACCTGAGCGCCGTCGGCCTGCACCGCTCCGCCGGAGGCATCGCCGGCACGATGTGGAACCACGCCCTGGCCATGAGCTCGACGATGCGTCAGCGCGGCATCGGCTGGCCGTCTTTCACCACGCCTGAGCTCGCCGACGTGGTCGCCTTCCTGTACTTCCTGCCGTTCGCCGATCGCGGCGGGGACGCGGCGCGCGGTTCCCGGGTCTACGTCGACCAGGGCTGCGCTTCGTGCCACGCCGACCCCGACGCCGCGCACGCCGGACCGGAATTGAAGAGCAGCGGAGCGGCGATCTCTCCCGAGGCGCTGGTGACCAAGATGTGGAACCACGCGCCGCTGATGAAGAAGGCCGTCCTGGCGGAAGGCCGTCCCTGGCCGGAACTGACCGGTGAAGACTTGCGTCATCTTTACACTTATCTGGCGCAACAGGCGCCCGCGAATCCTTGAAACGCATGGAGGCCAGAACGATGAAACGACCGACCCTGACCGCGCTGCTTCTGCTGGGCGCCCTGATCGTCGCGGTGTCTCTGACACCCCCCGTCTTCGGCGAGGAGCACGCCTACGTGGGCACCAAGAACTGCAAGAAGTGCCACATCAAGGAGTGGAAGTCCTGGGCCGAGACCAAGATGGCCAAGACGTTCGACACCCTGGCTCCCGGAGCCGCCGCGGAGGCCAAGATCGGTGCCGGACTCGACCCGGACAAGGACTACACGACCGATCCCGAGTGTTTGCGTTGCCACACCACCGGGTACGGCAAGGAAGGTGGCTTCGTCGACCTCGCAACGACGCCCGATCTCGCCGGGGTCGGCTGCGAGATGTGCCACGGCGCCGGCGGCACCTACACGCAGGACGAGTACATGAGCCTGAAGAACAAGGAGTACAAGAAGGCGGACCTCGTGGCGGTCGGGATGGTCGATACGATCACCGTGGAGCAGTGCCAGAACTGCCACAACACGGACAGCCCGTTCGTCGGCGACGACTACGTCTTCGACTTCGAGGCGAAGAAGGACGAGGGAACGCACGAGAAGTACCCGCTGAAGTACCCGCACTGAGCACCGCGCGTCGTAGGGTGCGGAAGTCGCTTCGATGAGAAAAAAGGAATCGACGCGGGAGCCACGCTGGATCCGCTTGCGCGTGCACGGGCTGGTGCAGGGCGTCGGCTACCGCCGGTTCGTGCAACGCGCCGCCGGCGAGTCCTCGCTGGTCGGCGACGTGCGCAATCTCGAGGACGGTAGCGTCGAGATCCGTACGCGTGGCACGTCTGAAGAGCTGAAGCGGCTGATCTCCGAGGTGAGTCGGGGGCCGGCCGGCGCAAGGGTCGACGACTTCGAGTGCCTGGACCCCGAGCCGTCCGACGCGCTGACGCGGTTCGAGATCCTCTGAGCCGCGCGAGTCTGAGTCGAGCGGAGCCTTACCTCGGAATCGGCTGCCGCACCCGGCGCGCCTGGAAGTCGCGGGTCACCTGCCCGACCAAGGCATCGACCAGCGAGCCGTACGCCTGTTCCGGATCCTCGGCGTCGATCGTGAAGCGCTTGCCGTCGTACACCGATAGGTGACCGATCTCACGCGTCACGCGCGCCGAGGCGGACCAGATCGAGGCACCGGTCTCCGTCTCGACAAGATCGACGGTCAACGTCGCGTCGACATTTGCGGTCACGCTTCCGGACCGTAGCGTCCGCGCGATGCTGACGTTGGGTCGCACGTCGGAGATCTCGACACGTCCGATGAACACGCTGCGCGCTCCGTGGCGCTCGCCGATCTGGCGCAGCGCCGTGCTGTCGCGGCGGTCGGTCTCCGGATCGTCGACGCGAAGCATCCGCACCAATCCCTGATCGCGGCGAGCGAAATCGGTGAAGCGACGTGTGGCGAGCGGTCCGAGCTCGTCGTTCCCGCTGGAGTCGAACTGGATGACCGCGATCAGCTCGTGGGCCGTCAGGTCGATGTGCGGCGGCACCTGGACCGTCTGGTACTGGGTCCGATTCTTGCCCGCGCAGCCTGCCGTCAGGACCGTCGCGCCGATCAACAAAGCGAAGAACGTGCGTTTCATGGCGAACCTCCGTTGCGTGAGAACGTAGGTCCGGAGGCATGACCGGGCAAGCGGGTCGAGGATTGGTGGCCGGGAGTCTCGCCGCTCACGAAATCAACCCGTAAGAACCTGCGAGCCCCACGATGTTCGACGGCGACACGCCTCTGACCCTGGACGAGGGCATCGCCCTGTGCGCGCAATGCCACGTGGAGTATGTCTGCGGGAACAGCCCGATCGACGGCATCGATCGCGACTACTTCCCATGGGCCCGGCATTACGGGAACGACGCGAAGTGCTTCGCCCGTCACATGCCGAAGGTCACCCGGACCGGCGACTCGACCCAGTTTACGAGTCACTGGCTGGCGTCACCGCTCAAGTATTTGACGCCGGAGCCGGCCGCGACCTTCGCCGCGACGTTCGGGGTC
>WVWW01000120.1 GCA_011773795.1 Acidobacteriota bacterium
GGCGCGGTGCAGCCCTCGAGGTAGCTCACGTAGGCGCCCTCGTCGGCGACGATCAGCGTGCGCTCGAACTGGCCGGTGTTGGCGGCGTTGATGCGGAAGTAGGTGGACAGCTCCATCGGGCAGCGCACGCCCTTGGGGATGTACACGAACGAGCCGTCGGAGAAGACCGCGGAGTTCAGTGCCGCGAAGAAGTTGTCGGTGTGCGGGACCACGCTGCCGAGCCACTTCTCGACCAGCTCGGGATGTTCTTGAACGGCCTCGGAGAACGAACAGAAGACGATCCCCAGCTCGGCCAGCTTGTCCTTGAAGGTCGTCGCGACGGAGACGGAGTCGAACACCGCGTCCACGGCGACGCCGGCGAGCATCTTCTGCTCCTCCAGCGGGATGCCGAGCTTCTCGTAGGTCCGCAGCAGCTCGGGATCGACCTCGTCGAGGCTCTTGGGCCCGTCCTCTTTGCTCTTGGGCGCCGAGTAGTAGGTGATCGCCTGGTAGTCGATGGGCTCGTACTTGACGAACGCCCAGGTCGGCTCGGTCATCGTCTGCCAGTGCCGAAACGCTCTCAGACGCCAGTTCAGCAGGAACTCGGGCTCGTTCTTCTTCGCCGAGATGAGACGGATCACGTCCTCGTCGAGACCCGGCGGAATCGTCTCGGACTCGATGTCGGTGACGAAGCCCCACTTGTACTCGCGATTGGCGAGCTGTTCGATACTCTCGGTCGTTGATTTCATCGTTGCTCCGTGAGCGGTTCTTTCGTGGACGAGTCGTCTTCGACCTCGAGCAGCCCGCCGCGGGTTGCGACCAGCATTTCCGAGATCGGGACCTGTTCGAGCGCCTGCTCGATCTGTTGATTGATGCGGCTCCAGTTGATGCGGGTCGGACAATCCGTCTCGTGCTCGCAGGCGCCGGGCTCCGCGCCGCATTGGACCATGCTGATCGGTCCTTCGATCGCACGGATCACCTCCGCCACCGTGATCGTGACCGGGTCGACATCGAGGCTGTAACCGCCGCCGACACCTCGATGACCGGTCAGGATCTCGCCGCGCGCGAGGCTCCCGAGGATCTTGGAGACCATCGGCAGGGGAAGGCCACTCAACGACGCGACCTCGCGTGCCGTGTGCACGCGCCCCACCGGCTGCACGGCAATGTGGCCGAGCAACATGATCCCGTAGTCGGCTTCCTTGGTGAGCCGGATCATTCACTTCCCCAACGGTAAATCCAACCGAATCGGTCTTGTTTCCTCCTAAATTGTACTGATTTCGTCCTATTTCCGCCAGGCCTCGGTTCCGATCTTCAATCTAGAATCTAAAGTGTTTATTTTCAATTACTTAGCAGGTCCCGTCACGTGCGGTGGCGACGGGTGGTAGGCTGACCGCTTTACGGCATCGCCCGGATCCATGAACCGCGTTTTTTTCCTAGGACCGCAACGTTTCCGGCCCACCCTGGTGGCCACGCTCGATCGCATCGGCGTCGAAGGCACCGTCGCGGCGATCACCGCCGGCTGGCAGGAACGCGAGCAGGAAGTCGGGGAACTCCAGGACCACATCCATCGCGAGCTGATCAACCTGCGTCTCTACGAGCGCGCCGAGGAAGTCTTCGCCGAGGACGCCGAGCTACGCGACGCTGTACACGAACGCCAGCAATGGCTCCGCGAAGAGCAGTCCCTGTACCGCCGCCGGCTCGCCCACACGTTGAACGCCGCGCGTGAGGTCATGACCCTGGACGGGCGAGACAGGTTCGTGCGCGAACATCGCCAGGCCGCGATCCGTGCCGTGCGCACGCTGGATCGCCAACACCTGACCCGCGTTCGAAGGATCCACGCCGAGTTCGAAGAACGGATGAAGCCGTCGAGACGACCGGCCGTCGCGGCGCAACGCGAGCAACTGCAAGAAGTGATCGGCGCGGCCTCCGCCGTGGCGATCGCCGGCGGGCATGTCGCCGTGTTGCTGAACCGTCTGCGGTTGTTCGGTTTCGCGCAGCTCCTCGCCGACCGCGTCGTGGTGGCCTGGTCCGCGGGCGCGATGGCGCTGACGGGGCGCGTCATCCTGTTCCACGACCGTCCGCCGCAGGGAGCCGGCGATGCCGAGGTGCTCGACGCGGGGCTCGGTCTGGTCGACGGCATCATCGCGCTCCCGCACGCGCGTCGGCGCCTCGATCTCGACGATCCCGTCCGTGTCGCGCTGATGGCGCGCAGGTTTTCCCCCGATCTGCCGGCGTTACTCGATGTCGGCAGCGAGTTCGTCTACGACGGTTCGTGGCGGCCGGGGGAGAGCGCACGCAAGCTCAGCAGGCGCGGCGGGGTGGTGGAGTTCAAACATTCATGAGCTCGGTACTCGACCGATTCCTCGACCAGACACCGGGCGGGGAGACAATCGACGCGTTCTTGAGTGGGCGGACGTTCCCGATCCTCGAGGGCGATCGAGTCACGTTCGTGTTTCGCGGCAGGGCCGATGCCGTCAACCTGCGTCACTGGATCTTCGGGCTCCCGTCGAGCCAACCGTTCGAACGTGTCGACGGCACCGACCTCTGGCGGCTGACGCTCGATCTCCCGGAGTGCTCGCGTGTCGAGTACAAGATCGAGCACATCGAGGGTGAGAACCGCCAATGGTTGATGGACCCGCTCAACGACCGCGTGGCCCACGACCCGTTCGGGGCAAACTCGGTCTGCTACGGCCGCGGGTACAAGACGCCGCCCTGGGTGCTGCCGGACGAGGAGGCCCGTCCCGGCGCGATGGAACAGTTCCGCGTGATCAGCAAGGTCTATCGCGACCGCCGGGAGATCGGCGTCTATCTCCCGGCGCGCTATCGGAAACGGAGGCGCTACCCGTTGCTGGTCGTGCACGACGGCCACGACTACCTGCGCTTTGCCGATCTCCGCCGCGTCCTGGACAACCTGATTCACCGGCTCGAGATCCCGCCGATGATCGTCGCGCTGACGACCTCCCCGGACCGGCTCACGGAGTACGGCGCGGACCCACGACAGGCCGATTTCCTCGCCGACGAGTTGATTCCGGCGATGAACGCGCGTTACCCGCTGATCGATCGCCCCGAAGCGCGGATGTTGATGGGCGCGAGCTTCGGTGCGGTGGCGGCGCTTTCGGCGGCGTGGCTGCGGCAGGGCGTCTACGGCGGACTGCTCCTGCAGTCGGGCTCGTTCGCCTTTTCCGATATCGGCAAGCACGGGCGCGGGCCGGCGCTCGACCCGGTCGCGCGCTTCGTCAACGCCTTCCGCGAGGACCCCGGACACCCCTGCGACAAGGTCTTCGTCTCGTGTGGGATCTACGAGTCCCTGATCTACGAGAACCGCTCCCTGGTTCCCGTGCTCCAGGGCGCGCAAATGGAGTTGCGCTACGTCGAAGCGCGCGACGGGCACAACTGGGAGAACTGGAGAGATCGTCTGCGGGAGGCGTTGAGCTGGCTGTCCCCCGGTCCGTTGTGGATGGTCTACGAATAGCGGTACATTGGTGGATTCGAGGAGGGCACGGTGGCCGAAGTCACGCGCAAGATAGGTCTGTCCCTGGGCGCCGACATCTGCTGGCCCATCTGCTACGAGCACATCGTCCGCCAGCTCGATCTGACGATTCCGCTCGAGGGCGATCGGGTCCGGTTCGACGTCGAACGGGTCTCGATCGAGCCGTTCGATCTGCGCCAACCCTGCCCCTACGACGTCGTCATCGATCGCCTGACGCACTGGTTCCACACCAGCCGCGAGTGGATCAAGAAGTCGATCATCATGGACGGCCTCTACGTCTTCAACAACCCGTGGTCCGTGCAGTCGATGGAGAAGTGCACGACCTACTGCGCGATGATGCACCTCGGTCTGCCGATCCCGGAGACCTGGCTCGTGCCTCCAAAGGCCTACGAACCCTCCACCGATCTCGATACGACGCTGCAGTCCTACGCGAAGTTGTTCTCACTCGAGGAGCTGGGTAACCAGCTGGGCTACCCGCTGTTCATCAAGCCCTACAACACCGGCGGCTGGGTCGGCGTGAGCAAGATCGACGACGCCGAGATGCTCAAGCAGGCCTACGACGAGAGCGGCAAGCTGGTCATGCACCTGCAGAAGGCGGTCTTGCCTTACGACGTGTTCGTGCGGGCCATCGGCCTCGGGCCCCAGGTCAACGTCATCAAATACGACCCCGCCGCCCCGCTGCACGATCGCTACAAGATCGACCGGGACTTCATCGCCGCCGAGGACGAGTCGTTGTTGCGCGACATGGTGTTGACGATCAATGCCTTCTTCGGGTGGGACTTCAACTCCTGCGAGTGTCTGCGCCGTGACGGCGCGTACCACCCGATCGATTTCGCCAACCCCTGTCCGGACTCGCAGGTCACGTCGCTGCACTACCACTTCCCGTGGATGGTGATGGCGAAGATCCGCTGGTCGATCTTCTGCGCGGCGACCAAGCGGCCGTTCCGCCGCAACCTCGACTGGGCCCCGTACTACGAGGTCCGCGAGAAGGACCTGCCCTACCGGGAGCAGCTGCGGGAGTACGGCAAGCTTGCCGATCGGCACTTCGACACCGAGCGCTTCCGCGATTTTTGCGACGAGCACCTGACTCATCTCGACGAGGTCGCCTGGGAGTTCTTCGGTACCGCCGTGGCCAAGGAGGCGGTGCGCCGCAAGGTCACGGCGCTGTTCCCGGAGCACGAGGTCGAGGAGTTCACCGAGCACTTCTGGGGCCTGATCCAGTTCTGGCGCAGGCACCACTCCGGCCGCGGACAGGCAAGCGGAGCCTGAGTCGTGCGACAGGCTCGAAAGCTGATCCCGTTCCTTTGCGTTTTCTTCGGCGCCGCCGTGGCGGCACAGCCGGCGGCCGAGTGGACCGTCGTCGACTACGCCGACCTCGTCGACGGGCGTGAGCTCAGCCAATCCGGCGAGTCGGTCTCCCGTTTGCTCGAGAAACTCGGCGGCCGGACGCTTCCGCCGCCGGGACAGCGCGGGGAAGACCGCCGGTTGCACAAGCTGCTCGACCCGTTACTCGAGCCGTACGCGTTCGTCCTCGCGGACGTCCTCGACACGATCGAGCCGCCACACGAGCAGCCGCTGGTCGAGGTCGGCCAGCTGTGGCGGCCCGGTGCGGGCCAGCCGGCCTGGGTCGAGCTGTTGCGGGTTCGCCGCTTCATCGTCGAATCCGACGGGACGGGCACGTTGCGCGCCGTGTTGCCGTGGACGCCTACCGGGGACCCGGGAAACGTGAAGAGTGTCGCGGCGGCGCAGCAAGCATGGGATCGCGCGTGGCCGGTGTTGCGCCACGTGCTCGCAGCGGAGCGACACCGACTCGGAGTCCCGCGCGAGGAAGTCACGCTCGACGTGCGCGTCTACCCCTATGCGCATTCCGCCGCGCAGACGCGCTTCCTGCTCGGCCGCGTACCGCACCGTGTGCAGGTCGACGACACCCGTCCCCGCGGCGACCGGCCGCCGCTCGACCTGGGGCGGTTGCGTCGCTTCCTCAAGTCGGGACTGACGCTCGAGGGCGGCCGGCTCGACCCGCAAGGCGGGCTCATCCCGTTCGGCAGCGACCGTGGCAGGCCCGCCACGATCCTGGGCCGCGGGCTCGAGCTCTCCGATCTTGCCGTCGCCTACCGCGCGGTCGCTCACGGTGGCTTGCCCGATCCGGCGATGAGCCTCGACCGCGGCCACTCACCGTGGGAAGCGAAGGTCTACTACGGTGGCCGGCTGCGTGATACCTCGCTCGGTTGGGTGAGTCTCCTCTGCGACGTGCGGTTCAAGACGTTCAGCATGGGATTGGGCATCGAGGAGAACCGCGACCTGCGTGCGGAAATCCGTGCGCAGGTGCCCTCGTTCAAGACGCACGTCGAACGGTTTGCCGCCGATCCTGCCTCGGCGGGCGTCTCCGCACAGCAGACACGCCTCTGGTTCTACCCGGACCGCGTCGATCTGACCGTCGCTCCGCAGAGCGACGTGCTGGCCCTGCGCCACGTGCGCATGAGCGCCGCCTCGGAGCGGTTGGCCAACGAGACGTTTGCACCGGGGGAGGGCAACGAGCCGCCGTGGACGCTGGCGACGATCGCCGCGATCAACGAGCACTATGACGGCCTGGCCAACGTGTTCCCCGAGCTGGCCGACCTCGACCAGGTGGTTCGCCTGCTGTCGTTCTTCACTTGGCTGGACCAGGCCGCGAGAGCCGGCCAGCTTGTTCCGGATCTCGACGCGCTTCTGGCCATCGACCTGCCCGCCCTGCCGACGCCACGCACGTTCCCGCAGATGTTGTCGTTCAACGCCTTGCCTGCTGCCGGCTCGGCCGCCGTGGTGGCCTCCTTCGACCGTGTTCCCGTCGTGGACGCACTGGAGATGTTGAACCCCGAGGACGGCCTGCTCGACCCGCGCGTGCGGCTCCAACGGGCACTGGCCGGTCTGGATCGTCAGGTCGACGAAGAGGCGGCTCTTCTTGCTGAAGCGGCGCGCATGGACCCGGCCTCGCTGGGCCATGACCTGCTCGACCTGCTGGCCTACCGTGCTCAGCGGTTGCGGATGCACCGCACGGTGCTCGGTGGTTTCGATCCCGGGCAACGTGCCCGGCTGGAAGAACGCGCCGCCGGCGCGCTGCGCGTGATCAGCGTCGGCGTCGGAGGCCTGGATCTCGATATGAGTAAGGTGATCGCTCGTGCCACCAGCCGCAGCATGGGGCTGGTCGGTGTGGGCGACGGTCTGCCCGCCGCGCAGCGAAAGGCCACCGTCAACGCCGTCGAAGTGTCGGCCGAAACTCGCGAACGCTGGCGTGAGGGCTCGCGCGGGCTTCCGCGGAACGTGATGCCGGATCACGGGATCGGGGACGGCGGGCTCCATCGTGCGTTCCGCGATGGCTGGATCGAGCGGACCCCCGGTGCGTCCGGAGGCGGCGAAGACGCCGGTGGCACCCAGCGAATCGTGTACGGCGCGTCGGGTCCCGAAGCGCTCGCGCGCGCGGTTCACTTCGACGGTGACGGTCGGCCGCGGCGCTTCGAGAGGTTCGAACGGGGTCGCCGCTGGTCCTACGCGTTCGAGGGTGCGGCCAACGGGGTGCGTGCGGTGCGCAGCGACGACGCGACTCCGGCCGTGGCCTCCGCCGTACCGGAAACGGTCGAGCTCCCCGAAAAGCTCGCGCTCCTTCGCATCGATCCGGAAGGGCGGAGCGACCCCGCGTCGCCGACCGTCTCCCTCCGCCTGCAGGCACCCGCTGCGGAACCGCTCGACGCGACCGTTCCACGGTGGGTGGTCCAGCGGCTGATCCTCGGTCGCGAGGCCGATCTCGCCCACGACCCGAGTCTGCCCGGCCTCGCCCCGCTTCCGCCCGGTTTCGAGGATATCGAAAGTCTCATGGTGCTCGGTCGCGAGGCGGTCAACCACCGTCCGTGGGAACACGCCATCGCTCCGCTTGCCGGCGAGCAGGACCCGCAGCGCGTCGCCGCGGCGATCGACGACTGGTGGGATGCACCGGGGGCGTTGCCCGCACCGGGGGGTACGGTCGTCGGCATCGACTGGACCACATCGCCCGAACGATGGGCCGCGGCACCGCGACCCGGCTCCAAGGCGCTGCTGGTCCTTCCGCCCGACGGCTTCCCGCACGGTACGGAGGATCTGGCAAAACGGTTGGCCGATGTGTGGACGGCGGGCCGGGTCAGCGAGAAGGCGGACCCGGGGAGTCAGGCCTTGATCCTGCTGATCTCCGCCGAAACGCCGGAGCTGTTCGCCGCGCGTCTTCGAGCGATCGCCGCGGCGCCCTCGATGCAGGGCAAGCTGCTCGCCGGTTGGTCGCTGGCCGGGCCCGTGCGAGCCGATCTGGCGCCGTGGATCCTGCAGGAGACGTCGGTCGCCGGGGTCGGCATCGCGGAAGGCTCCGTCGTCTCACGACGAGCGGCCGTCGAGCAACTCGCACGCATCGCTCGAGAGCTCGCGAGCCGCGGCTCGACGGATCGTGTCGAGTCCTTTGCCGGCCCCTTCCTCTGGCACTTCTAATCGAGCGACAACGGGATCGGTTCCGGTTCCTCGTCAGGCTCCTCCGACAGCGGGATCGAGGCCGTATCCCGCGTTGCCGCAGCCGCTGGTTGTACGACGGGTTGTCGTGGCGGCGGGCAGGGTTGCCGCACCGCAGGCTGTCGGGCCGCGGGCGAAGTGGATACCTCGGTGCCGGCATTCGCGATCTCGGTCAGCAGGCTCTCCGCGGTTGCCTTTTCCTCACCAGGAACATCGTCGCGGCCGATCAACGCGCGCAGCGTCGCCGCGGCGACGGCGGGGTCCAGCTTGCGGCCGACGCGTGCGATCTTGAGCGCCACCGCCGGTGCGGGCGCGGCGCCGGCGTTCATCAACGCACGACGCAGGGTCTCCCTCGCGCGATCGTGCTCGCCCTGTTTGACCTGTAGCTGCGTCAGGCGCAACAGGAAGGACGGGTCCGCGCGAATCGCCGGATCGGCCTCGACCAGACGGTCCCACATCGAGCAGATGGCATCGATCTCTCCGCCGCGTAGCTGGGCTTGAAGCGAGCGGAGCACGAGTGGAGTCACCTCCGCCCGCCGCTCGAGCTCGGTCGCCGCATCCCAGAGAAGCTCCGCGGTGTCCGCGTCGCCGGGATGGCTCTTGATCTCCGTCGCGAGCAGATCGAAGGCATCGGCATGGCGCCCCTCGCTCTGCGCCGCGAGCGCGAGATCCAACCCGGGTCGTTCGACCAGCGCCGTGTCGATCTTCTCGCCCAGTTTCGGCTGCACGTAGTTCTCGATGATCCCCGCCTTGCGGACCAACAACGAGGCGCCGACACCGAACACGAAGCCGCCGATGTGGGCCCAGTAGGCCACGCCGGAGATCGCTTCCCCGACGAGCAGGGCCAGGGCGACCTGCTCGCCCAGCCACAGCGGCAGCATCAGCCACGCCGGGGCGTCGAACGTGCCGCGCACGAAGAAGCCGATCATGTAGAAGAACTTGATCTGCGTCTGGTGGTAGTGGACCAGGAAAGCCCCCATCACGCCGGCGATGGCACCCGAGGCACCGATCAACGGCACCTCCGAGCCGAGGTTGAAGGCGATGAAGAGACCGGCCGCGCCGCAACCGGAGAGGAAATAGAACAGCGCGTAGAGCGGACGACCCCAGACGTCCTCGATGAACGGCCCGGCCAGGTACAGGATCAGCAGGTTGCCGATCAGGTGCAGCCAGCCGCCGTGCATGAACATGTGGGCGACGAGACCGACCGGGCTGAAGCTCGCGGGAATCAGGCCCCACCGGAAGAAGGCGTGGTCGTCGCGGGCTTCGAGAACCGCATCGGTCAGTCGATCGAGCTCGGCCTGTTCATCCGCGACGTTCCCCGAGCTCTCGGGCTGCCCGAACATCTCGCCGAATCCTTCCGCAAGCTCGCCAAGCTCGGCAAACTCGGACTCGATCGCGTCCGCTTCGCCGGAAAACGCGATCTCGAACTCATCGTCGAGCTCGAGGTACGGGTGCTCCATGTAGTACCCGAGCGCGTCGGTCGCCTTGTCGGCGAGCTCGATGTCGTCGTCGGAGACGATCGTGCCCCGCCCCGCGACCAGGAACGCGACGATGCAGATCGCCATGATGCCGAACGTGACGACCGGCAGGCGCCGGACGGTCGACTGTTCATGACCGATCGGTAGGAGAATCATGCCGCGCTACCCCTCGCCCCACCGGGCGAATATAGGGCGCGGCACCGCGGCCGCACCACGCGCTAGATCGGTGCGGCATTACCGTTTTGTAATCGGGGTCAGGAGGACGAGGCCGATTCCTCGAAGAGCTTCTGCAGCTCGCCGCTCTGGTACATCTCGGTCACGATGTCGCAGCCGCCGACGAACTGGCCGTCGATGAACACCTGCGGGGTGGTCGGCCAGTTGGTGAACGCGCAGATCGCGGGCCGGATGTTGGGGTCGGAGAAGATGTTGCGCACCGAGAAGTCGACGCCGATCGTGTTGAAGATCTGCATCACGCGGTGCGAGAAGCCGCACATCGCCGCGTTCTTCTCGCCCTTGGCGTAGATGAAGACGCGATTCTCGGAGATGTCCTTCTTGATCTGTTCGGTCCAATCTTCCAGTGTGGTCGGCACGTCCATCGGTGTGGCTCCTTCGGTCCGTGAGAGGTTCAACTCGTCGAGTCGGGCGTCAGCGGGATCGTCTTGAGCGCCAGCGCGTGCATCGCGCCGCCGATCAGACCGTCCAGCGCGGCGTAGACCATGCGGTGCTGCTCGATGCGCGTCTTCCCCTCGAACTGGGGCGCTTCGACGATGGCCTCGAAATGGTCGTTCCCGGAGAACGTCCCGACCCGGACGCGCGCACCCGGCAACGCCGCTTCGATCCTTGCTTTGACTTCGTCGACCTGAATCATCGCTCGTTCTTCCTGATGAAACCGCAGTATAGCAGTCGGCAATCGGGCCTTCCCACGAGGTAGAATCCCGCACCCTGGAGGAACGCATGCACCGAGCCGTGAGCCGTGTCGCCTTTACCGTCGTGATCTTTGCCGCCGTGTGTCCGCTGTTCGCGGATTCGAAGACGGCTGACGAGGGACTTCCACGGATCGAAGAAAAGACGGCCGGATTGGAGCGGCGCGACGGTTTGTTCTCGCTCTGGGTCGATCGCGACACGGGCCGAGTGTGGATGAAGCTGCCACCCGCGGAGCCCGGCACCCGCACCCACGCCACGGTGCTGTACGTCGAGGGATTGGCCCATGGTCTCGGCTCCAATCCCGTCGGTCTCGACCGCGGGAAGATCGGCGGCGAGGTGATCGTCGAGATGCGCCGTGTCGGCGGGAAGATCCTGTTCGAGCAACCCAACCTGGGCTTTCGCGCGCTCAGCGACAACCCCGCCGAGATCAACGCCGTCGGTGAATCCTTCGCGACCTCGGTGTTGTGGGCCGGACCGGTTGCGGCGCAGGACCCCGACGGCGCCGTTCTCATCGACCTGACCTCGTTCATCGTACGCGATGCGTTCGGCGTGGCGACCACGCTGAAACGCAGCGGGCAGGGGAGCTACCGACTGGACGAGGCGCGTAGCGCGATCGATCTCGAAGCGGTTCTCGCGTTCCCCCGGAACCTGGAGTTCGAGGCGCTGCTCACGTTCTCCGGCTCGGAGCCCGGATCCTTTGTCAGCGAGGTGGCGCCGGACGCGCAGGCGGTCACGCTGGTCCAACACCATTCTTTCGTCGCACTGCCGGAACCGGGCTACCGTCCTCGTGACTTCGACCCGCGCGCGGGGTCTTTCCCGATCTTCTTCCACGACTACGCCGCGCCGCTCGCCGCGCCGCTCGACCGGCGCTGGATCGTGCGACACCGCTTGCACAAGACCGACCCCCGCAAGAGGCGCTCCCGGGTCAAGGAGCCGATCGTCTACTACGTCGACCCGGGTACGCCCGAGCCCGTGCGGCAGGCGCTGATCGACGGCGCGACGTGGTGGGCCGACGCCTTCGACGCCGCCGGTTTCATCGATGCGTTCCGCGTCGAGCTGTTGCCGCCCGGCGCGCACCCTCTCGACGTCCGCTACAACGTGATCCAGTGGGTCCATCGCTCGACGCGCGGCTGGTCCTACGGCGGCGGTGTCATCGACCCGCGCACGGGGGAGATGATCAAGGGGCACGTGAGCCTCGGCTCGCTCCGCGTACGCCAGGACCGGCTACTCTTCGAGGGTCTGCTCGGCACGGCCGGGACCGGTAGCGGTGCTGCGGACGACCCGGTGCAGCTCGCGCTGGCCCGCATCCGCCAGCTCTCGGCGCACGAGGTCGGCCACACGCTCGGCCTGGCCCACAACTTCGCGGCCAGCACCTACGGCCGCGCCTCGGTGATGGACTACCCCGCGCCGCTGGTGCGTGTCGATGGCGATCGTCTGGACGTCACGCAGGCGTACGGCGTCGGCGTCGGTGCGTGGGACAGGCACGCGATCCGCTGGGCTTACGCGGAGTTCGCCGATCCCGCCGACGAACCGGCGGGTCTCGACGCGATCGTCCGGGAGGGGCTGGCCGCCGGTTTGCTGTTCCTCAGCGATCAGGATGCGCGTCCCGCCGGCGCGGCGCACCCGCTGGCCAACCTCTGGGACAACGGACCGGACCCGGTCGAGGAGTTGAGGCGGTCGCTCGAGGTGCGCCGCCACGCGCTGGACCGCTTCGGAGAGAACAACGTCGCCGTCGGACAGCCGCTGGCGCGGCTCGAGGAGGTCCTGGCGACCGTCTACCTGCATCACCGTTACCAGCTCGACGCCGCGGTCAAGAGCGTCGGCGGGGCAGACTACCGCTACGGCCTGGCGGGGGATGGGCAGCCCACGATGAGCGCCCTGCCCGCGGAGCGCCAGACCGACGCGCTGGCCGCGGTGCTGTCGGTGCTCGAACCGGAGACGCTCGACATCCCCGAGCGTGTGCTCGAGCAGGTGCTGCCCCGACCGTTCGGCTACGGCTCGAACCGGGAGCTCTTCCGCGGCCGGACGGCACCGCTGTTCGACGCGCTGGGAGCCGCGGCGACCGCGGCGGATCAGGTTGTCGCGGGCCTGCTTCAACCGCAGCGCTGCGCGCGACTGGTGGACCAGCACCGGCGCGATGCCGCCCTGCCGGGACTCAACGACATGCTCCACCGGCTGTTGACCGCAACGTTCGCGCACTCCAGCGATTCGCCGCGGTTGCGCGAGATCGAGCATGTCGTTCAGCGCGTCGTGGTCGATCGGATGATCGAGCTGGCGGCGGATCCGCGGGCCACCTCCGCCGTGCAAGCGGGTGTGCGCCACGCGATGTCGAGGCTGGCTCGAGGGCTTGCTTCAAACGACGGCCTCGCCGCCACCCGGCAGCCCGATCGGCGGCGGGCGGCATCTGCAATGCGGTGACGACGGCTTTCACGCGCGTCCGTGACGCGCCGACAGCTCGGCGAGCCAGGTGCTGCGCCGCGAATCCAGCAGCGCGGGGTCGCAACGCCAGGTCCACTGTCCCTGCGCACGCCCCGGCTCGTTCATGCGCGCTTCGGAGCCCAGCTCGAGCAAATCTTGAAGCGGGGCGATCGCCCAGGCGGCAGGGGAGGCCCAGCAGGCCTCGACCGCGGCCCGCGCGGCGGACTGCAGCGGTCCGAGCGAGCGACGGACGCGCTCGCTGCGCTCGGCGACGAGTTCCTCGAACCACCCGTTGAAGGTGTCGTTGTCGTGGGTTCCGGTGTAAACGACGGCACGGCGGTGGTGCCGCGAGGGATGATGCGGGCCGCCGGGGTCCTCCAGACCGAACTGCAGGACGAGCGTGCCCGGTAAGCCGTGCCGATCGCGTAACGCGAGCACGTCCGGGGTGATCTCGCCGAGATCCTCGGCGATGAGCTGCGCGTCGATCCCCGCGTCCCGCACGGCGGAGAACAGCGCATCCCCCGGCACCTCGACCCACCGTCCCGAGCCCGCGGAAGCCGCGCCCGGTGGGATCACCCAGGTCGCCGAGTAGCCGCGAAAATGATCGAGACGTAGGGCGTGAGTCCAGCGCAGCGTGGCGCGGCAGCGGGCGATCCACCAGGCGAAGTTTTCGCCGTTCATCGCCTCCCAGTCGAACAGGGGGGTGTGCCAGTTCTGCCCGAACGGGCTGAACTCGTCCGGGGGACATCCGGTCGTTCCATCGGGCCGGCCGTCGTCGTCGACGCGAAAAAGATCGCGGCGCGACCACACGTCCGCCGAGTCCCGCGCCACACCGAACGGAAGATCGCCGAGCCACACGACGTCGTGCGCTTCCGCGCGCGCTCGAACCGAGCGCGCCTGCGTGTCGAGCTCGTACTGGACCCAGGCGTGGAACGCCTGGCGCTCGGCATGCTCGCGCGACGCGGCCCTCAACGCGCTCTTCTCGCGCCGTCGCAGGTCGGCGTCCCACTCGAACCACGGACGTCCGTCGAAGCGCTCCTTCAGCGCGGCGTAGAGCGTCCAGTCTTCGAGCCAGACGCGCTGCTCTTCGGCATCGCGGAATGCTTCGAACTCGCGTTGCGCTTCCGCGCCGGTCGTCCGTCTGAACCGCCGCCACCCGGACTCCAGCCGGGCCAGCCGGTCGCGCACGGCACGCGACGGATCGGCGCGGCCGATCCGGTCGCCGTCGTTCCGCTCAGGCGAGCTCGCGTGCGCATACCACAACGGATTGCACGCGAAGCAAGAGGTCGCGGCATACGGCGAATGGCCCGGGCCCGTCGGGCCGAGCGGCAATACCTGCCACAGCCGCAAACGCGACGCGGAACACCAGTCGAGGAAACTCGTCGCGGCAAGACCGAAGTCGCCGCAGTACGCGGGTCCCGGCAGCGAGCTGACGTGCGCGAGCACACCGCCGCGGCGTGAGTCGATGGAACCGCTTGCCGGGGCGTTCATCGGCGCGCATTATAGAGCGACGTTTGTTCCCACGGAGGCCCGATGTCGATCCTCGAGTTCCTCGGTTTGCGTCGCGCGCCTGAGGAGGTGCAGGAAGAGCACGGTCAGACCGACACCGTGCGCAAGATCGTCGACCAGCTCAACCACCTGCCCGAGGAGCGGGCGCGCCTGATTGCCGCGTTCGCGTTCATCCTGTCGCGGGTGGCCCACGCCGATCTCGACATCTCCGACGAGGAGACGCAGGCGATGGAGTCGATCGTCGTCGAACACGGCGGGCTGCCCGAGGAGCAGGCGATCATCGTCGTGCAGATGGCCAAGACGCAGAACCTGCTGTTCGGCGGGACCGAGAACTACCTCGTCGCGAAGGAGTTCAACCGCATCGCCACGCGCGAGAACAAGCTGTCGCTCCTGCACTGCCTGTTCGCGGTCGGCGCGGCGGACGATTCGATCTCGTCGACGGAAGACAACGTCGTGCGCCAGATCGCCGACGAGCTGGAGCTCGAGCACGCGGACTTCATCGCGGTGCGCAGCCACTTCCGCGAGCACCTCGGCGTCTTCAAGGAGCCCGACGAGGACACGTAGCTAGCCGTCGCCGAGGACCAGCGTGGCGTCGCTGCCCGGCGAGGTCACGCTCGAACCGCTCCAGGCTTGTCCGTCGCGGCTCTCGACCTGCACCGTCCAGCTTCCCGGCGGCAGCGTGACGACTTGTCGGCCGCCACGAACCTGCCAGCTCGACTGCGGTTGGCCGCTCCACCCCAGGGCGCGATAGAGTCGGCCGTCGCTGCCGGTCAGTTTCAGCGTTGCGAGCTGCCCCGATTCGACGAGCTCGGGGATCTCCACCGTGAGCTGCGTCGCCGGCGCCAGCTGCACCGGGGTCTTGGGGCCCGGCGCGTTCACCCGGAACGTCGTGGTCGACGTTCCCGGTGCGGACATCAGCACGTCCCAGCTGCCCGGGGGCACGGTCGAGACGCGCACGCTGCCGTTCTCCCCGGTGGAGTAGCTCCCGCTCACGATCGCCGTCTCGCCGGACAGAACGGCGAGTCGCACCTCGTCCGGAGCGCTGCCCGAGGGCATGCGCACCTCGAGGCTGATGCCCTCGGTCGGGTCGAGCGACACGCGAACGTCCTCCTCGCTTCGTTCGTGCTGGACCTGGATCGTTTGCTGCGTCGCCGCGTAGCCCTGCTTTTCCGCACTGAGCTCCCAGCTGCCGTCCGCGATCGCGGGCAGCTCGAAGCGGCCCGTCGAGTCGGTCGTCGCGGAGTGCAACGGCATGAACCCGCGGGGCGTCTCGCCGACCGGCGTGAGCAGCAGCTGCACACCCGCCAGCGGCTGGCGATCGGACGAGTCGACCACCGTCCCGCGCACCGCGGCCGACGGGATCTCGATCTCGATCTCGCGACTCGTCGAAACCTCCACCGTCTCGGTGTGGGCCAACCCCGTACGGAACTCGCGAATCGTCACCTCGTAGCTGCCGGGGACCAGGCCGTCGAGCGCGAAGAAGCCGTTGGCATCCGTCTGGCTCCAGCCGGTACGGTTCTGCTCCTCGCTCGAAGCGCTGATCGTCGCGCCGGCGATGGGCGCGTCGGCCTGTCGCACGTGCCCGGACAACGTGACGCCGCTGTCGAACACGAGCTCCGCAGAGACTTCGGGAACGCCGGCGTCCACACGAACTTTCGAGGTCGCTCGACGCGCGGAGTCGGACAGTGTCCCGACGAGCTCGTGGTCGCCGGGGCTCACGTTGTCCAACCGGAAGCCGCCTTCGTGATCGACCCCGGTTCCGTGGAAATCGAAGTCGGCGCCCATCGCGCGGATTGTCACGCGGCTGTAGTCCTTGGGGTCGAGCCCGGTCACGTGGCCGACGATACGGGTGCCCGCGTCGAGCACGACCTCGAGCCCGACGACCGGTTGGCCGGCGACCGAGATCTTCCGGTCGCGCGCCGACGCGTAGCCCTCGGCCGACGCCTGCAACGTGTAATCACCATCCTGGACGCCGGGCAGCGTGAAGCCGCCGTCCGGCTCCGTCATGGTTTCCGCGCTGCCCCAGAACTGTCCGGTCTGCACCGCACGCACCGTGGCCGCGGGAATCGGTTTGCCCGAGGTGTCGACCACGCGGCCCGACACCTCCTGGCCGCCCTCGAACGCCAGGTTGATCGCGTTGATCCCGGCCCGCAGCTCGACATCCTTGGCGACACGCGGGTAGTCCGGATGTTCCGCTTCGATCGAGAGCGCACCGGGGGCGAGGCCCTCGAGCCGGTAGTACCCGTCGCCGTCGACCGGGACATCGCCGCCCATGCGCGGGCCGAAGCCGCGTCCGCTGGAGACCTTGCCCACGCTGGCGCCGATCGCCGGCCGGCCGTCCGGGGTGACCACACGGCCCTGCAGGATCGCGCCGTCGGCGAGCTCGATCTTGACGTCGTCGAGATCCTCGCCCTTGGGGATGACCAGATCGGCGAGCCGCGCCTCCTGGTAGCCCGACGCCACGCCGGTCAGCGAGACCTTGCCCGGCTCCTGCTCCTCGAACGCGAAGCGCCCCTCCGCGTCGCTCGTCGTGTCCTCGGCCATGGCGACCTGCATCGCCATCCCGCCGGCCTCGACCGAGCGCATGCGCATCATGTTGACGCGCGCACCGGCGAGCGGCTCGCCCGACGAATCGACGACGGTGCCGGCGAGCAGCGACGAGGGCTCGAGCCGCAGCTCCAGGGGTTCCGTGCGCGGCACGGCGATGCCGTCGACCTGCGCGGCGACGAAACCGGGTCGGCTNNTTCTTCTCCTTGGAGAGGTCGGTGACCGAAAACCAACCCGTCGGATCGGCCACTGCGTCGGCGTTGCCCGAATCACCGAACGCCATGCCGGAGAACAACCCCGACATCGGGGAGGACTCCATCACGCGCACCTCGGCACCTTCGACGGGGACCCCGTCGCCGTCGAAGACGAGCCCGTCGAGCGCCTCCCCGGGAAGCAAGGTGATGTCGCCGACGTCGATCCCGCGCTCATCCTCGAGCTCGACCCCCGTGATCGTGTGCGGCGCGAAGCCACTGCGCTTCGCGGTCAGGTCGAACTTCCCCTTGGCCAGTCCTGCCACCACGAACGTGCCGTCGGTTCCCGAGCCGGCCGCGGTCGCGGACGGCATCTCGCCGCCGAGCCGGATCGCCCCGCCGCCGAACGCGCGGTTCCCGGAGCTGATCGTCGCGGTCAGCTCCACGCCGCTGATCGCGTTGCCGTCCCCGTCCACCACGCGGCCACGGATCGAGCGCCCGGCATCGAGGGTCAGCAGGACATCGGAGACGGTGCGGTGCGGCTGCAGGTCCCCGACGGCTTGCTTGGCGGCGGCGAAACCCTCCGCCTCCGCTCGGATGTCGTAGTTGCGGTCGGGATCGATCGCGCCGATCCGGAAGCGACCCTCGTCGTCCGTGACCGAGTCGGGAGTATCGATCGGCATCCCGGTGCTGATGCGAATCATCCCACCGCCGTGTTTCTCGCTCATCGACACGGTGGCGCCGCCGATCCCGTTTCCGTCGGGACCGACCACCCGGCCGGCCAGCGCGGCGGCCGGGTTGAGCGCCAGCGTCGGTCCGGTACGGCCATCGCCGTTGAGCGGAAACTCGAACAGGGAGGGTCGCAGGTAGCTGACCGCCCCGGCGA
>WVWW01000252.1:0-166 GCA_011773795.1 Acidobacteriota bacterium
TGCCGGGACCTGACCGAGTTGGCGCGCGCCGGCGAACTGGATCCGACGATCGGCCGTGAGAAGGAGATCGAGCGGGTGATGGAGATCCTCTCGCGCCGCAAGAAGAACAACCCGGTGTTGATCGGCGAGCCGGGAGTCGGCAAGACGGCGATCGTCGAGGGGCTGG
>WVWW01000252.1:308-796 GCA_011773795.1 Acidobacteriota bacterium
CGCGGGGAGTTGCAGTGCATCGGCGCGTCGACGCTGAACGAGTACCGCAAGTACATCGAGAAGGACGGGGCGCTGGAACGCCGGTTTCAGACGGTGATGGTCGATCCGCCGACGGTGGATGAGACGATCGAGATCCTCGAGGGTCTGAAGAAGCGCTACGAGGACCACCATAAGGTGACGCTGCCGCAGGACACGCTGGTCTCCGCGGCGAAGCTGTCGGAGCGCTACATCACCGACCGTTACCTGCCGGACAAGGCGATCGACGTGATCGACGAGGCGTGCGCCCGTGTGCACCTGTCGACCCAGGTGCCGCCGCCCGAGGTCGCGGATCTTCAGGAGCGCCTGAAGGAGATCGGCGGGCTCAAGGACGAGGCGATCCGCGATCAGGACTTCGAGCGGGCGGCCGAGCTGCGGGACCGCGAGCGTGAGTTGCAATCCGAGATTCGCAAGCGTCGGGAACAGTGGGAAGAGGAGCGCCGGACGTTCAG
>WVWW01000252.1:908-1090 GCA_011773795.1 Acidobacteriota bacterium
GCAGCCGAGCCGGGCTCAAAGACCCGAACCGTCCCATCGGTTCGTTCATCTTCAGTGGGCCGACCGGCGTCGGGAAGACGGAGCTGGCACGGGCGCTGGCGCGCTTCCTGTTCGCCGACGAGAAGGCGTTGATCCGCGTGGACATGTCGGAGTACATGGAGAAGTTCTCGGTGAGCCGACTG
>WVWW01000070.1 GCA_011773795.1 Acidobacteriota bacterium
GGACGCCTCGAAACCATCGAGCGCCTTTTCGAACCACGGTGATGCGGCCAGCTCCTTCTGCTGATCGGCGTAGAGCTTCGCCAAGCGAAACTGTTCCACCGGTTGCGTCGGCGTGCCGATCTTCCCGGCCTCGAAGCGGCCGGTCACGTCGGCGGCCAGGCGCGGCACCTCCGAGGTCAACCCGAGGTTGGAGTAGGCGTTCGACAGGTAGAAGGCCGCCTCGAAGCCGTCGGCCTCGAGGACTTCTTTTTCGAGCAGGCTTCGCGCTGTCTCCAGCGTCTGTCGATGCGAGGATTCACCGGCGTCGCGCTGGCAGAAATAGAGCCGGTAGTGCGTGATGCCGTCCGCGTTGCCGCTCGCCACGAGCTGCTCGAGCAGCGGCTTCGCCTCCGCGTAGCGTCCCGCATCGTAGAGCCGGACGGCCTCTTCCAGACGCTCACCGGCGGCTTGCAGGGGCGCGGCCGCGGCCGCGGCGAGCAGCCACACGGCCACCGATTTGCGGATCGCGAGTCGAACGGGGATCATGGTCGCCTCGAAGGAAAGATGAGTAAAGCATTCAGCCTAGCATCCATCCTCCTCTTGTGGCTCGCGGTCGCGCCGGCCGGTGCGGAAGACGCCGATGTCCTGTTGGCGGGGTTCCAGCGCTGGCTCGACGAGACACGCGATCTCAGCGGCAGGTTCGAACAGGAGCTGTTGTCTGGGGCGATGGGCACCGGTATCGAGGAAAGCGGACGCTGGTACCTTCGTCGGCCGGGTCAAATGCGGTTCGACTACACGCGTCCGGAGACCAAGGTCGCCCTCGTCAACGACGGTGAGACGTTGTTGTGGATCGAGGCCGACGAGTATGTCGAGCGTGGCACGCTGGACGAGCAGAACAACCTTTTGATGATCCTGCTGACCGGCCGGCGGCCGCTACGCGATCTGTTCAGCGCCGGGATCGATGTCGAGCCGGTGCGCCGGGGCCGTGCGCGACTGCGGCTGACGCCGCTCGTCGAGGACGAGGCGTTCACCGAGGTGGTGTTGACGCTTCCGGTCGACGGCTCCGGTCTGGATGCCGTCGAGGTGCTCGATGCCGGTGGCAACCGGATGCTCTACCGGTTTCCCCGGATGCAGCGCAACAGAGGTCTTCCGGCCGATCTGTTCTCCTTCAAACCCCCGGTGAACTGAGCCCGCCGGAGCCACGAGGAGAACCTCCCGGCCCGGGCCGCCGTGTTGATGCGGGCGCAGGCGCGGTGATAGAGTCCGGGGTCTCGAAGGGCGCGAACCGCCCGCGAACGCGGGTCCGGCGAGGTTAGCTTGAGCGAGTCGATCGGATCGATACGGGAGCAGGCGGCCGCCGATACCGTCCTGACCCCGGACAAGATCGCCGGACTGATCGCGGACGATCTGGTCCGCGTCGAACGGATGTTCCGCGAGCACCTCGCCTCGCCCGTCAAAATCGTCGAGGAGATCGGCGATTTCGTCGCCGCCAGCGGGGGAAAGCGGGTGCGACCGACGTTGCACCTGCTCACCGCCCAACTCTGTGGGTACCGCGGAGAGCATCACATCCGGCTTGCCACGGTGCTCGAATTCATCCATACCGCGACCCTGATCCACGACGACATCATCGACGGCGCGAGGACGCGGCGTGGCCGCACGTCGGCCAATCGCCGCTGGGGCAACTCGACGACGGTCCTCTTCGGGGACTACCTCTTCGCCAAGGCGATGGAGATGGCGCTCGGCGCCGGCAGCCTCGAGGTCATGGAGCGGCTGGCCGAGGTCACGCTGCGCATGACCGAGGGCGAGATGCTCCAGACGCGCTACGTCGGCCGCCTCGATCTCACCGAAGACGAGTACCTCGACCTCGTCGAGCGCAAGACCGCCGCCCTGTTCGGCTGTTGCTGTGAGCTGGCGGGCTTGGTGGCGGACGTCGACGAGCGCCGGCTCGGCTCGCTGAGGGGTTTCGGGACGGATCTCGGGATGGCTTTCCAGTTGGTCGACGACCTGCTCGATTTCACGGGCGACGCCGCCACCATGGGCAAACCCGCGGCCAGCGACCTGCGCGAGGGCAAGGCGACGCTGGCCGTGCTCGACCTGCTGGGGAGCGGGCCGGTCGACGCGGCCGAGCTGGCCCGTTTTGCCATCGAGGACGGCGACCCCGAGGCCATCGCGCGACTCACCGACCTGTTGCACGAGCACGGCTCGATCGAGCGCGCCAGGCACCGCGCTCGCCGCTTTGCGGAGAGCGCCGTTCGGCAGCTCGACGGGTTCGGTGGCGGTCCCGCGTACGAAGCGCTTGCCGGGATGCCCGAGCTGATCTTGAGCCGCGATCGCTGACCCGTTTCCCGATCGTTTGCGACAGGAGAGGGTCGTTCCGTTACAATGGGGTCCCCACGAAACCGGCGGTGGGCGCCACGCCCGGGTTGCGCTTTGGCCGCCAGAAATGAACCGATGCCCCAATATCTGGGGCCATACCGGGGGCCGAGGTCGTAGATCTAGGGGCGGTCATGGTTGCTCGCGCCTCGAAATGGTATGATCGCGGCGCTTTTCGCCCGGACCCGTATCCTGCTGTCGACGGAGAGAGCTTCCACCGATGAGATTGGCGAGCCTGAAGATCTCCGGTTTCAAGTCGTTCAGCGACAAGACGGAAGTCACCTTCCCGGCCGGGATCACGGCCATCGTCGGTCCCAACGGCTGCGGCAAGTCGAACATCGGCGACGCCCTCAACTGGGTCCTCGGCGAGCAGAGCCCGAAGATCCTGCGCGGCAAGCAGATGGCCGACGTGATCTTCAGCGGCACCAAGCGCCGCAAACCCCTCGGGATGGCCGAGGTCACTCTCCGGTTCGACGAAGCCGAGGGCCTCACGGGCGCCGATCAGGGGACGGTCTCGATCAGTCGCCGGCTGTTCCGCAGCGGCGAGAGCGACTACCTGATCAACGGGAAGCGGGCCCGGCTGAAAGACATCCAGGCCATCCTCGAGGCCGGCCACGTCGGGGCGCGGACCTACGCCACGATCGAGCAGGGCCGCATCGACCAGATCCTCAACGCCAAGCCCAAGGAACGTCGCGTGCTGATCGAGGACGCGGCCGGCATCTCGGGCTACAAGCACAAGCGCCGGCTGGCCGAGCTGAAGCTCGAGGCCACGTATGCCAACCTGCTCCGCGTCAACGACATCGTCGTCGAGGTGGAACGGCAGATCCGGTCGTTGAAGCGCCAGGCCGGCAAGGCGCGGCGTTATCGCGCGCTGCGTGAGGAGATCCGGGGCCAGCAGCGTGTGCTGTTCGGTCTGCGGGCACGCGCGCTCGATGCGGGACTCACGGAGCTGAAGCGGCGGGAGGCCACGGCCGGCGACGCGGAGGCCGAGGCGGCTGCCGGATTGAGCCGTCGTGAGGTGGCGCTCCTCGAAGAGCGTGGGTCGCTCGAAGAAGCGAATCGGCTCTACAAGGAAACCGCCGAGAGCCTGCACCGGCTCGAGATCGCCGCGGACCGCGCCGAAAACCAGATTCGCAGCTGCACCGAGAAGATCGAGGAAGCCCAGCAGGCGGCGTTGCTGCGCGACGGGGAAGCGAAGCGGCTCGCGGAGTCGCGCGAGGAACGGCAGCGTCACGATCAGGAACGCCGTGCCGAGCTCACGGGCTTTGCGGCCCAGTTCGATCAACTCGAGCACCGCTTCCAGCTGCAGCAGGCCGCGCTCGCGGATGCGGAACGCCGGTCCATGGAGGCGCGCGAGAATCTCGAGGCCCTGCGTCGCCGCCAATTCGAATCGACCAACCGGGCCGCCGAACAACGCAACCATAAACTCACCGCGGAAGAAGCCCTACGGCGAAACGCCGCGCAGGCCGCACGGTTGCTCGAAGAAAAAGAATCGGCCCGGGACGATCTGTCGCGTCTCGAGGAT
>WVWW01000254.1:0-1972 GCA_011773795.1 Acidobacteriota bacterium
ACGAGCTCGAGCGAATCCAACGGGTCGCCCAGCAGCGCGTTGACGCCGACCGCCGCCGCGGCCGCGCTCGCCGCGGAGCTACCCAGGCCCGAACCGAGCGGCATGCCCTTGATCACGTCCAGCTCGACACCGGCGCTCGGCTCGGTCCGTCGCAGGACCTCGGCGGCCGCGATGCCCGCGGTGTTCCTCGCGGCCTCTCGCGGCAGCACGCCGCCATCACCTTCGATCGAAGCGATGCGGACGCCGGACGCGTCCGCACGACGCACGACGACCGTGTCGCCCGGTCGCTCGAGCGCCAGACCCAGCACGTCGAACCCCGGCCCGAGATTGGCCACCGTGGCCGGGGCGAAGACCTTCCGTTCGTCCACGGCCGGATGATAGTCGCAACCACGCGACACCGCCGCAGTAGAATCCCGATCGCGTATATAAAAGAGCCCGGTTTACCTTGGGGGTCGGATCTGCCCAAGAAGAGCAAGACGAAAGGGATCGATTTCGGCGACCCGGAGCTCCCGGTGGCCGGCCGGGGCTCGTTGAGCGCGATCCGCCCGTCGCACCGCTCCAAGTGGCGGGCAGCGGTGCTCATCGGCGTGCACGTCGCGATCGCGGTTCACGCCACCCACTTCCTGCTGGCGGGTCGCACCGTGTCGCCGGTCGAGCCCTCCGAGGCGATGTACACGCTGGAGCTCGGCTACGTCAACGCGGGCTTCGTCTTCTTCGCCGTGGCGCTGCTCGCCACGCTCGTCTTCGGCCGGTTCTTCTGCGGCTGGGGTTGCCACCTCGTCGCGCTGCAGGATTTCTGCGGCTGGTTGATGAAGAAGGCCGGCATCCGCCCGCGCCCGTTCCGCTCGCGGTTGTTGCTGTGGATCCCGTTGGCCTACGGGATCTACATGTTCGTCTGGCCGACCCCCAAACGCCTCGTGGTGATGCCCTGGCTCGAGAGGGTCTGGCCCGCGGCGGCGCAGTGGTTCGGCCCGGTTGCCGAATTTCAGGGTTTCTCCAACCACCTCATGACGGACAGCTTCTGGAAGACGTTCCCCGGTCCCGTCTTCGCCGTGTTGACTCTGCTGACCTGCGGTTTCGCGGCGGTCTACTTCCTCGGCGCCAAGGGGTTCTGCACCTACGGCTGCCCGTACGGCGGCTTCTTCGGCGTCCTCGATCAGTGGTCGCCGGGCAGCATCGTGGTCGACGACAACTGTGAAGGCTGCGGTCATTGCACGGCCACGTGCACCTCGAACGTGCTGGTTCACGAAGAGGTGCGTCTGTTCGGCAAGGTCGTCGATCCGGGCTGTATGAAATGCATGGATTGCGTCTCGGTCTGTCCCAACGACGCGTTGAGCTTCGGCTGGGCCAAGCCGTCCGCGTTGACGGCGAAGAAACAGGTCGAGCGCGCCGTACGCTACGACCTGTCCCGGCTGGAGGAGCTCTCGCTGCTCGGCGTCTTCTTCGTCGCCGTCTTCGCGTTTCGCCGCCTCTACGACGGTCCGCCGTTGTTGATGGCGATCGGGCTGGCCGGGATCACCGCCTTCGTCGCCTTGAAGGCCGTCCGTCTCCTACGCCGCCACACCGTGCGCCTGCAGAACCTCGAGCTCAAGCTCGGCGGACGGCTCACCCGCTCGGGAAGGGTCGTCCTCGTCGTCACGGTGCTGTGGTTGGCGTTCACGGCGCACAGCGGTCTGGTCCAGGCCCAGCGCAAGTTGGCGCAGTACCACTTCAAGCAGATCCAGGCGTCCCGAGCCGACGTGTTGAGCGGGGCGTTTCACGATCGCCGGTATCCCGACGAGCACCACGATGCGGCGGCGGCGAGCTTCGAGCATTTCCGGGCGGCCGCACGCTGGGGCCTGATCCGCGTTCCCGAGATCGAGCTCGGGCTTGCCTGGGGGCATCTGTTGCGCGACGAGGTCGATGCGGCCGTGGCACGGATTCGCGGCGTGCTCGAGGACCAGCCCGACCTCTCCAACCTTCGGGCCGACTT
>WVWW01000254.1:1985-20795 GCA_011773795.1 Acidobacteriota bacterium
ATTGTGGCTGGCCCGGGCGGGACGCCCGGACGAGGCCATCTCGGCGTATGTCGAGGCGCTCGCCGACGGGATCGACGTCCTCGAGCTGCGCTACAACCTGGGCGGGTTACTGCGTCGCGCCGGACGCCACGCCGAGGCGGTTCCACACCTCGCTGCCGCGACCGAGCTGGCACCCGGCGACCCCGACGCCCGGATCGAGCTGGGACTGTCGCTTCAGGCGATGGGACGCTTCGACGAGGCGATCGAGAGCTTCGAGGCCGCGATCGCGCTCGCCCCGGACAGCGCCGAGTCGCGGGAGCATCTTCCACGTCTGATCGAAGACGCGAAACGGGGACGTGCAGCGAACTAGGGCTTCCGTTGCGCACACGTATGCGGTGCGCCCGCAGCGTCTTCGTCCGAATCGATGATCGACAGCACACGTTTCACGACACAATGGGCCGATCCGCCGGAGGTGCCCGACAAACTCGCCAAGCGACGACGGAGTCGGACCACAGGACATCGTTCAGTTGCACGTTTTGCCGACCACGCACAACTGGATTGTTCACGGGTCGAGGCCGGCGAGGTTGCGGGTCGCCTCCGGTCGATCTTCTGCCGACGCTGATAAACTGACTCGCGTCGTGCCACAGGCTAACGAGCTCGCCGTCGATCGGGCGCACCTCTGGGTCGTGCGTCCCGAGACCGTTCTCCAGCGCAGGCTCGTGGCCCGTTACGAGCGGCTGCTCACGCCCGAGGAGCACGAGCGCCGGTCGCGTTACCGCACCGAGTCCGGCCGGCTCGACTACCTGGTGACCCGCGTTCTCGTTCGCACCGCACTGTCGCATTACACGGGTGTCGCACCGGAAGCGTGGCGCTTTGCCGCACGCCCGTCGGGAAAGCCGGAGGTTGCCGAGCCGCGGCGTGACGACACGCCGCGCTTCAGCCTGTCGCACACGCGTGGTCTCGTCGCCTGTCTCGTCGCGTCGGACCGAGATGTCGGTGTCGATGTGGAGAACACCACGAGATCCGTAAGTTTCCTCGACATCGCCGAGCGCTACTTCGCGCCTCGCGAAGTCACGGAGATCCTATCCCTCCCCGGGCCGGACGCCCGCCGTAGGTTCTTCGAGTACTGGACGCTCAAGGAATCGCTGATCAAGGCGCGCGAGGAGCGCATCGCGTCGGGGTTGTCGCGTTACACCTTCCGGCGCGACGACACGGGGATTCGCGCGTCGATCGACGCCGCCGTGACCGATGACTGGTGCTGCCGGCTCCACGACGTCGGACCCGATCATCTCGTCGCCTCGAGTCTGATGACCGAGACAGGGGAACAGCTGCACGTCGACGTGCGCGAGACCGTTCCCCTGATCGACGGGTAGAAGCGCGCGGCTAGTCTTCTTCGAAGAAGAACGGCTCACGTTTCGCCGGATGGTTGCCGATCTGATCCATCGTCGCGGCGTCGTAGAGCCGGCCGTTGAGCATGACCCAGCGGACGAACTCGGAGTCGCGCAGGTTCTCGAGCGGGTTCCTGTCCAGGATCGCGAGATCGGCGAGCTTGCCGACCTCGATCGAACCGAGGTCGCCGTCCAGCCCGACGTAGTGCGCCCCGTGGATCGTCGCCGAGCGCAGCGCCTCCATCGGCGTCATCCCGCCCTGCTCGAACATCCACATCTCCCAGTGCGCGGCGAGCCCCTCGCGCTGGCCGTGGGCGCCGATGTTGACCTTCACGCCGACGTCGTGGAGCTGCTTGCAGCCCTCCGCGATGGCGATGTGGTTGTACTCCATTTCCGGCGCCATCACGCGGCGGCGCGAGCGCGCGTCGATGATCTCGCGCGGGACGAAGCCGAGCAGCCGCTCGTTCTCCCAGACGTTGGTGTGCTGGTACCAGTAGTGCTCGCCGGAGAGGCCGCCGTAGGCCACGCCGAGCGTCGGCGTGTAGCCGGTGCGGCTCGCG
Source organism: Acidobacteriota bacterium (assembly GCA_011773795.1). GTDB lineage: Bacteria > Acidobacteriota > Polarisedimenticolia > Polarisedimenticolales > Polarisedimenticolaceae > WVWW01. Next base: position 3,913 of record WVWW01000254.1, read on the forward strand.
CCCCAGAGCTGCAGCACGTCGGTGTAGATCGCGGCGACGGGCAGCGAGTGCTCGATCCCGGTGTGGCCGTCGACGATCATCGTCATGTTGTGCTGGAACAGCGAGCCGCCCTCGGGGACGACCATCATCTCCAGCTCGCGCGCGCCCGCGATGACCTGCTGGCGCTGGTCGCGGCGCGGCTGGTTGTAGCTCTTGACGCTGAACGCGCCGACCGCCTTCAGGCGCCGCAGGTGGCTGCGGGCGTCGTCGAGGCTGTTGACGATCGCCTTGAAGTCACCGGCGGCACCGTAGAGGATCGTGCCGGTCGAGTACAACCGCGGCGCGGCGATCATGCCGACCTTCGCCAGCTCGCTCGCGGCGAAGAAGGTGCTGGTGTCGTTCGATGGATCGTGCGCGGTGGTCACGCCGAACGCCAGCGACGCGTAGTTCATCCAGTTCTGTTGCGGCGTGAACCCCGAGGAACCCTGCCTCCCGTGCCAGTGCACGTCGACGAGCCCGGGAATGATCGTCTTACCCGACGCGTCGAGCACGAAGGCGTCGTCGGGCACGGTGACGTCCGCGGATGGACCGACCGCGGTGATGCGGTTCGCCTCGACGACGACGGTCCCGTTCTCGATGACCTCGTCGCCACGCATCGTGATCAGGCGCGCCCCGGTGACGGCGATGCTGCCGGTCGGGACATCGGAGGTCGCCGTGAAGCCGATCGGCGTGCCCTCGGCGACCGGTTCGGGCAGTTCCTCCGGGGCGCCGTCGATGAAGGCGAACGCATCGCTCAGATCGCGCCGGTAGAGATCCGCGCCGAGCGACCAGTAGAGGGTCTGTGAGTCGCCCGACCAGTGCAGGTAGTTTCCTGCGTCCCGGCTGACCTTCGTGACCGGGATCGATTTCGTCTTGGGGCCGATCTGCACCGGTTGGGCGGCGGGGACGAACGGCGCGATGTAGGCGTTGAAGCGCTCGGAGAAGGCGATCCACTTGCCGTCGGGCGAAAGCCGGAACTCCGTCGCGGCTTCGCTCTTGACGTGCGAGCGCTCGTCGCCGCCGTCAAGCTCGACGCTCTTGAGGATGCGCTCTTCCGGCCCGAAGGTGGTGAAGAACACCCGCTCCGACTCCGTCCGGAACTGCGGCCGCGAGCCGGACTTGCTGACCCGAATCGAATCCCCACCCATCGTCGGGACCGCGTAGAGCCCCTGGTCGCGCGAGTAGAGCGGCGAGGTCAGGAACCCGCCGCCGCCGCGGCGATACACGATCGTCTGCCCATCCGGCGAGAAGACCGGTTCGAGGTAGTGGCCGGGTGCGTTGGTCACCAGGTGGCCCTCTCCGCCGGCGGCGGAGACGACACGAACCGACCCGAGCGTCTCGTCGTTCCACGTGACGTAGACGACCCACTTCCCGTCGCGCGAGAACGACGGGTAGAACTCGAAGTGGTCGTCCTGGCCCGTCAGCCGCCGCGGCTCCCCGTCGGGCAGGCCGCGGACGTACAGGTGGCCGAGTGCCTGGTAGACGACCTTGTTGNNCTTGTTGCCGGCGGGAGAGACGTGGACCCAGCGCAACATGTGCGTGTCGAACGTCTCCGGCGCGACCTCGACGGGGTAGCGCAGCGCCTCGATCATCTTGTGCTTTTGCTCGACGTGGAACGGGATCGGCGTGACCTCGCGCGACTCGATGTCGATGCGCTGGATCTTGCCTGCGGCCCAGAAGACGATCGACCTGCAGTCCGGTGTCCAGGCCATCGTCGGGTAGACGCCGTGAATCGCCCAGGTCTCCTGCATGTCGCGTTCGAGGCCATCGAAGATCGCGGTGTTCTTGCCGCTCTCCATGTCGTGCAGGAACAGCGTGGACTGGAAACGCACGCGCCGCACGAACGCCATCCACTTCCCGTCGGGAGACGGCGTGGGGCGGATCGCGCCGCCGGCGCCGCTGATGAACGTCTCGTTGTCGCCTGTCTCACGATCGATGCGATGGATCGTGTAGATCTGGGTGTTGGAGTCCTTGCTGTACTGGAAGGTGTCGCCGGGGGTGCTGTCGCGGCTGTAGTAGACGTAGCGGCCGTCGGGCGAGAAGGCCGGCTCTCCGAGATCCTTCTGATCGTTGGGGCGCTTGTTGAGCTGCAGCCCGCCGCCGCCGCTGCGGTGGTAGAGCCAGATCTCGCCCGCACCGAGCGAACGGCGCGACGTGAAATGCTTACGCGCGGCGATGAACTGCCCGTCGGGACTCCAGACCGGCGAGTTCAACAGCCGGAAATCCTCCTCGCTCACCGCGGACGGGTTGCTCCCGTCGCGATCCATGACCCAGATGTTGTCGCCGCCGCCACGGTCGCTCGTGAACGCGATCGACTTGCCGTCCGGGCTGTAGCGCGGCTGCATGTCCCAGGGGAAGCCTGAGGTCAATGCCTTGGCCTCACCACCTGCGATCGGGATCGTGTACAGGTCGCCGAGCAGGTCGAAGACGATCTCCTCGCCGTCGGGGCTGACGTCGAGGCTCATCCAGGTCCCCTCGTCGGTGTCGATCTCGACCTCGTAGTACTCGCCGGGAGGGTTGGCGACGTCCCACTTGTCTTCCTTCTTCTCGCCGTTCTCCTCGTCCTTGGCCGCGTTCTTCTTGGCGGCGTGGATTGCATCGAACGGCGCGATCGCAAACATCAGGACGGCGACAAGCAGGGCGAACCAGGGATACGAGGGTCGGGGTTGCATCACGTCTCCTACCACTGTTGCGGCAGCTCGGGCTTGTTGTCGAGGATCGTCTCGATCCGTTGCATGACTTCGTCGTCCAGTTTCCCGACCACGTCGAGCGCAGCGAGGTTTTCGTCAAGCTGCTCGACGCGGCTGGCGCCGAGGATCACCGTCGAGACGCGGGGGTTCTTCAAACACCACGCGATGGCCATCTGCGCCATGCTGCAGCCGAGATCGTCGGCGACCGGCTTGAGCGCCGTCGTCATCGCGATCTGCTTGCGGCCCTCGGGGGACTCCATCCGTTCGCGCAACCAGTCGTAGTCGGGTAGCGACATCCGCGATCCGTCCGGGATCCCGTCGGCGTACTTGTTGGTCAGGATCCCCGAGGCCAGCGGCGACCAGATCGTCGTGCCCAGCCCGACCTCCTCGTACAGCCGGTGGTACTCGCGCTCGACGCGGTCGCGGTGCAGCATGTTGTACTGCGGCTGCTCCATCGTCGGCGGCGTCAGGCCGTACTGCCGCGCGAGCCCGTGCGCCTCCTGGATCTGCTGCGCGCTCCACTCCGACGTGCCCCAGTAGAGCACCTTGCCCTGGCGGATCAGGTCGTCCATGGCGCGCACCGTCTCCTCGATCGGGGTCTCCAGGTCGGGCCGGTGGCAGAAGAACAGGTCGAGGTAGTCGACCTGCAGCCGGCGCAGGGCGGCGTGACAGGCGTCGTGGATGTGCTTGCGGTGCAGGCCGCGCTGCGTCGGCAGGTCGCCGCCCCAGTAGACCTTGCTCGACACGCAGTAGGTGTCGCGCCCCCAGCCGGATCGCGCGAGCACCTCGCCCATGATCCGTTCCGATTCGCCGGCCGCGTAGACCTCCGCGTTGTCGAAGAAGTTGATCCCGGCGTCGTAGGCGGCGCCCATGATCCTGTCGGCCGCCTCGGTGTCGACCTGAAACGAAAAAGTCACCCAGCTGCCGAACGACAGCGCGCTCACTTTGAGGCCTGCACGGCCCAGACGCCGGTACTCCATGGAACCCGCTCCTCGTTGGTGAGCGGCGATTCTAGTCAGCGAGCGGGCCGGAGGACAAGCGTGTGGCGGGTCTCGCCGGGGAGGAAGGGTGCGGCCGCGCCGTCCGCCCAGGCCCGGTGCCCCGCGTCGTAGAACGGCGAGAACGGATGGCCGCTCTGGCCACCCGGCATGTGAAACAACCCGTCGGACTCACGCCCCGGCGAGACGACGGATCTTTCCGAGGCGCCGAAGACACGACCCTGGACGCGCGGCATTCGACTGTCTCCGGGCAGCTGTTCGATGGGCAGGTCGAAATGACGCCGGACGAAACCCGGAAGCGACCGGCTCATCGGATGGGTCATCGCGAACCGGTTGCGATCACCCCAGGTGTACCCGTCCAGCGAATCGGTGGGCTCTTGCATGAATTGCATGACCAGGTCGTCCACCGCGGCGACCAGCAGCCCGGCCCAGTCGGCGTAGGAAGGCTCGAGCAGATGCTCCGGTCGTTCCTCGAGGATGCGCCACAGCGGCCCCTCGAAGCGCCGGTAGAAGAAGTAGTCGAACTCGGGGTCGGCGGTGCGACACGGCGCGGTCAACGGTTCGAAGACCCGGGTGGCGACGTACTGTCGCCACGCTCGCACCATGCGATAGGCGACCGAATCGATCGAGGCGCGACCGGTCCAGGTGGTTTCGATCTGGCGTAGAAGCTCATCATGCCGGGGCGCCGTTCGACGCACGTTCTGTTCGCGCAGCACATTCAGCAAAAGGTCCCTCCAGCGCTCGAGGAACAACGCGCGGTCGTCGAGCTGCAAGTCCAGCATGTCCTGCGCCGTGGCGGACTCGATCGCGAGCAGGCTGTCGCGGATCTGTTTCGCGCGGGCGCCCAGCGCGTAGCCGCCGTCGCCGATTCGATCGCGTTCCACGCCGTCCATCGTGCGGTTGTTGGCGGTCCAGATCACGCCCGACGGTGGATCGCGGAGTTGCGGAACATCGGCTGGCGCGAGGCGTCCCCTCCAACCGCGCATTCCATCGGACCACGAGACGGGGAAGCGACCGTCGAAGCCGAAGCGGTCGGGAAGCGGACCGACGACGGTCCAGCCGATGCGTCCGCCGGCGTCCGCAGCGACGATGTTCTGCGCCGGGATTCCCGTCCGGTGTGCGACAGCGAAGATCTCGTCGAGAGTCGTCGACTTTGCCAGCGCCATGAACGCCAGATTCACACTCCCGGTGTCGTGACCGACCCAGCGCACCGCGCGACGTGTCCCGCGGTGATCCTCGTCGACGACCGGGCCCCAGATCGTCTCCTCGACGGTCACGGTCACGTCGTCGCCGCCCTTGACCTCGATCGTCTCCTCGAAAACCTCGAGATCGGCCTCGCCATCGGGAGTCCGGTAACGCGTGTCGGAGCCGTCGACGAACTCCAACTCGACCAGGTCGCTCAGGTCTCCGGTCAGGTTCGTGAAGGCCCAGGCGATCGAAGGCGTGCTGCCGACGACGACGCCGAAAACCCCGGGAAGCGTGACCCCCGTGGCACGCCGGGCAACGCCGGCGTCCGTCCAGTGAAGCGAGGCGCGGTACCAAATGCCCGGCATGCCCAGCGTGAGGTGCATGTCGTTGGCGACGAGCGCTCCACCGTCCGCCGTGCGATGACCCGCGACGGCCCAGTTGTTGCTGCCGGCCGGCTGCGGCTCCTCGACCGACGGCTCGCCGGTGCGTGGCCGTGCCTCCGGTGGGGCCGAGTCAGCCGAGCGCAGGTCCCAGACGTCGGGGCCTGGAACCGGAGGCGTCTCGTAGGCGTCACCGACCAGCGGGGCGTCCCATTCGGACCCGCGCGGCAACAGGAACTCGACCACCTGCCCCGGCAGCGTGTCGCGCATGATCCCGCGCGCCGAGTCGCGGCTGCCGTTTTCGTCCTGCAGCCGGAGGTACATCGTGTAGACGGCGAGCACCGAGTCGGAGGGACGCCACGGCTCCGGCCGGTCGCGTAGCAGGACGTACTCGAGCGGACGCCCGATGCGTTCCAGCCCGGCGTTGACACCCTCTGCGTAAGCGGTCAATTCTCGACGCGAGTCCTCGCCGGCGGCTGCGACGATGGCCTCCGCGCGCGCGCGCAGGCGATGCAGACGCACCGCCCGATCGGCACCGATCGCGGCGGGTCCGAGCAGCGCCGACAGCTCGCCGGCCGCCCGACGGCGCAGCAGGTCCATCTGGAAGAACCGCTCCTGACCGTGCAGGAAGCCGAGCGCACGGATCGCATCCGTCGCGCTGCCGGCGAGGATCCGCGGCACCCCGAGATCGTCGCGTTCGATCGTGACCGCGGTCGTCAGCCCGGCGAGCTCGACTGCTCCATCGAGTTGCGCGAGCGAGCCCCGGACGGTTGAGCGCAGCCACAGCAGTCCGGCGAGGATCACGAGGATCAGGAGCAGCGCGGCGATCTTGAGGGCTCGTCGCACGGATTACTCCTCGATGCTCAGGCAGACCTTGCCGAACTGCTGTCCCGCCGCGAGGTAGTCGAGCGCGGCCCCGGCCTCGGTCCAGGCGAATGTCCGATCGACGATCGGCCGCAGCTTCTTGTTCTCGATCAGATCGTTGAGCGCCTCGAAGCTACAGCGATCGCCGACGAGCAGGCCCTGCAAACGGACCTGCTGCATGAAAAGCGGAATCAGATTCAGCTCCACGCTACCACCGCCGAGGTTGCCCACCTGGCAGATGCGCCCGCCGAGACCGACCGCCGCGAGCGACTGCGGCAACGTGGCGCCCCCTCCGACGTCCACGACGAGATCGACGCCCCCGCTGCGCTTGCGAATCTCCCGGCCCCATTCGGGCACCGTCTTGTAGTTCACGCCGTCGACCGCGCCGAGCTCGCGCATCCGGGCCAGGCACTCGTCGCGACTCGAGATGGCCCAGACCTCCGCGCCCATCGCCCGGGCGAGCTGCAGGGCGAAGATCGAAACCCCACCGGAACCCTGGACCAGCACGCGGTCGCCCTCGGCGAGCTCCCCGTGGACCACGAGGGCGTTCCAGGCCGTCACTGCGGCGCAAGGGAGGCAGGCCGCCTCGACGTCATCGAGATGCGCCGGAGTCCGCACGACGCTGTCGGCGTCGACCACCATTCGCCGGGTCAGCACGCCGTCGAGCGGGCCGCCGAGTGTCGTCCGCAGCTTTTCTCGGTCGGGTTTCCCCTCGATCCAGCGCGGCGCGAAGATCGGCAGCACGCGATCTCGCGGGGCGAATCCCGTCACACCGCCGCCGCACTCCAACACCTCGCCGGAGCCGTCGGAGCAGGGGATCAGGGGCAACGGCTGCTTCGGGTTGTACCTGCCCGTGACCATCAGCCAGTCCCGATAGTTGAGGGACGCCGCGTTCATCTTCAGTAGAAGCTGGCCGTCGCCGGGCTCCGGCTCCGGCCGATCCGCCAGCCGCAACCGGTCCGTGCCGAAAGATTCCGAGATCTCGATCACTTTCATCCGAAACTCCGCTCCTTTTGTGCAGCTTCAAAAAGTTCCCGATTTCCTTGACCCCGCGACGCCCGGATCTAGGTTTTTAGAAGAAACCAAGGGGAGCTGCCCGATGTCGATTCAAGGCAACCTGAACACGATGAAACTGGCGGACCTGCTGCGCTGGGCCGTCGAGAACAACGAGACCGGCGTGCTCGCGATCGAGCGAAACAAGGTCTGCAAGCGCATTGCCTTCCGCGAAGGCCGCATCACGGGTTGCTCCTCCGACGATCCGCCGTCCCGCATCGGCCAGTTCCTGCTGGCCCGCGGCAAGATTACCAGGGAGGAGCTGGCAAAGGCGCTCGACGTTCAAAAAGAGACCGAGACGAACCTGGGCGAGATCCTCCAGGACATGGGCGTGATCGAGGCCGAGGAGTTCGCCTTCGAGCTCAGCGCCAAGGCGGAAGAAAACATCTTGAGCTTGTTCGACTGGAACGACGCCGTCTTTCGCTTCAAGCAAAACGAACCCGAAGATCCTTGGATGCTCGACGTTCAGCTGACCGTCGAGGAGATCATCGAGCGTGGCGCCGAGCGCATCGAGCAAGTCGTGGCGATCCGCCGCATGTTCGTCAGCTCGGGCGTCGTCCTCGAACGCGGCGACGTCGAGTTTCCTCCGGAAATCATGAACAACGGGCTGGCCCGAGGAATCCTGGGCACGATCGACGGCGAGCGAACGATCGGTGAGGTCCTGTACCACACCCACGCCTCCGATTTTCTGGTCCTCAAGTTTCTGGTCTCGGCCGTGCATTCCGGCTTCGTCACGATCGTCGGCATCCGTGAGCCGAACGGCGAGTCGTCGACGCTGCTCGACACGATGGCCACGGTAGGTTCCGCACCCGAGGAGTCGGCGGCCGAGCCAGTGCCGGATCCGGTCGAAAAACCGTCCACCGATCCCGCCACCGAGACGTCCGTGCCGCAACCGATGGCCCCGCGACCGCCCGCGACGTTCGAGGAACGTCTCGAGCTGGCCCAACACCTGCTGGCACAGGACGATGTCGAGGCCGCCCTCGAGGTCCTCGACGGGTGTTACGACGAGCGGCCGGGTGACGAGTTCCTCGGACACCTGATCCAGAAGGCCGAAACGGCGTTTCTCACGCACTGCCGTGCGGGCGATCTCAAGAGCACCTTCGTGCCCAACCCGATTGCTTCGCTCGACGTCACCGCGACGCCTCTCTCGCCTGCGGAGCTGTTTCTCGTCGGCATGATGGGCGAGGGGCACAACATCCAGACCCTGCTCTGGGTCGCGCCGATGCGCGAGGTCGACGTCTACCGCGCCCTCGCGCGACTGAACAAGATCGCGGCGATCGAGTTGCGCGACGCGGGCGATGTGGACCTGAAAGGGGAAAAGGCTCCTGCGGTGGAGTGGGCCTAGCTCCCGACCTCCTTGTGGCGCGGGCAGTCGACGAGGTGGTCGTTGACCATCCCGACGGACTGCATGTAGGCGTACACGATCGTCGACCCGACGAAGTTCATGCCGCGACGCTTGAGCTCCTTGCTGAGAGAGTCCGATAAGGGTGTGCTGGCGGGTATCTGGTCCGGCCGCCGAAACCGGTTGACGATCGGCTCGCCGTCGACGAACCCCCACAGGAACTCCGAGAAGCTGCCGAACTCCTGCCGGAGGTCCAGGAATACCCGGGCGTTGCGGATCGCCGAGTCGATCTTGAGGCGGTTCCGCACGATCCCGGCATCCGCCAGCAGGCGTTCTTTCTTTCGTTTGTCGTAGCGCGCGATTTTGGCCGGGTCGAAGTGTGAAAACGCCCGGCGATAGTTCTCGCGTTTGCGCAAGATCGTGATCCAGGCCAGCCCGGCCTGGGCGGACTCGAGCAGCAGCATCTCGAACAACTTGGCGTCGTCGCGGCAGGGAACGCCCCACTCGTGGTCGTGGTAGGCCACGTAGAGCGGATCCTCACCGGCCCACCAGCAGCGCTCCATGGCGCCCAGAATAGCGAAAATCGTTGTAGGATGCGGCGCACCGAGGGACCGATGTTGCCGCACCGAAACATCCACGAGCTGTTGCAGGCGATCCGGGAGGCCAACCCCGAGAAGGAGGCCTATCGCTTCAAGCGCCACGACCTGTGGCGCGGGATCACGTGGACGGAGGTGGCCGACCGCACCGCCGAGGTCTCCCGGGCGTTGATGGCCTGGGGGGCCGCGAAGGGTGATCGCGTCGGCGTGCTTTCGGTCACATCGATCGAGTGGGTGCTCGCGGACCTCGGCATCGTGAGCTGCGGCTGCGTGACCGTCGGCATCTACCCGAACAACACCGCCGCGGACTGCAAGTATGTCCTGGACCACGCCGGGATCGAGATCCTGATCCTGGAGAACGACGCGCAGCTCGAGAAGATCCTCTCCGTGCGCGATCAGCTGCCCGCGCTCAAGACGATCGTCAACGTCGGAGGCGAGACGGACAGCTCGCTGGGCGTCTTCGGCTGGGACGATTTTCTCTCCCGCGCCTCCGAGACGAGTGACCGGGACCTCGAGGCACGCCAGGATTCCGTCGAACCCGACGATCTCTGTGCCCTGGTGTACACCTCCGGAACGACCGGTGTGCCGAAGGGCGCGATGATCACGCAGGCCAACATGGTCTTCTCGGCCTGGTCGGCGGGTGGCGCGATCTACCACGAACCGCACTTCGTCGTGTTGATCTTCCTGCCGCTCGCGCATGTCTTCGCACGGATGCTGATCTACGCCAGCATGCACAACGCGACCACCGCGGCAATCGATGGGGACATCAACGCCGTGGCCCAGACGCTGAAGGAAGTGCGGCCGCACTACGTGCCCTGCGTGCCGCGCGTCTTCGAGAAGGTCCACGACAAGATCCGTGCCTCCGCTCAGGCGAGCGGAGGCCTCAAGGCCGGGTTGTTCGAATGGTCGATCGGGATCGGTCTGCAGGTCAGTCGCTTCAAGCAGGCGAAGGACCCCATTCCGTTGTGGCTCGCGCTTCGCAACAGAATCGCCGACCTGCTCGTGTTCCGGAAAGTACGGGCCGCGTTCGGCGGTCGTCTGGTGTTCGCCATCTCGGGCTCGGCTCCGTTGAACCGGGACATCGCGGAGTTCTTCCACGCCTGCGGCATGCTGATCCTCGAGGGCATCGGCATGACCGAGAACACCTCGTTCAGCAACGTCAACCGCATCGACAACAACCGCTTCGGCACGGTCGGCCCGGCCGGAGAGGGAATCGAGATCAAGATCGCCGAGGACGGGGAAGTCCTGATACGCGCGCCCAACGTCATGGCCGGCTACTACAGGAACGAGGAAGCCACGCGCGAGACGATCGTCGACGGCTGGCTGCACACCGGGGACATCGGGGAGCTCGAGGACGGGTTCCTGAAGATCACCGACCGTAAGAAGGACCTGATCATCACGGCCGGTGGGAAAAACGTGGCGCCGCAGCATCTCGAGCAGGTGCTCAAGCGGTCCCCCTACATCAGCCAGGCCGCGGCTTACGGCGACAAGCGCAAGTACATCACGGCGCTCGTGACGCTGGATCAGGAAACGATCGTGCCGTGGGCGCAGGAGAACGGATTGGCCGGCAAGACCTACGAGGAACTCGCCACCGAGCAGGCCGTGCAGGACCTCATCGAGACGGAGATCGAGCGACTGAACGGGCAATTGGCGCGCTACGAGACGATCAAGCGATTCTGGATCGTGCCCGGGGACTTCAGCGTGGACGGAGGCGAGCTGACCGCATCGATGAAGCTCAAGCGACGCGTGGTCGTCGACAGGTACCTGGACAAGCTGGACGCGCTGTACTGACCGGCGTCAGTCCTCCGTCTGCTCGGCAAACGCGACCTTGACGTTACCGAGGACACCGAGGCGTTCGTTCAGCTCGACGTGATCCGAGAACGCCTCCGGCAGACCCGGTGCGGCGATCTGCTCGGCCGTCTTGCCCGCGGCGATTCCCTTTTCCGTGATCTCCCAGATCCACTCCAAGTAACCGCGCTGCACGGAGAGATCCGTGTTCGAGCCGGTCACCCCGAACGTTTCGGCGCCGTGCCCGAAGATGAAAACCGTCTCGTCGTCGTGAGCCTCGATCGTGCGGTTCAGCGTTTCGATCCAGCCCTTGACGGAAGCGCCGCCGTCGCGGTCGATGAACGGGCACCAGCGGTTGAAGATGAGATCGCCCATGTGGACGATGTTGGCGTTCTCGAAGTGCACGATGCTGTCGCCGCCGGTGTGCGCCGGGCCGAGGTGCCTGAGCGACACGGTCTCGCCACCCAGATCCATCGACCACTCCTTCGAGTAGGTCACGTCCGGGTATTCCTGACCGTCGGTGTTGCCGCGCTGCTCCGCAGCCTTGCGCTGCAGCTCGGGGACATTCTCGTGCCCGACGATCCGGCCGACGACCTTGCGGAAGACGGGGTTGCCTCCGGTGTGATCCCCGTGGTGGTGCGTGTTGATCAGCGTATCGATCTTGCGCTCCGTCCGTTCGCCGATGCCGTCGATACACGCCCGCGCGAACTCGGGTCCCTTCGAGTCGACCACCAGCACCGCGTCCTTGCCGATGAACCACCCGATCGTACCCCCGCTCCGTGGCGCGTCGAAGATGCCGATGTCGCCCCGCAGGGCGGTGAACGTTCCACCACCGACTTCCTGAGCCCAGGCGGGAAGCCTCGAGATCAGGCCGGCCGAGGCGGTGGCGGCGGAGACGGAAACGAGAAAACGACGCCGGGTGACGCGCATCGGGGGTCCTCCTTCATGGTCCGCACGGGGGTGCCCCTCCCATGTTAGCCCCGTTTTCCAATTGTTCTGCGGGCTTTTCGGCGCTGTCCCCGCCACCTTGAAAGGCCCCGTTCCGGGCCCCATCTTCGACACGGGAACGAGTTTCCGGAGGGAACCCGGGCGCCGCTACGTCCAAGCCGGGCGGGTCGGGTGCCGTACGCGAGAGGAACGAGGAGTGAGTCACCGGATCCTGGTCATCGACCACCATCCGCAGGGCCTCCGGCGGGTCGTCGATCCGTTACGCAAGGCCGGCTACGAGGTAGCCGTCGCCCAGACGGTTGCCGACGGCGCATCCAAGTTCGGCAGCTTCGAGCCGGCCCTCGTCTTCATCGCGGCGCGGCTGCCGCGAACTCACGGGACGGTCCTCTGTCGCGAGCTGAAACGTACCGACGCCGGCGCGAACACGCCGATCGTCCTCGTCGTCGAGGGCACCGGCGTGCAGATCGACCTGCCCCCGCTGGATCAGTTCGGCGCCGATCGGTTGATCCAGAAGCCGGTGGCCGCGGACGAGCTCCTGGCGCTTTGCCGCGAGCTCCTCGACGGCGAGCCGGAGGCTGTCACCCACGATCGCGATCTCTCGGGGCAAGCGCCGGCGGAACCCGACGACGGGTTGAGCATCGCGCTCGAGGAGCTCGACGCACTCGACTTCGATGTCCCGAAAGATACCGCCGGTACAAAGCAAGCCCCGATGTCCTCGGTCCGACTCTCCGCCGACGTCGGGGAAGAGATCGAGTCTCACATCGAAGGTCTCCTCAGCGACGCCGGCCGCGTTGCGCCGAAGCCTTCGACAGGACGCGATCACGATGCCGACGCCGCCGTGATCGAGCAGCTCGATCTGGAACAGGAGCTCAAGTCACGGCGACGCACGGACAGGAAGCCCCTTACCAAAGCGCAGGCCAAGCCCCCCGTGCCGGCCCCGGCCGCCACCGCACCCGAGCCGAGCCCGCCGACGAAGTCGGAGCGCCCGGCCGCATCCATCGCGACGACCGACCTTCCCAGCGAACTGACGACGGGAAAGTTCCAGACCGAAGCGTTCACGCGGCGCGATCCGGGCCAGCCGTTTCCGATGGCCGCCGAAGCGAAGCCCGAGGGTGGGCTGGCACGCTGGTCCTGGGTCGCCATCCCGCTCACCGTCGTGATCGTCTTCGTCGCCGTGTTCTTCATGGCGCGGCCGAGGCAGACCACGTCCCCCATGGCGCCGGTCGCCGAAACGAACCCCGGTCCGACCTCCTCGACCGTCACCGATGCAGCTGTTTTCGATCCTCTGATCTTGACGGTCGACTCGGACTCGCCGGCACCCGATCAACCCGAGCCTCAGCCGGAGGAACAGGCATCGGAGGTGTCGGATTCGTCCGCACCCGAGATCACGGTGGTCCCCGTCGAGCAACCACCGCAGAGGCGCGATCCTGAGCCGCGCCGAGTCGCACCGGAGCCCGAGCCGGAACGCGCGATTATCGAACCCGCACGGCCACTCGTGGAGCGGGCACCGGAGCCCCGGCCGGCGGCTCCGATCGTGCAGCCAGAGTCCGAGCCGGAGCCCGAGCCGCAGCCCGAGCCGCAGCCGGAGGAGCCGGCGCCGGAGGTCGAGAGCCAGGACGATCCAGTCACGGAGGACTTCCCGGCCGACCCGATCCCGGACGAATCCGAACCGACGATCACGGAGACCATCGTGGATGAGCCTCCGGTCGAAGAGACCGCTCCGGCGGTCGCCCTGCCCGAGCCGGTCACGCGCGACGCCGTCCTGATCCATCGCGTCGAGCCGACCGTGTCGAAGAAGGATCTGAAGAAGGGCGGCGGGACCGTCGTGCTGAAGCTGCGGGTCAGCGAGAGCGGGGCGGTCACCCGAGTGCTCGTGGAGCGTGGCATCCCCGATTCTCCGCTCGAGGCCGCGTCGGTCGCGGCGGTGCTCCGCTGGCGCTACGAGCCGGCGCTCGAGCGCGACCGCCCGGTCGAGTCCTGGACCACGGCCACCTTCACATTCGACAAGTAGGCTCTCCAGGCCGCGTACAATGGCGGCCATGCGACAGGAGACTACCGAGTTCGTCGTCGAGACGCGCGGCCGCAGTCTTTACGAGATCACCGACGAGTTGAAAGGCTGGGTGCGTGCCAGTGGTATCGCGGACGGCCTGCTGACACTCTACGTGCGGCACACGTCCGCTTCGTTGACGATCCAGGAGAACGCCGATCCCGAGGTCCAGCGCGATCTCGAGCGGTTCCTCGACCGGCTCGTCCCGCAGGGCGATCCCATCTTCAGGCACACGATGGAAGGGCCGGACGACATGCCCGCGCACGTACGCTCGATGCTCACGTCCACGACCCTGGGCATCCCCGTCGCCTCGGGCCGACCGGTGTTCGGCACCTGGCAGGGCGTCTACCTCTACGAACACCGCACGGCCCCGCACAGGCGCCGCGTCGTCGCCCACCTGATCGGCGAGTAGTGGAGATGGGGATGGGGTCAAGTCTTGTGGGGATGGGGTCAAGTCTTGGCATGAGACACACGCCCAAGACCCGGCCCGCTACGGCCGGTCCTCGCCTCGAGTGTCTCATGCCAAGACTTGACCCCATAGTCCCCTTAGTCTTTGGTTAGGTAGGGGTAGCGGAAGTCGTGCGGCGGCACGAACGTTTCCTTGATCGTCCGCGGGCTGACCCAGCGGATCAGGTTGAGGTAGCTGCCCGCCTTGTCGTTGGTGCCCGAGGCGCGGCCGCCGCCGAAGGGCTGCTGGCCGACGACGGCGCCCGTGGGCTTGTCGTTGATGTAGAAGTTGCCGGCCGCGTGCGTGAGCCGATCGGTCATGTAGGCGATCGCTTCACGGTCCTGCGCGAAGACCGCGCCGGTCAACGCGTACGGTGAACCCGTGTCGCACTGGGCCAGCGCCTTGTCGAGCGAATTGTCGTTGTACACGTAGATCGTCAGCACGGGCCCGAAGATCTCCTCGCACATCAGCTTGAAGTCGGGCTTCTTCGCCAGGACGACGGTCGGCTCGATGAAGTAGCCCTTGCGGGCGTTGTAGTTGCCGCCGGCGAGGATCTTGGCGTCTTTCGACCGTTTCGCGTGCGCGATGTACTTCGTGATGCTGTCGTACGCGTTGCGGTCGATCACCGCACCCATGAAGTTGGTGAAGTCGGCCGGATCGCCCATCGTCAGCTTGCCGACCTCGGCGACGAGCCTCTTCTGGACGCGCGGCCACAGCGAGCGCGGGATGTAGGCTCTCGAGGCCGCGGAGCATTTCTGGCCCTGGAACTCGAACGCGCCGCGAACGAGCGCCGTGACCAGCGCCTGCACGTCGGCCGACGCGTGCGCGAAGACGAAGTCCTTGCCGCCGGTCTCGCCGACGATGCGCGGGTAGTACTTGTAGCGGTCGATGTTGTCGCCGACCGTCTTCCACATGCCCTTGAACACCTCGGTGGAGCCGGTGAAGTGGATCCCGGCGAGGTCGGGGCTGGCCAGCACCGGGTCGCCGACCGCGCCGCCCGAGCCGGGGACCATGTTGATCACGCCGGCGGGCAGCCCGGCATCTTCCAGGAGCTCCATGATGTAGTGCGCGGACAGCAGCGAGGACGAGGCCGGTTTCCACAAACAGACGTTACCCATCAGGGCCGGGGCCGTCGGCAGGTTGCCCGCGATGCTCGTGAAGTTGAACGGCGTCACGGCGAAGACGAAGCCCTCCAGCGGCCGGTGCTCGACGTAGTTCCAGCAGCCGTCGGCGGAGCCGGGCTGCTCCGCGTAGACCTGCTGCATGTAGTGCGCGTTGAAGCGGAAGAAGTCGATCAGCTCGCAGGCGGCGTCGATCTCCGCCTGGTGCGCCGTCTTGGACTGGCCGAGCATCGTCGCGGCGTTGAGCACCTGCCGGTACGGACCGGCGAGCAGATCGGCGGCCTTGAGGAAGATCGCGGCGCGGTGTTGCCACGGCATCCGCGACCACGTCTTGTGCGCCTCGAGCGCCGCGCGGATCGCGCGCTCGACCTCCTTCTTGCCGCACTTGTGCCAGCGGCCGAGCACGTGCGCGTGGTCGTGCGGCATCACCGCGTCGGCGAGCTTGCCGGTGCGCACCTTGCGGCCGCCGATGCGCGCCGGGATGTCGATCGTCTTCGCCGACTGTCGCTTCAGCTCGGCCTGCAGCGCCGCGCGCTCGGGACTGCCGGGGGCGTAATCCAGGACCGGCTCGTTGACGGGGAAGGGAACCTCGAAAATGCCGTTCGACATCGCTTGCGTCTCCTCGGATTGGGGGTCACGACCCGCGACCGGAGGCGCATTCTAGCAGTCGATATCGTACGAGGGCAGGACGATCACTCGACCTCTTCGAGCGTCTCCTGCACCTGCCGGGCATGCTGGCCGGTGGCCTGGCGCATCTGATTGAGGTCGGGCAGCCCGCCGCGTTGCAGCGCCTCACCGGCCTCGTCCTCGCCGTGGGTCTCGGGGACGACCATCGGCGTGCCCTTGTCGTCGAGTTGCATGGCCGTCGGTGCGACCGCCTTCCACTGCTTGGCGGCCAGCAGCAGCACGATCGCCACCACGATCACCAGCACGACCATCCCGATTCCGCCGCCCTTCTTCATGACCTGCTCCGTGCCCGTTAGATCGGTTCGACCGACTCGACGTTCCTGCGCGCCATCTCGAAAGAGATCGAGCCTCCGGTGACCCGTTTCTCCACGACGAGTTTCTTGTCGGTCACTTCCATCAGGTAGCCCTGCGTCTCCGCGCCTTCGTGATCGGTGATGACGACCTTGGTGCCGATGAAGTCCTCGATCGTGCCGGTGAGCTTCCGCGTCGTGGTGATCGTGCGCCGCTGCGGGCCGGTCTCCGTGATCGGGAGGGAAGACGGCTCTTCGGTCGAAAAGCTCGGCGCCGAGTTCGAGAAGAGGCCGCCGCCCGGCGAGTTGGCCCGCGACATCATCGCGCCCATCGCCATGCCCATCAGCCCGCCGATCGCGTTGTTGAAGTCCTGCTCGTTCTTGGTCGCCAGCAGTTGATCCAGGGCGCCCTCGACCATCGTCAG
>WVWW01000015.1 GCA_011773795.1 Acidobacteriota bacterium
ATCTGACGATGGAAGACAACACGTTGACGATCGCGGGCGAGCGTAAGCAGGTCACCGAGGACGACTCGGCCGCGTACCACCGCCGCGAGCGGGAATGGGGTGCCTTCCGGCGCAGCTTCGCACTGACCTCGCGCGTGGCGGGCGATGGGGTCAAGGCCGATTATCGCGACGGCATCCTGACCGTCACGCTACCCAAGGCCGCCGAGGCGAGGCCGAAGCAGATTCCGGTCCACGCGGGCGCTTGAGCTACAACGGAGGTAAGACCATGACTGTGCTCACGAAAGAAAGAACCAAGAAGGAAATGGAGCCGCGGCAGAAGCAGGAGATCACGGGTGCCGAGGCCACGCGTCCGGGCCCGATCTTTACTCCGGCAGTGGACATCTTCGAGACCGAGAGCAGCATCACGTTGCTCGCCGACATGCCGGGCGTGCTGGCGGACGGGCTGGGCATCGACCTGAAGGACAACGTCCTGATCATCGATGGCCGGGTCGAGCCGCAAGCTTCCGGCGGTGAGCGGAGGTTGCTCCAGGAGTACGAGACCGGGTCCTTCCGCCGCGAGTTCCGGCTCTCGAACATGATCGATCAAGAAAGGATCGACGCCTCGCTTTCCGACGGCGTGCTGCGACTGACCCTGCCCAAGGCGGAGGCCGCACGTCCGCGAAAAATCGAGGTCCGAGCGGGCTGATCCGGATCCGCTCCGAACAACCACCGCAGACTCGCGCGGGTCATCCCTCGGGATGGCCCGCGCCGAGTCGTGTCCCCGAGTCGGTGGGGGTCCCTAGCGCCCCGCCGGCACCAACCGCTCGACCTCGTCGAGCCAGTTGACCAGGACCGTGATGCTGTCCAGCGGCGCGTCCTTCTGGTTGGGTTGGGGAACGACGATGGACTCGCCGTCCGGCAAGATGTCGTAGCCGGAGGTCAGGCGCGCACGCTCGAGGTCGTCGAAGACGAGACGGGGGTTGCTCGAACGAAACGCCGTCGTTCCTTCTCCGGCCTCGACATCGACGACGAACATCCTGCGACCGATCCTGTAGAACATTTGTTTGCCGTCGTGGGACCAGCGCGGCAGGACCCCGCCCTCCGACGAGATCTGCCACTGGCCGCCGCTGCCCGACGCCGGCCGGACGTAGACCTCGAAGCTGCCCGGCTCGTCGGTGGTGTAGGCGAGCCAGCGTCCGTCCGGCGAGAAGCGTGCGAGATCTTCCTCGAACGGGCCGTCCAGCAGCGGTCGGGGTTCCGCCGCCGGGTCGGTCAGGTCCAGCGTGTACAGGTCGGCCTTGTTCTCTCCGTAATAGGTCAGCAGCAGCGTCTTGCCGTCCGGCGCAACGTCCTGAACACCGACGGAAACCCCGTCGACCTCCCACATCAATTCCTCGTCGCCCGAGCCGTCCGCCTGCTTTCTGAATGCCCGGGTCCTGCCGTCCCGCTCGGAGCTGTAGTAGACGAACCTTCCCTCAGGACCCCAGATCGGTGCCTGGTTGTCTCCCTCGAACGTGAGCCGCGTGCGGTTTTCCCGATCGAGGTCGTAGACCCAGACGTCGTAGGTCGACATGCCGCTCATGTTGAGCGCGATCTTCTTGCCGTCGGGTGAGATCGAGACGTTGAGCACCGCTCCGGGTTGAATCCCGCCGATCGGCTCCGAGCCGCCGTCGAAACCGCGCCGCAAGACCACGCGGTCCAGGCTCTCGGCCTCGCCCTCGACGAAGGCCAGGAGCCCGTTCGTCGCCAGCGAGGCGAACACGACGCCCGAGTTGCGAAGACCCATGACGTTCGACTGGACGGGAGCCGGGGTCCCCGTAGTCTCCAGCCGGTCGATGTCGAACGGGACGGCCCACAGGGATCCACCGCGGCCGAAGATCAGGTGCCCGCTCTGCGCGTAGACGGCGAAGCTCGCCCCCTCGAAGACCGTCTTGCGTTCCCCCGTGTCCAGGTCGAACGCGTCGATGAGCGCGTCCTCGTAGTACTCCGGGCTGTCCTTGGTCGCCACGGTGAACAGCACGATCGGCCGGTCCGGCACGGCGAACGGCCAGCGGTGGGTGCGCTCGCGCCGTTCCTCGTCCAGTTGCGTCAGCGGTTCCGCGGTTCCACCGGAACCCGGAACCTGCCAGAGAGAGGAATCGAAATGGCGCGGGAAGATCATCCGGTCGTCCGGCCCCCAGGTCGCGCCCCGGGCACTCCCGACGTTCGCGCAGACTTCCACCGGTGGACCGCCCGCGACGGGGACCTTCAAGATGCGGTTGCTCGAGAAGAAGGCGACCCAGTTTCCGTCGGGCGAGAAGAACGGATTCTCCGCGTTGTCCGTCCCTTCCAGCTTGACGATCTCCTCGGAATCCAACGCTCGCAGGTAGAGCGCGCTCTGTCCGTTTGCATCGATTCCCGAAAAGACGACGGCGGCCGCGTCCTGCGAGATCGCGACGTTTCCCATCTGATCGTCTTCGACGCGCAGCCCGTCGCCGAGCGGGATGGTCAACCGCAGCAGCTCACGAGGACTCTCGTCCGTCGACCCGCCACCGAACCAGGCGGCGACCGCGACGACGAGGCTCGCCGCCGCGACGAGCCACGGGGCGAAGCGCGAGACCGGCGAAGCCGTTGAACGGGGTGCCGCGACCGCCACCGTGGAGACGTCTTCGTCCTCGGGAGTCGCCAGCGACTCCTCGAGCTCGATGCGCGCGTCGCCGGCGTCGCCCCAGCGTTTGCGCGCGTCCTTCTCGAGACAGCGACGAAGCAACCGTCGCACGCCGCTCGGAGTCTCTGCCGGCAATGCCGCCCAGTCCGGCTGTTCCTTGAGCACGGCAGCCAGCGTGTCCGAGATCGTGTCGCCGCAGAAGGCCCGTCGTCCGCTGAGAAGCTCGTAGAGAAGGCAACCGAACGCCCACATGTCCGCCCGGCGGTCGACGCTGCGCCCGCGGGCCTGCTCGGGGCTCATGTACGCGGCGGTGCCCAGGATCGTCCCGGCGACGGTGCCGGCCGAGGTGATCGTCGGCGACATCGTCGGGCCCGGCGCGCCGCCCGATTCGGTCTCGACGCCGACCGCCTTGGCCAGGCCGAAGTCGAGCACCTTGACCTCGCGCGTCGCGGTCATCTTGACGTTGGCGGGCTTCAGGTCGCGGTGGACGATGCCGTTGTCGTGCGCGGCCTCGAGCGCCTCGGCGATCTGGATCGCGATCTCGATCGCGCGCTCGACCGCCGGCCGACCCTCGACGACCTCGGTCAGGTCCTCGCCCTCGACCAGCTCCATGACGAGGAAACGGAACGACTTGCCGTCGGTCTCGCCCTCGTGCAGTCCATGGATCGTCGCGATGTGGGGGTGATTCAACGAGGCCAGCAGCCGCGCCTCACGCTGGAATCGCGCCAGCCGCTCGCCGTCGTTGGCCAGGATCGCGGGCAGCACCTTGATCGCGACCTCGCGGCCGAGCTCGGTGTCGGTCGCGCGCCAGACCTCGCCCATGCCACCCTCGCCGATCTTGTCGCCGATGCGGTAGTGCAGGACATCCTGCCCGGGCCGTAGCGTCGCGCCGTCCATGACCTCGGCATCTTAGCTCAGCCGGCTGGAAGCGGAAAAATCTCCACGAGCCTTGCCGACCCGGCTATCTCCGTTGTGTGAAGACTCTCTCGAGATCTTCCAGGTTGGTGCCCTTCTGGAGGTTCTCCCGGATATACAGGATGGCCCGGTCGCCAGGGTTCAGCTTCAGGTAAGCGTCGGCGTGCTCGTGGGCCCTGTCGTATCGCCGGGCCTTCAGCGCACAGCGAAGAGCGATCTTCAGGGCGTTGGATCGATCGGGAAAGGCCAGATCGATCAGGCGCAAACTGAGGTCGTGCGCCTCGGGGTAGTTCCCGAGGAGAAGCTGGGCCTCGACTCCGGCGGCGACGGGCGGGGCATGGTCCGCCGAATAGCCGATGGCCTCCTCCAAGTAAGACAGGGCCGTCGCCGGATCTCTCTCCGCGTACAAATACCGCCTGCCGAGCTCCCCGAGAAGGGTGGCGTACTCGAGGTCGTTTCCAGGCAAAGCAAAGGGCTCGAGCTTCTCCACGACGGCCAACTGCCGCAGGAGCGGCTCGGGATCCGTCTGTCCTTCCAGTGTGATCGCCCGGTTGATCGTCTCGACGGAGCGGATCCAGTAAGTCTTGTAGGTCCGAATCCCGAGGCTTTCCAACCGCCTGGAGAGTGCGTCCACATCGGCATTCACCGCGAACGCCGGTGTGGTCAACAGGGCGAAGGCCAGGCTCGTCGCGAGAACGGCTCCACCGAGCGGCTTCGGATCGAGCTTGGACAGGCATTTCGCGCCGCACAGCAGGAACAGGGGGGCAGAGAGGGAAAACAGATCCCAGTCCATCGGCATCCCGATGAGCGGGTTGACCATGAAGAAGAAGCCCGAATACAGGAGCAGGGACAACAGCGGGACCAGGACGTCAGGGGCGTTCCAATCGATCACCTTGCGGAACAGCACGCCGCACAGCACCAGCACGTACAAAGCCAGCGGAGACCAAAGGAAGATCAGGTTGAAGTAGTCAAAGGAATGAGCAAGGGAAAGCAGGTTGTAGCGGTCGAGAGGAGGCTCGGGAGAAAAGAGAGGAAGAAACAGGCGCTCACTGCTCTCGACGTCGAAGTTGACCGTGCGAGGATCCACGTGGTCTTCCAGGACGAAGAAATAGACTGCGGCCCCGGCCAGAAGGATGGGCATGAGCAGAACGAGGGAGAGCCATCTCCAGTTGAAGCGTCTGCGAGCCCGTCGCGAAGGGAGAAAATGCCAGCCGTAGACCAGGAGTAATGAAGGCACCAGGAGGAAAGCGCTGGGGTGGAACTTCAGGCACAGAAACAGCATCAGAGGAAGTAGCCACAAATAGCGGGTTTTCTCTGTTTGGAAATAGCGCAACAACAAGACCCAGTAAGCCAGGTTGAGGGCAATAGCGGGTGCATAGACTTCGATGTGGCCAAAGAAAAGCTGTAGAAAAGGCGCCGTAGACCCTGCGACGATCAGGCCCAGACGATGTGCGGGGGATTCGACGTTTCTCAGGACGAACCGCACCCACAAGAACAGGAACAACGCTCCCCAAAAAGCATCGAAAACCCGGAAGATCGTTCTCACCTCGACTTGAGTGAAGTAGGAAATCAGCGTGACCAGATTGAGGACGGTCCGCTCTCCGGTCTTCGGGTGGAAGATGTCGGGCGAGACAGCGAGCGACACGTTCTTGTCGAGCAGTCTCGTGATCGTCTTGCCCGCAAAATCCCGGTGGTAGATCGCATCCCCGTAAATGTCTTGCTGGATCGGGAAAGCGTAGAAGACCAGAAACATGACGACCGCAACGACGATCGCCGGGCTCCGGCGCGAGACCCCGCCGGATTCGAGCGTCTTGCCGGGAAGAGACCAGCCGAATAGCGGGACCGACAGGAGTGCGAAAGAAGCTACGAGCAGCATCACCTTCAACTCGGGTGGAAGAAAGGCGATGAAGTGCGTGGCCCAGAACTGGTCGGGAAAGACCGCTCCCAGCAGGAAGACTGCCCAGCACAGGACGGCGAGAATGAACAGCTTGAACCTGAGGCTGAGATCGCTCAATGGCACTTTCTGCGTCCGGGCCGGCGGTCCGCCTAGATGTAGCCGAGTGCCCTGAGCTTCTCCAGGATCACCTCGTCGTGCTCGGTGTCCCTCGGCTCGGTGTCGGTGGGACCGTCCCCGGTCTCGTGGGTGTCGACGAACGTGAGCTCGACGCCGGACGCTCCGGTGCCCTCGGCGAAGATCGGGAGCACGCGGCCGTCCATGTCGCGCCCCACCGGGAGTCCCAGTGCGTGCAGCACCGTCGGCGCGATGTCGAGGATCCCGGCCCTGTCCAGCGTCGCGCCGGCGGGCACCCCGCCTCCCGCCATCGCGATGATCCCGTCGGGGGCGGTGTTGTAGTGGATCCCGGAGATGTGCCGAGAATCCCCGCGGGCGCCGCTGACGAAGCCATGGTCGGAGATCACGATCACCAGGCAACGTTCGTCGGCCTGCTCGAGCAGGGGAGCGATCGAGTCGTCCACCCAGGCGTAATAGCTCTCGATGACGTCGCCATGACGCCGGACGTCCTCTTCGGGGAGAGGGCGGGGCCACTCCCCGGGGAAGCGGTACTTCCAGAAGTAGTGGGAGGCGATGTCGGGGCCGTTCAGGTAGTACGCGACGAAGTCGTACGGCCCGCGGTCGAGGACGCGGTCGAGGATCTCCGCGTACGCCCGGTCACGGCCGTACACCAGGAAAAGCTCGTACCACGGGTCGTGCAGGTCTCGGCGGAGCACGGGCTCGGGGTTCTCGGGATCGAACCGCCGGAAGAACTCGGCCTCGACCTTCTCGTCCACGACCGTGGCGTCCACCAGCTCCTCGAACAGGTCGCGCGGCCAGGTTTGCCCGGGGAGGTCCTGCCCGTGGTGGGCCAGGCCGAGCCAGATGTTGAAGCGGTTGTACTGCATGCGGTCCGAGACCATCACGCCGCGGACCTGTTCGGCGGGCCAGGTGGTCCACCACCCGACCACCGCGACGTCCTTGCCCGCGTCGCCGAGGACGTTCCAGAGCGCTTTCGCCCGCCGCATGTTCGAGGTGAAGGGCACGAGCTTCTTCGCGTCGCTCGCCGATCGTTTCGCGAAGCCGTCGATGCCGTGCTTGCCGGGGACCTTCCCGGTCGCCACCGACGCCCAAAGATTCGGCGAATACGTGGGTAGGAGCGTGGACAGGTCGCCCGAGGCGCCGCCGGCGACGAACCGGGCGAGGTGGGGCGCCCGCCCGGCCTCGATCATCGGGCGCAGGATCTTCCAGTCGAGGCCGTCGATGCCGACGAGCACGACGCGCTCGATCGCGGGGGCGGGCCGATGGCAACTGGCCGAGGCGGCCAGCACCGCGGCCGCGGCGACGGTCGCAAGCCTCGGGGCGCGCCGCCGGGCCGCCGCGCTCGGGATGTCTCGAACCGACATGGTGCGGCGCATCGTAGCACCCGTCACGGCACGTGGAACGAGGGGTCGCCAGGCCGCGGCCGGCCAAACCCTACTGGTTTTCCTTCACCGCGTTGATCAGCTCCTGGATGGCCTTCTTGCCGTCGGAGAAGAACATCATCGTGTTCTCCAGGGCGAACAGCGGGTTGGGGATGCCGGCGAAGCCGGGGCTCAGGCTGCGCTTGATCACGATCACGGTGCGCGCCTTGTCCACGTCGATGATCGGCATGCCGGCGATCGGGCTGTTCGGGTCGGTGCGGGCGACCGGGTTGACCACGTCGTTGGCGCCGAGCACGATGCAGACGTCGACCTGCTCCAGCTCGGGGTTGATGTCGTCCATCTCGCGCAGCTTGTCGTACTCGACGTCGGCCTCGGCGAGCAGCACGTTCATGT
Organism: Acidobacteriota bacterium; assembly: GCA_011773795.1. GTDB lineage: Bacteria > Acidobacteriota > Polarisedimenticolia > Polarisedimenticolales > Polarisedimenticolaceae > WVWW01. The sequence goes on from WVWW01000015.1 coordinate 7,349, forward strand.
GCCCGGGCATGCGTCCCGCCACCGGGTGGATGGCGTACTCGACCAGCACACCCTGCTCCTCGAGCATCGAGGCCAGGTTCTTGACGGTGTGTTGGGCCTGGGCGACCGCCATCCCGTAGCCCGGGACAACCACCACGCGGCTGACGCCGTCGAGCATCATCGCGATCTCGTCGGCCGAGGTCGATTTGACCGTCGCGTAGACCTCGTCGGCATCCGGTGTCTCGGCCGTCGGGCCCATCACGCCGAACAGCACGTTGGCCAGCGAACGGTTCATCGCCTTGCACATGATGTTGGTCAGGATGATGCCCGACGCCCCGACCAGCGAGCCGGCGATGATCAGCACGGTGTTGTTGATCACGAACCCGGTCGCCGCCGCCGCCAGACCGGAGTAGGAGTTCAGCAGGGCGATCACCACGGGCATGTCGGCCCCGCCGATCGACAGCGTCAACAGCACGCCGAGCACGCCGCCCACCGCCGCCAGCACCCAGAACAGCATCATGTTGTCGGGCTGCTGGACGACCATGGCGCCGAGACCGATGGCCATGAGAAAGCTGCCCCCCTTGACCGCGTTCATCCCGGGGAAGCGGTCCTTCTTGCGCAGCAAGATGCCGCCGATGATCACGCCGCACACCGCGATGGCGATGCCCATCAGGCCTTCGTTCGAGCCGGCGCCGTGCGGCCCGATTCCGGCGGCGTAGCCGTACCAGCCGCCACCGGCGATGACGACCAACGAGAAGCCGTACTTGATCACCTTCTGCCAGGTGTAGAGCTTCCACTTGACGGCCAGGAACTCGGCCAGCTTGCCGAACGCGACGTAGCTGCCGAAGAAGGTTACCGAGCCGATGATGGCCGCGGCCACGGTCGCCACGCGCTCCTGCATGCCGACGACATCGCCGTTCTTCAGGGCGGACACGGCGGCAATCAGTGCCGCACCGGCGACGAGCACCGAGGCGCCGCCGCCGAAGCCGTTCAGCAGGCCGACCATCTCCGGCATCGCGGTCATCTGGACACGCAGTGCGGCGATCGCGCCGATCACGGCGCCGATGCCGACGCCGATCGACATCGTGGCCCAGTCGAG
>WVWW01000240.1 GCA_011773795.1 Acidobacteriota bacterium
CGAATCGGCGGTGTCCTGCTTGTTCGGGGAGCCGTGGGCGATGTGGGTGCGACAGGCGATCAGCGAGGGCCGCTCGTCGGCGAGAGCGGCGTCGATCGCCTTGCAGACCGCATCGTCGTCGTACGCGTCGACGCGCTGGGCGTGCCAGCCGTAGGCCTCGTAGCGTCGCCCGACATCCTCGGAAAACGCCAGGGACGTCTCGCCCTCGATCGTGATGCGGTTGTCGTCGTAGAGCACGACGAGGTTGCCCAGGCCGAGGTGTCCGGCCAGCGAGGACGCCTCGCCGGAGACTCCCTCCATGACATCGCCGTCGCTGGCGATCACGAAGACACGGTGCGACACCGGGTCGAAACCGCCCTGTCCGTTGAAGCGGGCGGCGAGCATCCGCGACGCCAGGGCCATTCCCACGGCATTGCCGATCCCCTGCCCCAACGGGCCCGTGGTGGCCTCGACGCCGACGGTGTGACCGAACTCGGGATGGCCCGGGGTCTTGCTGCCCCACTGGCGGAAATCCTTCAAGTCGTCGAGCGACAGGTCGTAGCCGGACAGGTGCAGCAACGAGTAGAGCAACATGCAGCCGTGGCCTGCGGACAAAACGAACCGGTCGCGATCGGCCCACGCGGGATCGGTCGGGTCGTAGCGGAGATAACGGCTCCAAAGCGTGAACCCCAGGCGTGCCGTTCCCATCGGCATCCCCGGGTGGCCGGAGTTCGCTTCTTGCACGGCGTCGACCGCGAGAAACTGGATGGTCTGGGTGGCAAGACGAGTGAGGTCGTCGTTGATCACAGTCGGCATCGTGTCACCTTGATCGTTTCGGGATTATCGGGAGAGCCGCCAGTTTAGCAGCGCCCGGTCTCAGCGGTGGGTCGAAACGTTCTCCAGCATGGCGTTGGCCAGCGGGCGGAGGACCGACAGGTCGACCCCTCGTTCCCCGGCGGCATCCAGGGCCCAGCGGAGCTCCTCGTTGTTGCCGGTCTCGAATGCCGCAACCGCGAGGATCGCCAGCACGTCGGTCGTAGCGGGCCAGTCGGACCCGACCTGGGCCTGCCAGCCACGCAGCCGCCAGTAGCGCTGCTGCCGCCGCGGCGAGAACAGCCGGAGTGCCTTTTTCGAGCGCTTGAACGCCGACTCGTAGTTCCCGTGACGCAGATCGATCCGGCCTTCCAACGCGGCGATCTCGATGCGCAGCGCGTGGCTGTCGGGCCCGAGGATGGAGACGGCGGCGGCGATCTCGGCCCGTGCGAGCGTCTCGTCGCCGCGATCGAGGGCCAGGCGGGCGAGGCGTAGGTAGGTCAGCGCGTCCTCCCGTCTGTGCTGGACCCGACTCGGCTGCAACCATTGAAGCTCGAACGCGGCCTTGTCCGGGGTCCCGGGGGCCGCCGCGAGAGAGCGACGGAAACCGGCCTCCGCGCCGAGGCCATCGCCGTCGATCAACAATCCCTGCGCCCGCAAGGCGGCGACTTTCTTGGGGTGGGTGCGCGCCGAGTAGAAGCCGGCGAGAATCTCTCCGCTCGGATCCAACGCGAGGGCCAGGGGACGCGTCTTTGTTTCGAGACGGAACCGATCGCCCGGACCCTCGAGCATCAAGTTCCCCTGCTTCGCCTGGTCGTTATCGGCGTGACCGTCGTCGAGCAGGATGCGATACGGGACGACCAGCGCGGTACCCGTAGCGTCGTCCGCCTTACGGATTGCGCGCACCACATCCCAATGCCGGTCGCCATGGGCACGCACCGCCTGATCGTACGCGGCCCTGGGCGCCAGCCGGGCCTCCCCCTCGATCGTCCAGCCATGCTTTGCATCACCATCGATCTTGTAGTCGTAATAGACCTCGGGGATCCCCGTCCCGTAAATGTAACGCTGCGCGAAGCCGCTCAGATCGAGCCCGGACATGTGCTCGAGGGCTCTCAGGAACGTCGCGGTGCTGACCACGCGATTGGAAGCGACCCCGGCGAGCGAGCGCATCATCTCGCTGAAGGGACGCTGGCCGACGATGCGCGCGAGCATCGCCAAGACGACCGCACCCTTGCGATAGACGATCGCGCGGTAACCGTTGTCCGCTAGCGTGGAGTTCAGACGCACCCCGAGCACGATCGGACCCAACGACTCCACGGTTCTCCCGACCGGCGTCGTCTGGTTGAGCGTCTGGCGCCAACCCGCCGAGAGCTCGGAGAAAAAGGCCGCGCCCTCCTCTTCGGTGTCGGCCCAGAATTGCAGTGCGGAGTAGTTGGCCATGGCCTCGGAGAGCCACTGGTCTCGGTAGCTCGACCAACCGATCAGGTTGCCCCACCACTGGTGGGCGACCTCGTGGGCGACGGTCGTGGCGCGGTAAAAGTTCATCTGTGCGCCGCCCGGGGGTACGTTCGGCGGCAGGATCGAGTCCGCGATCGTGATGAAACCCAGGAAGCTCTGGGAGTAGCGGCGTGGCAGCGTGACGACGGTGAGGTAATCGAGCGGGTAGGGGCCGAACGTCTCCTCGAAATACTCCAGCGACCGACGGATCGCGGAGATCATCTCGCGGCGCACCCCCTCGGTCAGCCGGTGCGGCCCCGAACGGTTGAACGCGACCTCGAGCGCGACGTGCCCCGCCCGGGCCCGCTCGATCTCGAAGCGACCCAAGACAAACGAGAACGCGATCGCCGGCTCCTCGAGCACCCGCCGTTGCCAGCGCGTGCGGCCGTCACGGCCGGAGTCCACGACGCGACCCGAGGCGAGCAGTTGGAGCCCCCGGGGCCAACGCAAGGTGACGTCGTAGGTTGCGCGATCCGTCGTGCCGCAGTGCGGGTACCAGTTGGCGGTATCCTCCAGATCGAACATCTTGCGATCGACCCAACGCAGGGCCTTGCCGCGGTAGACGATGTCGAGCCGGAGTTTCTGCCCGACGCGTGAGGGCTCGGGCAGCACGACCATCAGATCGCCGCCGGAGCGGAAGAAGAACAACGACTCTCCATTCGCGTCCGTGACGGTTTCCGCACGTAGGTCGCGGAACAGCTCCAACGGGATGACACGCCGGCCGGACTCGTGGGAGACGATGTCGAGCTTGGCGCTCCCGTGGAGCGTCGTCTCGTTGCGCCCGATCCTGACGTCCAATTCGTAGTGTTGGGCCTCGAAACCGGGGGATGCCTCGCCGAGCGTGCCGTCGGGATCCCAGGGGCCGGACAACCAGATGTCCCAGTCGCCGATGTCCTGGATTCGCGTATCCAACCAGCGTCCGCGTTTTTGCTGGTGCTTGAGGTGGCGTTCGAGCCGCAGGCGATCCCAGCCACGGATTTCCAACGGGCTGAAGTGCGCCAGCGTGTGCGGCTCGGTGTCTTCGGGGTCGAACTCGTAGATGAAGTCACCGACCTCGAAGCTGCGACACCAGATCGCGAAGTAATCGGCGTAGGCGTGATCGCCGATCAGTGCGTTGAACACACCCCCGCGGATGCCGTTGGCGGCACGCTCGGCGCCCTCCAGCCATTCGCGATGAACCGCTTCGACTCGTTTCAGCATCGCTGCCCCGAGGAAGGCCGGTTCGTGATGTTCGAGCAGGTCGCGCACCGGAGCGTCGGCGGCGCGTACCATGACGGCGGCCTCCAGCGACACGTCCAACTGACGCTGGCCGGCGAACAGCTCGAGCTGATCCGCCTCGATCTCGTCGGGCGGGTCGAAACGGAAACGGGCCTGACCGACGAAGACCCATTCCACGGTACGCCCGCGGACCGCTTGCGTCGGCACCAGGACGCCGTCGTGGACGCGCAACAGACCGGAGCCGAACTCGATGTCGACCTGCTTCAGCAGGACCGCGCGAGCGGGGTCGAGCTTCGTCAGCTGGAGCTCGTCGTACAGCGCCGCGGTTTCTCGGATTCCAGCGGCGGGCCCGGGAGCGAGCCACAGGACAGCGAGCGCCGCGGCGAGCGCGAGCGACGAGCGCCGCGAATCAGAGGCTGGAGTGCGTGCCGTCACAGAACGGAGAGCCGGCGGTTTTCTTGCACGTGCAGAGCGCGTAGTTCTTGGCCTTGTCGACGGTGAACTCCAGCGGCTCGATTCCCGTTCCCTCATGCGACCCGTCGCACCAGGGTTGGTTCTTCGAACGCCCGCAACGGCACCACCAGTAGGTGCGCCCCGGTTCGAGCTCGAGCACTTCCGGCCGCTTGCCGGCGACGATCGGATCGGACATCGGACTCCTCCCTTGGAGCCCTCATCTTATCCCGCCAAGGCTGCTTTGACATCACGCTCGGGGCCTGACTAGAATTCGCCGCGGCTCGAGACTCGTCCGACAGAGAACGGTCCCCCCGAATCGGGGGTGAGGTGTGGCCATGGCGCGGAAGAAAGAGGACCTCAACCTCAACAACATCGTCAACACCCAGTTCGACGCCGCGGCACGCCACATCAAGCTCCAGGACGGACTCCTCGAACAGATCAAAGCCTGCAGCAACGTGTATTACATGCAGTTCCCGGTGAAGTTCGGGAAGAAGTACCAGATGATCCAGGCCTGGCGGGCGGAGCACAGCCATCATCGCAAGCCGCTCAAGGGCGGCATCCGTTACAGCCGCATGGTCGATCAGGACGAGGTCATGGCGCTGGCGGCGCTGATGACCTACAAATGCGCCATCGTGGACGTGCCGTTCGGCGGCTCGAAGGGCGGTGTCCAGGTCCAGGCTCGCGCCTATTCTCGTGAGCAGCTCGAGAAGATCACGCGGCGGCTGACGGCCGAGCTGATCCGCAAGGACTTCATCGGCCCGGGGATCAACGTCCCCGCCCCCGACTACGGCACCGGCGAGCGGGAGATGGCCTGGATCGCCGACACCTACGACGCGTTCCATCCCGGCGACCTGGACAACATGGCCTGCGTGACGGGCAAGCCGATCACCCAGGGTGGGATCCGGGGACGCACGGAGGCGACGGGGCGCGGCGTGGTCTACGCGTTGCGCGAGCTGTTCCGTCAGCCCAAGGAACTCAAGCGCTGCAAGCTCGCGGGCAGCCTCGAAGGCAAGACCGTGTCGGTGCAAGGGCTCGGCAACGTGGGCTACCACGCGGCGCGCATCCTGCACGAGGAGGACGGCGCCAAGATCGTCGCCGTCGGCGAGTGGGACGGGACCATCTACAACCCGAAAGGAATCGACATCCCCGCCCTCGAACGCCACCGCAAGAAGACCGGTTCGATCCTCGGCTTCCCGGGGACCAAGAAGCTCGGCAGGCCGGGCGACTGTCTCGAGGTCGAGTGCGACGTGCTGATCCCCGCGGCGCTGGAGAACCAGATCACGCAGGACAACATGAAGAAGATCCGCTGCAAGGTGGTCGCGGAGGCCGCCAACGGGCCGACCACGCCGAGGGCGGAGGCCGAGCTGACGAAACGCGGCATCCTGGTGTTGCCGGACATCTTCATGAACTCCGGCGGCGTCACCGTGTCTTACTTCGAGTGGACCAAGAACCTCTCGCACCTGCGTTACGGGCGGCTCGAGAAGCGCGTCGACCAGGCCAAGCTCGAGAACCTGGTGGCTTCGCTCGAGAACCTGGTCGGGCACAAGTTCCCCAAGAAGAAACGCCAGGAGCTGATCGCCGGAACCGACGAGCGTGATCTCGTCAATTCGGGCCTCGAGGAAACGATGATCTGCGCGTTCCAGGAGATCCTGGAGATCCGCAACCGCACCAAGAACGTCAACGACATGCGCACGGCCGCCTACATCTGCGCGATCCAGAAGGTCGCCCGCGGCTATCTCGAGCTGGGGGTCTTCCCCTGACCCCTACGCACTGGAAAGTCTGGGTCGACACCGGAGGGACCTTCACCGATGGACTGGCCGTCGCGCCGGACGGTTCGCTCCGGCGTGTCAAGATACTCAGCAACGGTGCCCTGCGCGGGCGGGTCGTGCGCCGACGCGACGAGCGGCGGTTCGAGATCGAAGAACGCTGGGAAATTCCCGGGACCGCGCTTGCCGGATTGACGATCCGTCCGATCGGGGCGACCGAGCCGGCGGCGCGCGTCACGCGTTACGAGCGGACGACATTGACCCTCGACCGGCCGTTCGCGATCGAGGCTGGCGCAACCTTTGAGCTCGGCAGCGGGGAAGAGGCCCCGGTGCTGGCCGCACGCCTGCTGACCGCCACGCCCGCGGATCGGCCGCTGCCGCCATGTGAGATGCGGTTGGCGACGACGCTCGCGACGAACGCGCTGCTCGAGAGGACCGGTGGACCGACGGCTCTGTTCGTCACCCGCGGCTTCGAGGACCTGCCACGAATCGGAAACCAGCAGCGGCCGGAGCTGTTCGTCCTGGACATTCGCAAGCCCGACCCGCTGTACGCCGAGGTGGTCGGGATCGACGAACGCCTCGATGCCCGCGGTGGGGTGATCCGGGAGCTCGACCTCGACAGCGCGGAAGAGACCGCTCGAACGCTGCTGGCCCGGGGGATACGCAGCGCGGCGATCGCCTTCATGAACGCCTTCCGCAACCCGGCACACGAGGAGGCTCTGGCGCAGCTCCTGACGCGACTCGGGTTTGTTCACGTCTCCCGCTCGGCGGGGCTCGCCCCGCGGATCAAGCTGTTGCCGCGACTGGAAACGGCGGTGGTGGACGCCTACCTCGGACCGCTGGTCCAGGGCTATCTCGGCCGCGTGTCGACGGCCGGCGGCGAGGCGATGCGGCTCCTGATGATGACGAGCGCGGGCGGATTGAGCGACGTCGACGGCTATCGCGCGAAGGACGCGTTGCTGTCCGGCCCGGCGGGTGGCGTCGTCGGAGCGGCGCGGGCGGGGCTGGTTCACGGCCGCTCGAAGCTGCTCGGTTTCGACATGGGCGGGACGAGCACCGACGTGGCGCGGTTCGACGGCGAATACGAGTACGTCTACGAGCACGGTCCGGGAGACATCTCGCTCGCGGCGCCCGCGCTGGGGATCGAATCCGTCGCCGCCGGCGGAGGGTCGGTCTGCTGGCTCGACGGCGAGCGTCTTCGCGTCGGCCCCAGGAGCGGCGGCGCGGATCCCGGGCCCGCGTGCTACGGCGCGGGTGGCCCGCTGTGTGTCACGGACCTGAACCTGCTGCTCGGCCGGCTCGACCCGCAGCGGTTCGGGATCCCGATCCGGCCCGAAGCCGCTCGCGAGCGGCTCGACGAACTCTGCGACGAGGTCGCCGCACGAAGCGGGAATCGTCCCGACCCCGTAGCGGTTGCGGAAGGCCTCCTTGCCGTGGCCGACGAAACGATGGCCGACGCGATCCGGCGTATCTCGTTGCGCCGCGGCTACGATCCGCGCGAGTACACGTTGGTCTCCTTCGGAGGTGCCGGCGGCCAGCACGCGACCTCGATCGCGCGATTGCTCGGGGTCGGGCAGGTGCTCGTGCCTCGCGACGCGGCGTTGCTGAGCGCGTACGGTCTCGGGCATGCCGTGATCGAGCGCTTCGCCGAGGAACAGGTGCTCGAGCCGCTGCGCACGGCCGAAACCGGGCTGGCCGAACGCTTCGGCGCGCTGACCGACCGCGCCGTCCGCGAGGTCGAGTCCGCGGGAGTTGAGGCGCAGGCGATCGAGGTGCGCCGGAGGATCGCGCACCTGCGCTGGTCGGGGCAGGAGTCGACCCTCGAAGTCGACTGGCATCGCGGGATCGGGCTCGCGGACGCGTTCGCCGACCGCTACCTCGCGCTGTACGGCCACCGCCCGGAGAAACGGGAGATCGAGCTCGAGTCGATCCGCGTCGTCGCCTCGTCGATCGCGCCACCCATCGCGACCGTTGAGCCGGCCCCGCGTGCCGACCCCGGCGCCCCCGCGGCGCGCCGGACGATGCGATTCGACGGCACGGATCACGACACCCCGGTGTTCGAGCGCGACGGGCTCACCGCGGGCGCGGTGTTACGCGGCCCGGCGCTCGTCGTCGAGGCGCACAGCGCGACGGTCGTCCCGCCGGGCTGGGCGCTGGACGTGACCGGCGAGGGGTTGCTGCTCCGCGACGGAGGTTCCGGGCAAAAGCCGGTCGACGACGTCGCGCGTCCGGAGGCGGTCCGGCTCGAGCTGTTCACGCAGCGATTCACCTCGATCGTCCGCGAGATGGGCGAACGGCTCGAGC
>WVWW01000031.1:0-200 GCA_011773795.1 Acidobacteriota bacterium
TGTCGAGGCTCTCTCCCCGGACCCTTTCCATCGCCAGAAACCGGACGTCGTCGATGTGCTCCACCGAATGGATCGTCACGATGTTGGGGTGGTTGAGCGCCGCGATCGCCTTGGCCTCGCGCTCGAAACGGTTGAGGCGTTGCGGGTCGGCTGCCATCTCGGCCGGTAGGATCTTCAAAGCGACCTCGCGCTCGAGGTTG
>WVWW01000031.1:285-22692 GCA_011773795.1 Acidobacteriota bacterium
GCAGACCGTCGCCTAGTCGTACTCGGCGAGCCAGATGGTCGATTTTCCGCCGCCGTCGTCCGCGCTGATCAGCTCTCCGGAGGAAGGATCCACCACGTACGGGTAATGCTGGCCCGTCCACAGGATGTCTCCCAGACGACGCGGCTGCCCGCCGTCGATCGAAACGACCGAGGCCGTCTGTAAACCATCGGCGGTTTCTTCCGCGTAGGCGATGGTGCGGCCGTCGGGCATCCAAGCCGGCCAGGTACCCGTCGATGTGAGCCGCCGAATTTCGCCGCTTTCGAGATCGACCACACCGACCCCGCCCGCGAAGGATCGAGCTCCGGCGAAAGCCAGCCAACGGCCGTCCGGGGAAAAACGAGGCAGCGTCGCGTTCTCCGCAACGAGGCGTTCCTCGCCGCCATCGAGCGGCCGAACGATGATCTCGTCGGGCGCACCCTCACCGCCGACCCGAACGAAGGCCAGCCTCTTACCGTCGGGCGACACATCGGGATAGCCGGCCTCGGTCTCCTCCCCGGTGAGCCAGGTCAAACCGGTGCCGTCGAGGCCGATCCGTCCGACCCGCTGGCGGCCCGGCCAGGTAAAGAAGATCAGCGAACGACCGTCCGGATGGAATCGCGGCCACATCATGTCCTGCGGGATGTCGAGCAGGGCTCGCGCCGATCCGCCGGAACGCGGCATGAGAAAGATCGCCCACGGCCGGCCCGCCACCTTGCGGGTGAAAGCGAGCATCGATCCGTCGTGGGATAGGGCAGGGCCCCAGGCGGTCCCGCCGTCGAATTCGGCCAGCACGTCCACCTGGCCGGCCCGTGAGATGGCGACGATTCGGGGGTTGACCTGATCGGTGGTATAGACGATGCGGCGCCCGTCCCGCGACATACTTGCCAGCACGTCCGGACCGGGGCCCGATGTGATGCGCTCCGGGTCGCCGCCGCCGAGTGCCACACGCCAAAGGTTCGTCGTGCCGCCGCGATCCGAGGAGTGAACCACGTAGCGTCCATCGGGCGTGAAGACGGGGTGGAAGCTCGCCACGCCCTGGGGGTCGTCGGTGATGGCGACGAAGCTCCCTCCGGCGCTCGAGACCCGCACGAGCCGACCGCTGGGGCCACCGGCTCCGCGTGAGAACACGATCCATTCGCCGTCGGGAGACCACGTCGGATGGCGGTGAAAAAAACCCTCTTCGGCGATCGTGACCGGCGACGGGTTGCCGGGATCGTTCAAGGCGACCTTGGAGATGCGGGGCCAACCCTCGTCTTCCTCGACATAAGCGAGCCAGCGCCCGTCCGCGGACCACGCGGGGTCGTAGCCCCCGTCGACGACTCTTCGCGCGACGCCACCGAGGGCGGGCATGACGTAGATGCCGGCCGTGGTCTCGTCCTGCCCGTAGCGGGTGAACGCCACACGGCTGCCGTCGGGCGACCAAGCGGGGTCGGTCTCCACCTCGGGCGTGTCGGTGATCTGCACAGGGTCGCCGCCGGAGATCAGCGTGACCCACAAATCCCAGGCGCCGCCGCGGCTGGACGTGTAGACGACGCTGTTCCCGTCTGGCGAGAAGGAGGGAAACCTGTTGTCGCCACCGGCCTGGGTCAGCGGGACCAGCCTGGTGAGGATCGGTGACCGCTCCGTCGATCGCGATGTCCAGACGATCCACGTCGCGGCGAGGGCTATCGCGGCGACGGCGCCCACGACGATCGAAACGACGCGCCGGGACTTCGTCCGCCGCCGAACGGCGACGCCGGACGTGGACATCGGCACGATTCCGGAGCCCGAGTCCCGTTGCAGCGTGCGCAGATCGACCTCGAGGGCCTCGGCGTCCGGGTAGCGATACCCGGGCTCTTTCTCCAGCAGTTTGGCCAGGACTCGCATGAAGCCGTCGGGCACCCGGCCGGCGAGAGGTTCCAGCTGCGGCCCGGAACGCAGGATGGCGTACTGGATGTCGATCGGTGTCGGTCCCGGGAACGGGTGGCCACCGGCCAGCATCTCGGAAAAGACCAGTCCCAGTTGAAACAGATCCGAGCGTTGGTCGAGTGGTTGGCCGCTGATCTGTTCCGGGGACATGTAGTTTGCCGTACCGACACGCATGCCGGGCCGCGTGGGCGACCGCGAGCGGGTCGGCGAGTCGTCGGAGACCGGCTCGGCGGGAGTTTCCTCGAAAGCCTTGGCCAGTCCGAAGTCGAGCACCTTCACCTGGCCCTCCGGCGTGATCATGATGTTCGCCGGTTTGAGGTCGCGGTGGATGATCCCCTTCGCGTGCGCCGCCGCGAGTGCCTTGACCATCTGCCGCATCAGCGGTAGCGCCTCGTCGAACGGATAAGGACCCGTTTCGAGACGCGCGGCGACGGTTTCGCCCTGCACGAGTTCCATCACCAGCATGCGCAGGGGACCATCCTGTTCGAGGCCGTGAATCGTCGCGATGTTCGGATGGTTGAGCGCGGCCAGCGTCCGCGCTTCGTGTTCGAATCGCAGCAGCCGATGAGTGTCCCGGGCGACCACCTCGGGCAGGACCTTGAGCGCTACCTCTCGGGCGAGCTGGACGTCTTCGGCCTTCCAGACCATGCCCATCCCACCCTCGCCGATCTTGTCGATCAGGCGGTAATGCAGCACCTGTTGGCCTGGTTGGAGGGACACTTCCCGACTCCCCTCTCGTGTGGATGAAGTCTAGGACACCGGCCGCGTCCGGGAAAGCTCACTCCAGCAGAGACCACCAGACTCAGGGGTCGATCAACGCCTCGATGGCATCCTTGGCCATCGGGCAGCGGTCTGCCGTCTCGCGCAGGAGGGCCTGCGATTCCGCAACGGCACCGAGACGCGTCATCTCGTCGGCCAGGCTGACCACGGCGGGCAGGTAGTCGCGGTCGATCTTGAGGGCGACGCGCAGCCGGCGGATGCCCTCCATCGGGTCGCCCTCGAGCTCGGACGCCGCGCGGCCGAACCAGACGTGGCCGTCGGGATTGGCCGGGAAGCGCTCGGTCAACTCACCCAAGAGCGCGGCACCTTTCTCGAAGTCTTCCTGCCGGAAGTAGGCATCCAGACCCTCGGCCAGCAGGCGCTCGTCTTCGGGAAGCGACTCGGGGGCGGCCAGCGCCTCGCCCAGAGCCGCCACACCGCCCTTCTGATCGCCGATGGTCAACAGGCTGGTTGCCAGGTGCACACGCGGCAAGGCGAAGTTCTCGTCGAGATCGATCGCCTCGCGGAATTGCTCCGCGGCCTGATCGAAACGCAGGTTGGAATACAGCCGCTTCCCCTCGGTATACGCGCGGAACGCCTCCTCGGACTGCGTCACGGCCTGCAACGTCGGCGGTGCCAGCTCGCCGAGCGTCAGCCCGGCGAGCAACCCGGCGGTGAGCTCCTCGACCATCTTGAAGAGCTCGGTGCCCTCGACCTTGTGGGCCGCGGCCATCGTGCCGGTGTTCACTTCATAGGCCTGGACGTCGATGCGGTACATGTCGTCGAGCTTGAACACCGCGCCGCTGATGACCAGATCGGCGCGGGCCCAGCGGGCCAGCTCCGCCGAGGTGGACCGATCGAGGGGTGCCGTGGCGTCCTGCCCGGCGCTGGCCAGCAGGTCGTGCAGGCGTTGCGTCGCGATGACCTCGAGCTCGGGCGAACGCGCGAGGTCGGTGGTCAGCATCTCCGGCAGACCGCTCGAGATCCACTCGGCACTGGCGTCGCCGGTGTGGTTCTCGAAGAAGGCGACGATGACGCGTGGCACCGATGCCGAGACACCGGCGGCGGCGACCTTCTGCACGGGGGCCGGCGCGGTCGGTTGCACGTTGGCCGGCGAGACGCCGGTTTCAACACCGGGCAGCCGTGACGAGGCCCACCAACCGAGCGCGACCAGCACCACGGCCGCGGAAATGCCGACCGCCAGCCGGTTGGTGAAGCGGTTCCGCGGCTTACGGTAGGCGTGAAGATCCCGCACCACGCCGGTCCCGGCATGCGTTTGCTGTCTCAACAACTCCAGGTCGGCCGCCACATCGGCCGCCGAACCGTAGCGGTCGCGGGGTTTCTTCGCGAGACACTTGGAGATCACCAGAGCCAGTCCCGCCGGGATGTCCGGCCGCAGATCCTTGAGCGACTTCGGCTCTTCGTAGGCGATCGCGTGCATGGTCGCGACCTCGCTCGCGCGAGCGAACGCGGACTCGCCGGTGGCCAGCTCGTAGAGCACGCTGCCGAGCGAGAAGATGTCCGACCGCGACTCCGCCGGCTCGCCCTGCACCTGCTCGGGGCTCATGTAGGCCACGGTGCCCATCAACATGCCGCGGCGGGTCAGCCAGCGGGTGGGCGTCTGCGTCTTGGAGAGCTTGACGCCCTCTTCGCGCGGCTCCTCGTCCTCGGCCGTTGGCTCGTCGATCCGCGCCACGCCGAAGTCGAGGACCTTGTAGAAGCCCGACCCGGTGACCATGACGTTTTCCGGCTTGATGTCGCGGTGGACGACGCCGTGCTCGTGGGCCGCGGCGATGGCGGACGCCACCTGGGCGCCGCAGTCGAGCAGCTTGTCGATCGGCATCGGCCCCTGCTCGAGGACCTCGCGGAGCGTCGGGCCCTCGACCAGCTCCATGGTCAGGAACGCGGAGCCCTCTGAAGTGTCGAAGTCGAACAGCGTCGCGATGCCGGGGTGGCTCATCGACGAGACGATGCGCGCCTCGCGCTCGAAGCGCTGGCTGCGCTCGGGGTCCAGCCCGAACTCGCCGGAGAGCATCTTGAGGGCGACCGTGCGCCCGAGGCGGGTGTCGCGGGCGCGGTAGACCACACCCATACCGCCCTCGCCCAGCCTCGAGAGTATCTCGTAGTGCTTGACTCGGGTCGGGTCACTCACGTGCGGTCCCCAAAAACCACCGCCCGGGGCCTGCGGCCTGTTCCGGGCGGTGGTCATCAGTCTAGCCCCTGATTCGAGCTCGCGCTTCTACGAGTTATAACGCTTCAGCCCGGCTTTAGTTGCTTTCGAGGCGGATCGTTCCGTTCAGGGTTTCGATGACGACGTCCGCGCCGCCCGACCCGACCGAAAACGACAGGCTCTTGGAGGGCAGGAACTCGGCCTTCTCGGGCTTCGGCCCGAAGTCGTTGTCGATGTTCCCGCTGAAGGTCTCGATCTCGTAGTCCGCGGCCGCGTTCGAGGGCACCCGCAGGGTGATCGTTCCGCTGACGGCGGAGAACGAGTAATCCCCGGACGGATGCAGGTCGCCGTCCATCTCGACGCTCCCGGACACGATCTCGACGCTGGCGGAGCGCAACCTCGAGGTGGCTTCGATGTCGACGGAGCTGCTGATCGCCTCGATCTCGAGCTCCTCCAGGTCGCTTTTGATGTCGACGTTGCCGCTGACCGTCTCGATCGAGACGCTCCCTCGCAGCCCGTCGACCCGGATCGGCGAGCTCACCGTCTCGAAGGACAGCTCGACGCCTGCCGGAACGCTGATCTCGAGATCCGCTTCCAGCTCGATGTTCCGATGCTTGCCCTCGGGCGGCGAGATCTCGATGGAGATGTCGTCGCCCTCGCCTTCCATCTCGAACTCTTCCCACTCGTCGTTGATCGTGCCGCTAACGCGCACCTCGTCACGGTCCCAGGCGACGACGTGGATCTTCCCGGCGATCAGCTCGATCGACACCTCGGCATCCGGGTCGGCCTTGCGGCTCTCGTCGATCGAGCGCGTGCCGGCCAGCAGAGGCGCCGCGAGCAACAGGCACAGGGTCAGGAGAATTGCTTTCTTCATCGTTCTTTACCTCATGAGGAGAGCCGTGAGGCTCGCCAGAGAATTTGCAGTTTCTTGTCGTAAAGGGCGGTCAGCATTTGATGGTTCCTGACGTCGGGCCCGTCGGGGCTCAGCGCCTGACGGACTTCCGCGATGGCGTCGTCGATCTGCGCCAGGTTGCGGTCCAGCACGGCGAGCAGTTCCGGCTCGAGCTCGTCGCGCCGCTCTTCGAGCCGCTGGGCCAACTCGGCCGTCGCACGGACGTAGGCCGCCTCGGCCGCCCGGAAATCTTCGATCAGGCTCTCGATCGACGGCTCGGATCCGGCGGCCAGGTCGCCCGTGGCCTCGCCGTTGCCGATCTGCAAGACCGCGAGCAGGCCGACGAAAGCGACGACCGCCGCGGCGGCGACCCAGCGCGTCCAGCCAAACCCCGGACGCCGCGTGGCCTTGCGAATCTCCGGGAGGAGATCACGCGAGGGCTCGATCTCACCCAGACGCGAGGCCCGTGCGATCAGCTCGCTGAGCTCGCCAACCGCGCGACTGCACTCCTCGCATTCACCGAGATGACGGCGAACCTCCTGGGTGCGGTCGTCCGGCAGCAACTCGTCGACGTAGTCGTTCAGGGTCTCTTCGTTCGGATGTTTCATGGCTTCAGTGCCTCTCTCAGCAACCGTCTAGCGCGATGAAGCTGTGTCTTCGACGTGCCGGCGGCGATGTCCAACAGGGTGGCGATCTCGTCGTGCTTGTAGCCCTCCACGTCGTGGAGCACGAACACGGCCCGCGCGCGGGGGGGAAGCTCGGCGATCGCACGCTCGAGGTCGATCCCCTCGGACGCCGTCGGGCGGGCGACCCGCTCGATCGTGACCGTCTCGACATCCTCCACCGGGTGCTCCGGGCGGCGCCCGCGGGAGCGTCGGTCGCTGAGCACGATGTTCACGGCGATCCGACGCAGCCAGGCGGCGAATTGGCTCTCGCCGCGGAACGTGTCGAGCCGTTCCCAGCCGCGGATGAACGCCTGCTGCGTCAGGTCCTCGGCGGTGGCCGGGTCGGCGGTCATGCGCAGGCAGAGCGCGAAGATCCGGCCGACGTGGCGGTGATAGAGCCGCTCGTAAGCCGAGAAATCGCCCTCGACGGCCCGGTTGACCAGGCCGGCGATCTGGCTCGAGGAATCTTGAGCGGTAATGGCTAGAACCCCCGCTTCCTCGGGTATCGGCATGCGTAACATCTCCATCGCACAGGAAGAGATGCCCGCTTGTCCCGTTTGGTTTGCATCCGGCACCCGATTCTAGAAGAATTTTTGTTCCGGAATTGAGGAATTTCCTTACAAATCCGCCTTGCCCGCCCGGCCCCGAGGCCTACCTTTGCCCCTGAGATGAGCAAGCCGAGCATCCTCTTTGTCTGTACCTTGCGGGGCGGCCGGGCACGCATCGGGGAGCTTTTCGCCGAAAAGATCGCTGGCGAGCTCCTCGATGCAGCGAGCGCTTGCTTCGAGCCCGGGCCGATCCGCGGCCTGCCGGTCCAGGTCATGAATGAAATCGGGATCGAGCTCGGCTCGGACCTCGTCCCCAGCATTTTCCAACGGTTCCGTACCGGCAGAACGTTCGACTACGTCGTGGCGATGTGCGACGAATCGGGATCGGAGCTCTGCGATCTCTTCCGGCGCAACGTGACGGTGATGTACGGGAGGAAGTCCCGCGTGCTGCGCTGGGATGTCGAGGACTTCTCGACCCTCGAGGGTAGCCGGGAAGAATGCCTGCGCCGCGCGGCGGGGCTCCGTGACCGCATCCACGCCCAGGTCCGCGAGTTCCTGGCCGAGATCGGCGTCCGGGAGTGCGCGACGGTTTAGATTGGGGTGAGTGATGGGACTCGAACCCACGACAGCCAGATCCACAATCTGGAGCTCTACCGACTGAGCTACACTCACCACGTGGGTGGAAAGAGGCCGGAATTATACCGGACGCCGGTGCGGCCTGCACGGTTCGAGATCGCGGATCGGGCATAATTGCCCCGCCCGCCATGAAGAACCTTTGGCTCGCGACGCTCACCCTCCTGCTCTGCGTCGCACCGTCGAACGCGCAGGAAGCGTGCCCCGAAGGCAACCTGCTGGCCGGGAAACAACCGATCGAGTGGCTCGACGCGTATCACGTGGCGCGGATCACCGACGGGGTGGTCTCCCCCGACGGAAACGTCTGGAACAGCACGACGAACTCGCCCTTGACGCCTCACGGGTATGTCGTCTACGACCTGGGGGCACGCGTCACGATCGCCTCGGTCTTCTTGCAGGTCGAGGGGGCGTCCGGTTATCGCATCTCCGTTTCCGACGACCTCGAGGAGTGGACGGTCGTGTCCGAGTTACCCCCGGCCGGAGCGCCCGGAATGCGGGATCGCCGCGCGAGCTCGCTCGCGACACCCGCACGCTACCTGCGCATCGCCTCGGGTGATGCGGCCGCGCTCTACGCGATCGGCGAGGCCGCCGTCTGGTGCCGCCCGCCGGCCGAGTGGCCGCCACGCTTCGAAACGCGCGAGGGCGTGGTGCAGGACGCGGAGTGGTCGGCGGCGCGAAAGAGACGGCTGGGCTACGCGAAGCTGGCCTGCCTGGTCGTGGCGGCCGGACTGCTGTACGGCGCGAGGAAGTACGAGCGGCGGCGGCGTTGGCTCTACGGCGCGGTTGCTTTGCTCGGCGCTCTGGCCTGGACCAACTTCGGAAGCTTCCACGGCAACGGCGTGATCCACTACCACGAGAACTACCACTACTACCTCGGCGCCAAGTACTTCCACGAGAACGGCTACACCGGTTTGTACGCCTGCACTCTGTGGGCCGAAAAGGAGCTCGGTCTCGAGGCGGCCGCCCGCAACCGCTACGTCACCGATCTGGAGACCAACCGGATGGTCGCCGGCGGCGAGTTGCTCTCCGCCGAACCGGCTTGCCGTACGAGGTTCGACGAGGCGCGCTGGAGCGCGTTCCGCGAGGACGTTCGCTTCTTCCGCAACAACCTCTACCCGGGCTCCTGGCAGCGGATCTTCCGCGACCACGGCTACAACCCGACCCCGGTCTGGACGATGTTCGGCCGGCTGGCGAGCGCGGGCGGGCCCGCGGCATCCGTGGTCCCACGCGTGGTCTGGATCGACGTCGCGTTGTGGATCGGGATCGGCGCGCTGATGCTATGGGGCTTCGGCTGGGAGGCGCTCGCGTTGACGTTCCTGACGCTGGGCTCCGGCCTGCCCTGGCACTTCGACTGGACCGGGGGCGCGTTCGGCAGGACGCCGTGGCTGTTCTGCCTCGTTGCGGGGCTGTGTCTGACGTACAAGAGGAAGCACGTGGCCGGGGGATTCCTGCTGGCGGCGGCGGCGCTCCTACGCGTGTTCCCGGCCGTGTTCTTCGGTGTGCTGTTGATCGGGCTGGTCGTGGCACTCGTCCGGCGCCGCCCCGATCCCGAGGCTCGACGCGTGTTTGCCGGCGCCGGCGCGGCGATCCTCGCGCTCGGAGGCCTCAGCGTGCTGGGTGCCGGCCTCGATGGATGGACCGGCTTCGCCGACAACCTGGCGAAGCACTCCGGCACACCGACGGGGAACCTGATGGGCTTGCCGACGATCGTCGGTTTCGACCCGGCATCGTCGCAGTCCGAAGTGCTCGGCAGCGACATCGAGAGCCTCCAGCGCTGGCGCAACTCGCGCACCGAGACGTTGCGCGCGCGTGCCCCCATCAACATCGCCCTCGGGTGCCTGGCCGTTGCCGGGATGGTTTGGACGGTGCTTCGGCGACGCTGGCCCGTCTGGGAGTGGGTGGTCGCGGCGACGGTGCTCGCGGTCACGCTGGGACAGCTCAGCTGCTACTACTACGTGTTCTTGATCCTGCTCGTGCCGTGGGTCCGGCACCATCCTGTCCGTATCGCGGTCCTGCTGGTCGGTCTCGCGTCGAGCCAGGCGATCGGACTGGCCGGTCTCGAAACAGACGTGCGGTTCTTGTGGCTGTCGGTCCTCTTCGTCGCACTTCCGGTCCTCTTGTGGATCGTCCGGTTGCGCGAGCCCGAGGCTTAGCGAAGGGAGCGGAACAGTGCGGCAACGGGCGGCGGGCAGAGCGCCGGGTCGGGCAGCAGCCCGGGATCGAGGTTCGAGGCGGCGGCGAGTTCCGTGCGAGCGCGGCGGATCAGGTCGTCGTCCGTTTCCCCTCCGGTGACCCAGGCCGAGTGCAGCGACATCCCGAGCAGCAGCCTCAGGCGGGCCGAGTCGGGCGCCCTTCGGGTCAGGTCCTCGAACGCTGCGGTGGAGCCCGGAAAATCTCCGGCCAGGTAGGCGCTCAGCCCCGCTTCCAGGAGCGCTCGATCGATCGGCGGACGCTGCGGCGCGGGCGGGTCGATCGGCTCGGGCTTCGGCTCGGCCCGGGCCGCCACCTCGACCGGCGGGGGCGCCAGACGCTCATCGCACTCTGCGCTTAGTCGCTGAAGACGGGTGTCGAGGTTCGGCAGCTCTGCGGTTTCCTCGCGGGCGACCGACTCCTCGAAGCTGGCCAGCGCGGCCGCGCAATCCCCCGCCCCGTGCAGGGCGACGCCGAGCTGGAAGTGCGGGACGTAGCGGATGTAGTTGTTGCCGTAGGTGCGCAGGTAGCCCGAACGCTTCTTGCGCTCGAGCGCGGCCTCGATCAGGGTGACGGCCGCGCCGTGATCGCCGCGCTGCAGCGCGGCCAGCGCGTTCTCGTAGTAGTCGTACCACTCGTCGCGTGCCTGTGCGGGCGGCACGAGCAGGCCGATGACGAAGAGAAGGGCGATCGGGCGCAGCATCGGAAGACCTCAGAAACGGAAGATCGTGGAGAACACCGCCGTCGTATCCACGTCGGACACGTCGGCCGCGAAGTCGAGCTGGATCGATTGTTTGAGCGTCAGGCCGAATCCGGCCGTGTAGTGGGTCACGCGCTCGCCCTCGGGAAAGACCGGCACGAACTCGTTGGTCGCGCGCTCGGCGCGGATGCGGTGATCGGGATCCGACCACGCGCCGAGGCGTAACGCGACCGGGGTCGTTCCCGACAGGAAGATCTTTTCCACGCCGACGTGCATCTCGGTCCCGTCGTCGACGGTGAAATCCAGCCGGGTCTCGGGGAACGTGATGCGGTTGAGCCCGCTCAGGAAACCGTCCATCAGATCCGAGTACTCGACCCGCACCACGTCGATCAGGATCGTCCAGGGATCGGCGGGGCGAAACGACAACCCCACACCGTAGGAGTCGGGGATGTGCAGCACGTTGTCGAACGTACGGCCGTACAGGTCGCGCGCCTCGGCGGCCCGGACGCCCTCGTCGAGTACCGTCTCCTGGAGGACGAAGCGCAAGCCCTTGCGATACACCGCGCCGATGTTCATCCAGCCGGCCGGACGCCAGAGTAGACCGACGTTGTAGACGAAGTCGGTATCGGTGTCGTCGATGCGAGTCGCGTAGTCCAGGGTCAGCACCGGGAAGTTGCCCCCGCCCGAGCTGTCCCGGAAGAGATTGTCGGCACCCCCGTCGAGATCGGCCGTCCCGAGCACGCCGGTCAGGCCCAGCGAGAACTTGCTGCCCAGCTCGAACGCCGCCGCGAAGTTGTACTGCGTCACGCGAGCGTCGAGATCGGCCTCGGACGCCAGCAGGAAATCGACCGGCTGGGTGCCGATGATCGTCGCGTCGCCGCTCGTCGGATCGATCGCCACGATCGCCTCGATCCCGACGATCGAGAAGGAGTTGGTCGTGCGTGTCTGGACGTTCAACGTCTCGAAGCGCGAGAAGCCCAGCGAAACCTTCTTGAACGGAAGCACGTAGGAAAGGAACGTCGGATTGACCCCGGTTCGCGGCATCGACGCGGCGCTCGCGGTGAGATCGCCCTGGAAGAAAGGCGAGGCGATCGTGGCCGTGACCTGAACCTCGCTGGTGTCGTAGCTCTGCGAGTTGAACTCGGCGAAGAACTCGGGGCGCCGGAGCATGACCAGGCCGGCAGGGTTGGCCTGGGCCGCGGTCGAATCGTCCGCCAGCGAGATGAAGGCACCGCCGACGCCGAGGGCACGGGCTCCGGGATTCGTGAAGTTGAACGGGAAGTCGCGGAAGATCTCCTCGTCGCTGGCCGCCTCGACGGCCGGAACGGCGATCGTCAGCGCCAGAAGGAGCGCGGCCGCGCTCGCGCGGTACGTGGGGCGTCGCATCATCTCTCCTCTTCGGCGGCGAGGATCTCTCGCGCCAGGGTGGCGGGATCGAATCCCGCCAGCGTGCGGCGAACGATCGTGGTTTCGTGGCCGCGTACGGTCGTTTCCAGCTCGAGCGGTTGTCCGACGTACGGGCTGCCGACGCGCAACCGATAGCGGCCGGCGGGAAGCTGCAAGCGGGCGGGCGTGGTGACGCCGCTCGGTGTTCGCTCACCGGTATCCAGGTTCTCGATCCACTCGATCGTGGCCCACGGCATGACGTGCAGGCTCAGGTGGCCCTCGGGGGGAGGCGCCACGGGCGGAGCTTGCGTTGCGGTCTTGTTCTCGGTCACGACCGGCTCCGGTTCGACCGGTTCCGGCTGTTCGACTTTCGCCTCGTCCGTCGTGTTCTCGGTGACGGACTCCTCGACGGCTTCGACCGGCGCCACGACCTCCGGTGTTTCCTCCCGTACGACCGTGGGTGCGGCCTCCTCCTCGCTCCCCCGCAGGAGAAACGGTGTCGTTACCGCTGCCGCGGCGCCGAGAACGGCGGCCGCGATGAACAGCGCCTTCCTTCTCGGTCGCGCCGGCGGGTCGCCGACCATGGTGACCGTGCCCGACGGGCGGTCGAGCACGTCCAGGTTGCTCGTGAGCTCGTCCTCGGTCGCGGGCTCGGAGCGCTCCAGCACACCGGCGGCGATGACCTCCTCGATGCGCTCGAGCAGCTCGGTTCCGGCCCGCCCCTGCAGCTCGACGGCGGCCGCGTCGAGCGCTTCGGCCATCTCGGATGCGCGTGCGAAGCGCGCCTCGCAGCGTTTGTCCAGCGAGCGACGGAGCACGTGGGCCAGCCGCGGCGTCAGGACCTTCTCGAACAGGGAGAAGCCCGGTGGCTGGTCGTGCAGGATCCGGTGCAACGCGGCCCCGAGGTCGTCCGCGGAGAACGGTGGGCGGCGGAACAGCAGCTCGTAGAGGATCACGCCCGCCGAGAAGACGTCGGAGCGGCCGTCGAGGTTCTTGCGGGCGCGCACCTGCTCGGGCGACATGTAGTCGACCGTCCCGAGCACGAGGCCGGTCTTGGTGTGCTCGGACGTGCTGATCTTGGCGATTCCGAAGTCGAGGATCTTCACGACCCCGCTGCTCATCAGGAAGATGTTCGCGGGTTTGACGTCGCGGTGGACGATCCCCGCGCGGTGCGCGTAGTCGAGGCCGTCACACATCCGCGCGACGATCTCGAGGCGCCGTTCAACCGGTGGGAGCTGACCCGATGACAGGACGGTTCGGAGGTTCTGGCCCTCGAGCAGTTCCATGGCGATGAAGTAGGTGCCGCTCTCCTGCCCCAGCTCGTAGATCGTGACGATGTTGGGGTGGTGCAGGCCACCGGCGGTCTGTGCCTCGCGCAGGAAGCGCACGGTCTGCGTCTGGTCGGCGTCGGGCGCCACCATGGTCTTGAGCGCGACCTCGCGTTCGAGGACGCGGTCGTAGGCGCGGTAGACCACGCCCATGCCGCCGCGACCCAGCTCGCCCAGCAGCTCGTACTTCCCCAACCGGGGCAGCGGTGGTGCCTCTTTCATTAAGGGAAGGAATAGGACTGCGGCAAACCGAGTCAAGCGGGGAGGGCAAGCCCCCTGTGGACGCCGGATTCGAGCGGCGCTAGCCCGGCCCGACGTGCTCCTCGGACTGCCCCTGGCGTTCGAACAGGACGCCCATGCAGCTGGCCGGCATCGGGAAGGCGCGCACGGAGTAGTCCACGCTCTCCCCCTCTTCCGCGTAGGGGACCTCGATGCGCCGCGACTCCTGGTTCTTGACGACGTCGGCAAAGATCCGGGGCACCTCGGTATCGCGAAGCGGCGGGAACGCATCGAGGATGCGCTTCCCGATCCGCGACTCCACGTTCAGCTCCGTCGACCGTGCGGCCTCGCGGTTGGCGTAGACGAGCTTCAGCGACGTCTCGTCGTCGGGGTCCTCGAGGTAGTAGATGAAGAGTCCGACGTTCAGCTCGGAGAGCACCGCATCGAGCACGCCGATGATCGGCCCGAACTCGGGCAACGAGTAGATCTGGACCGAATCCATGGTCGAATCTCCTTCTGCCTGAATCGATCGTACACCGGGAAAACCACGATGGATAGATGCAGCCGCCTCCCGTATCTTCACACCGCATGAACAAGAAACTCGCGATCCTGACCGTTTTCTTGCTTTTTGCCGTTCCGGCCACGGCGGAGACCGTCCTCGTCGAGGCCGGCCGGGACGCGACCTTGATCGAGGACCCCGACGGGGCACGGGCCAACGGAGCGGGGCCGGCCCTCTTCGCCGGCCGGACGTCGCAGTCGCGGAACGGCATCCGGCGCGGTCTGGTCTTCTTCGACGTCGCCGCGGCGGTGCCGCGAAACGCCGTCGTCGAGGCCGTTTCCCTGCGGCTCTACCATCTGGGCGGCAACGATTCGACGCGGACGATCCGGGTGCATCGCGTGCTCTCCGACTGGAGTGAGGGGCCGTCTTTCGCCGGCGGAGGGGGCGGCGCCCCGTCGCTTCCCGGCGACGCGACCTGGCTCCACCGGCACTACGCAGACGTCTCGTGGGTCCGCCCGGGAGGCCAGTTCGCGGGCCGCCCCAGCGCGGCGGCGGAGGTCGGCCCGAGCGGCGTCTACACCTGGGACGGTAGCGCCCACCTCGTGCAGGACGTTCGCCTCTGGAGCCACGTCCCGGCGAGGAACTTCGGCTGGGTCCTGATCGGCGACGAAGAGACCCCGCAAAACTCCAAGAAGCTCGCCAGTCGCGAGCATCCCGACGCGGCGCTGCGCCCGCGGCTCGAGATCACCTACCGGCTGCCCGGCAGACCCTAGGGACAGCCGTTCCCGGACGCGCCGATCTCGGTGTCGCGTGTCCCGACCTGCGCCGCGCCGCCCGACTCGTAACTGCCACCCGGCTGAACGCGCAGCAGGTACCAGTACCCGGTGCCGGGCGCCGGGACGTCGGACGCGTGGTCCACGTAGGTCTCGGTCCCGTCGTCGGCGAGGCAATCGAGCGTCACGAGCGGATCCGAGAAGTCGCCGAGCGTCGATCGGAGCTGCCCGACGTCGCCCCGCACCACGTCGTAGCCGCCGCTCGCGGCCCCGACGTTGCCCCACCATAGTCGAGTCTTCTCGACGCCGAGTCGGAGCACGTCGGCGAGACCGCTGTCGCGAACGTCAACGGACGTGATGTCACCGTTCGTGACGACGCGGCTCCCCACGGCGGCGGCCGTCACCCCCAATGCCTGGAGGGTCGTATCGGCATTGATCGCATCCGCGATGGCTTGCGCGACCTCGGCCGCCGTCTGACCGGCGGAGGTCGTGATGCGAATCAGCACGCCCGAGACGGTCACGTCGACCCGAGGCGGACCGCCGCCCGAGGCCGTGCCCGTCAGCTCCACGTACTCCTCCACGGAGCAGCCGCTCGAGCAACCGTCGTTGCCCACCTCGTTGCGGTCGTCGCACGTCTCCGTGACGTCGAGCACCCCGTCACCGCAGTCGATCGTCTGGAACTGCCGCATCATCTCGTGGTCCTCGTGCTCGAGGATGTGACAGTGATACGCGTACTTCCCCTTGTAGTTCTCGAAGCGCGCGATGACGCG
Organism: Acidobacteriota bacterium; assembly: GCA_011773795.1. Classification (GTDB taxonomy): domain Bacteria; phylum Acidobacteriota; class Polarisedimenticolia; order Polarisedimenticolales; family Polarisedimenticolaceae; genus WVWW01. Next base: position 15,726 of record WVWW01000031.1, read on the forward strand.
CAGGATCTCGTTGGGCCCGACCATCGCCGTGTCCTTCCAGCCGTTCTCCTCGGCCAGCGGCGGCTGCGGGTTGCCGTCGGGGATGATGTTGCCGCTCCCGTCCGTCGTGAAGCCGTCGCGATCGAGGATCTGGAAGAACACCAGGTGCATGTGCATCGGGTGCGAGACGTTGGAGTCGTTGATGAACCGCCAGATCTCGGTCGTGCCGAGCTCGGGGTACTCCGTGATGTCGTCCCAGTGCAGCTCGTTGATCTCCCAGATCGAGCGGCCGCAGGCGTCCGTCCCCGAGCGCTTGAGGTTGAAGTCGCGACTCATGATCGCCTCACCCTCGGGGATCCGCTCGATCGGACGCAGGGCCGCCGGGATCGCGTCGGTGTGCCCGACCTGGCTCCCCACCACGAACTTCATGACATCCGTGACGTCGACGCTGCCGCCGGGGAACGGCGCCGGCGCGCTGTTCTCGAGGAAGATCTCGTCGCCGGGGCTGTAGCCGGCGAAGTCGACCACCACCTCGTAGCGCTCGCCCGGTCCGATCGTCAGCTCACCGACGCCGGGAACCGGGGTCTCGAGCAGGCCCCCCTCCGTCCCGATGACGGTAAAGCTCAGCAACCCGCTGGGAGGATTCAGCGACAACGTGTAGACGCGGGACGTCGACCCGTTGAGCAGCTTGAAGCGGTACTTGCCCTGCTTGACGTCGAGGTAGGGCCAGACCGTGCCGTTGACGATGATCTTGTCGCCGAACCACATGTCCTGCCACTCGGCGGGGTAGCTCAGCGTCGCGTCCGGGTTGAACTTGCGGTCCTGGATCACCAGCGGAACCTCGTATTCGCCACCGGGGATGTTCAACGCGTCTTCGATGTCGTCGCGCACCAGGTACGCGCCGGCCAGGCCCATCATCACGTTGAGCCGGGTGATGCCCAGCGCGTGGTCGTGGAACCAGAGGTAGCCCGCCTGCTGGTTGTTGGGATACTCGTAGCCGACCGTGCACAGCTCGCAATCCTGGTTGCCCCCGTGGCCGACGCAGTCGNNGCAGACAATCCTCGTTGCCGCCGTGGCCGACACAATCGGCGTCGGAGTTGCAGGCGGCGCCGTCGCCGTCGCACGTGCTCGGCGCCGGGCAGTCGAGGTCGTCGGTGCAGACGATGAACTCGTCGGTGACGCAGTAGGCCGCCTGATTGCCGGGTGTGAACGTCGATTCCGGGTAGCCGTCCACCGCGGAAGGCACGTGGCCGCCGTGCAGGTGCACGACCGCCTTGGCGTTGTCCTCGGCGCCGTGGATGCAGACGTTGCCCATCCCGTCGTCCTGCACGTCCACGCCGAGGTAGTGGTTCGTGCGCAGCGGTCCGGTGCCGCCGTTCTCGCGCAGGTCGTTGATCCAGTTGACGCTCACCGGCTCGCCGGAGCGCGCCACGATGATCGGTCCCGGCGTGTGCGCGGTGGCGGCGAACGGGTCCTTGTAGCCCCAGACGGTGGTCGGTCCGGGCAGCTCGCTGTGCATCTGCTGGGTGAACTCGACCATGCTGATGTCGTAGGTCGCCGCCGCGTCCGGCGCCCCGGTGGTCGGCGTCGCGATCGCCGGGATCGGCAACGGATCGACGAACGGGGTGAGCTGCACGGGGCAGTAGGTCGCCGCGCAGGTCGAGCCGTCGCCCTGGTACACGCCGCCGCCGGCCACGCAGAGCGCCTGTTCGTCCTCGACACAGGTCCCGTCCGCGGCACAGCAGGCGCCCGCCGGGATCACGCACGGGTGCGACGAGCAGGTCGTACCGTCACCCTGGTAGGTGTCCGGTGTATTGCATGTACCCGAGGCAACGACCGTGCAGCTGTCGTCCGGAGCGCAACACGCCCCGGTAGGTCCCGCCGTCGGCGTGTAATCGATGACGAGGAGGGGCTTGTCCTGACCGCTGTTGTCGTTGTTTTCCTTCGTCGCGAAGCGTTTTGCCGTTTGTATCTGGCTCTCGTCACCGATCAGGATCCAGCCGTAGTTCTGCGACGGGTTGTCGAGCCAGAACTGCACGTCGGCGACCATGCCCGACGTCGAGCCCCAGGTGTAGGTCCCGGTCATGCCGACGAGCGTCGAAGCGCTGTTCGTCCCTGAATAGTCCCCACCGGGAGTGGTCCAGAACGAGCTCGGGTAGAAGGTGTGGTTCCAGGTGGCGTCGCCGCTGGTCGGCGCCTCTCCCCTGCCCTGCTGGGAATTGCCGGTGTTGGAGGTGCCCTCGCCCCAGTCGGCCGTCAGGCGGTGCAGCGTGAAGCCGAAGCTGTTGTTCTGGGACACCTTGTTCGCGACCAGCGTGAGCTGCACGCTGTTGATCGTGGCTCCCGGCGGAACCGCACCGGCGATGTCGAAGGCCAGCACGGCACGCCGCACCGCGACCTCGCCGCTGCTGTTCTGCGCGTCCTTGACCTTGCCGGCGAACATGTTGGGCCCGAGCGCGTTGCTGGTGTCCTGGAAGGACACCTGGCTGATCGGCTCGTAGAGCGTGTTGTCCTTCGACGTTCCGATCTGGGCCACGTCGGCCGAGATCGTCGGAACGACGACGATTAGATAAAGAGGCAGAAAACGACGCACGGATTGCACCCACCTACGCATGGTGTCCCCTTTTTCGTCTTTAATACGAAGAAAAGTACCCGTGAACAGCATCTTTTTTGAATCGGGCCAAACCGAAACGTGTGTCGTGGGAATCCCTGACGCTGGAGACGCTGCCCGTCGGCTCCCCCCGCGCGGTCAGGTCGACTCGCTCGGACGGGTGTCCTCCCAGGGAGGCAGCACCTTGACCAGCACGTAGAGGATCACGAACGGCAGCACGAGCAGGGCGACCCCGAACAGCAGTCCCTCGACACCGCCCAGCTCCAGCTTGTAATACGTCAAGCCGCGCAGGCTCTTGGAGAACAGCTGCCCGCCGATCACCACGTTCCAGCGCGTGCTGAAGATCCCGACCTGCACCAGCGCGGCGGCGACGAAGTAGACCAGCCGCTTCATCTCGTCCGGCAGCCGCGAGAAGCGCGCGAACGCCAGCATCAGGATCGGCCCGATCGTGCCCAGGAGGAGCTGAACGATCGTCAGGCTGAGGAACAGCTTGCTGAAGATCAGCCGGCGCAGGATCTCGATCGACTCCTCGGACTCGTAGAGCCGGTGGATGAAGTCCAGCGTCTCCAGCGAGAGGTCGACGATCAGCGCGATCAGCAGGAACGTCGCCAGCTTGTTGAGACACGGCATGTCCGGTGTCTTCCGGCGCACCATCGAGGTGATGTAGTACAGCAGCAGCACCAGGGCGATGCCGGAAACGATCGCCGAGAAGAGAAACACGATCGGCATCAGCACGCTGCTCCACCACGGGTTGGCCTTGATCGAGCCGAAGATGAAGCCCACGTAGCCGTGCAGCAGGAAGGCCGACGGGATGCCGATCAGCGTGATCGCGTAAACGGCCTTGCGGTCGAACGCGATCGCCTCCGGCGACGTGTTCTTCGACCCCAGCGAGAGGATCCAGTACAACAACTTCTTGAGGCCGCGCGACTGCTTGCGCCAGGCGATCAGGTCGGCCCGGTACTCGAACCAGATCTCCAGCAGCAGCACCACCATCAGGTACCAGGCGTAGACGAAGCCGAACATCGCCATCGCCGACTTGAAGTGCGGCGTGAGGAAGATCTCGAACGAGCGCTCCGGGTGGCCCAGGTGGGCCAGCAGCGGCAGCGGCGCGACGATCAGGAAGGCCAGCGCGGTCAGCATCGCCAGCCGGTAGGTCGGCTCGACCTCCTTGACGCGGAAGACCTTCTCCAGCGAGGCCAGGATGAAGGCGCCGGCGACCAGGCCGGTGATGTACGGGTAGATGACGACCAGCAGGCCCCAGTGCAGCTCCACCTCGTTGGGGTAGATGAAGCCGGAGACACGCTGTAGGGCGGATTCCAGGTGTTCGTACAGCGGGTTCACCTCAGCGCACCTCTCCGTCCAGGTTGGCGTAAAGAACCTTGGGCTCCGTGTTCAACGAGGGCTTGAGCACGTGCAGGCTGTCCTGACGTTTCATGCGGTGCAGCGGGCTGCTGCGCGTCCCCAGCTCGCCGAAGACCCGGGCCTGCGTCGGGCAGACCTCGACGCAGGCCGGCAGCAGTCCCTTCGTGATCCGGTGGTAGCAGAACGTGCACTTGTCGGCGGTCTTGGTGCGCGGGTCGAGGTAGCGCGCGCCGTAGGGACAGGCCTGGATGCAGTAGCGGCAGCCGATGCAGTAGTCCTGGTCGACCAGGACCACGCCGTCCTCGGTCTTGAACGTCGCGCCGACCGGGCAGACCTGCACGCAGGGCGGGTTGTCGCACTGGTTGCACAGCTTGGGCACGAAGAAGCTGCGCAGGACGTCGCGATCGTCGTCCCCGGGGGGGAAACCGTGGATGCCGCCCTCCGGGCTCTCCACGGTCGCCGAGCCGTCGTCGTGGATCTCGTAGTGCTCGACCCAGGTGCGGAAGAAGTAGGGCTCCTGCGGCACGTCGTTCTCGGTCTTGCAGGCCTGCACGCACAGGCCGCAGCCGATGCAGCGGTCGACCTGGATGCCCATCGCGTAGTACTCCTCGCCCTCCTCGGTCTCGGTGGCGAGGGTCTCGAGCGGGCCGACCACACCGAGGAGCAGCGTGGCACAGGGGAGCTTGGCCAGGTCGTGGAGGAACTTCCTGCGATCGCAGGCGGCGCGGTCGTCCGGCATCACGAGTGTCCCTCCGGGTCGTGGGGGTAGTGGCATTGCCAGCAGGGGTACCGACCGCCGTGATCCGCCATGTCGACGCGCGGGACGGTGGCTGCGCTCTCTGCCGCGCGATCGTGACACCGACCGCAGAACTCTCGCGCAACGGGTTTCTCGGGCAGGTGGGCGCGCGGGTTCTCGCGGTGCTTCTGCGGGGTCAGGTGGCAGGTCTCGCAATCCAGCGACCAGTGATGGGAGACCGACTTGGTACTGGCGATGGCGCGATGGCAGGCGGAGCACTCGCCCGGGACCGCGGGCGGCGTGGGCTCGTGCGGATCGTGACAACCCGCGCAGGGTTCCATCGGGTTGTGGATCGTCTCGATGATCTGCGGGAAGCCGGTGGGCCTGGCACCCAGGTACTCATGACAGCGAAGGCAGGACTCGCGCCCGCTCGGGACGGCGGGTGTGGCCTCGACGGGATCCTCGACGTGATCGGCGGCGGCGCCGTGGCAGCCTTCGCACGTCAGCCCGCGGTGGTAGGAAGACGCCTTGACCTCGGCGACGTCGTCGTGACACTCGGCGCAGGCCTGCATGCCCGCGTAGCGAATGGGCTGAGCGGCGATCGCCGGCACGACGTCCGCCCTGTAATGGCCCGTCTCGCCGAACGACTCGGGGACGAAACGGGCCCGCACCAGCAGGAGGACGACGAGGCTGGCGATGAGCACGATTGCCAGCCGAACGACCTGTCCCGGGATCTTGCCAACCCTCATCGGCATTCCCGGCAAGCGTTCGCTACAAAGCGGAACCGCTTGCCCACCGGATCGGTATCAGTTCACGGCAAAGAGATTCGCGGTGCGCGGTACCACGTCTCAGGCAAGGTTGCATTCGGGTCCCCGGGGGGTCCAGTACGGAATTTCACTTACAGGCCGGGCGTCAGCGGCGCGAGTGCAGCGCCAGCAGGAACCAGAGGAGGGTCGCCGCGAGGAACGTCCCGGCCGACAGGCCCAGCCACACGAAGAACCGCGCCGAGTCGAAGTCCACCAGAGCACGAAGGACGACCGCCGACAGAACCAGCCCGCCGAAGACGGCAACCAACCCTCGGCGGCGGTTCACCTCCCCCGGCCGGTCGCCGTGGGCGAGCGTCACGTGCAGAGCGACGGATAGGCCGAGCATCGCGAATCCGCCGATGAACACGACGTGCATACCCACGATCTTGTGCTCGGGGAAGGCGACGGCCAGGGCATAGCCGGCAGGCACCATCCAGGAGCCGAGCCAGACCAGCTTGCGGTGCGTTCCCGGTTTGGACGGCAGCCGCCAGATCCTCGCGCCGAAGACCAGCAACACGAACATCACGATGGCTCGAAGGAGTAAACCGGCCTGGGCCGAGGTGCGGATCTCGATCCAGAAGCTCACCACCAGCAATGCGGCGGCGAGCAGGTGCAAGGCGCGGATCGCTCGATCCCGGCCCGTCGCAAGGCCGTCCGGTGGCGAGTCGCCGCGGGTGATCAACGGGAGCGCCATGCCGCCGACGCCGGCGATCAAGCCCAGCATCATGCCCTGCAGCAGGAGCAAACGCCCCAACTGGTGCAACCAGAAGTACTCGTCGCCGACGAACCCCGGGCTACCGGTGAGCAACGCGCCGGCCAGTCCCATCAGCAGCGCGACCGGAATCCACACGAAGCTGTTCGGAGGACGACGCCCCGCCGTCGAGCTCAGGAAGCGCCGCGCGACGAAGGCGATGAACACCACGACCAGCGTGATCCAGAACACCTGCGAAAGGGCCAGGCGGCCCGACCAGCCGGCGACGGTCGTCAGCGGCGGCAGCGTGAGCGCGGCCCCCAGCTCCACGCGGCTCGGCGGTGCCGTCGCCGTGCGTCGCGGGATCGCCGTCATCAGGAAACCCAAGGCGAGACAGGTCATGAAGCCCTGCACCTGGGCGATCGCGTGGAACACCGAGCGGTAGTCGGGCAGCACTCCCAGTGCGTGCAGCACCCAGTGCAGAACGCCCGTCCAGGCGAGCAGCAGGCCAAGCGGAAACATCACGCGGTAGGGGTCGCGGCGCCAGCGGGACACGTGTGCCCAGCGCTGCTCGAAACTTCCCACGAGCAGATGCCCAGGAATCGGCGCGTTCAAGGAGCCCCCCCAAGCCTGCCAGGATCCGAGCTACGTGGACGAGCAAAGCGAGTCCACATGACCGACATCCGGCAGGTGTACCCAGATTCGAGCTCCGCTCGAATCTGGTACGCCTGCCAGGATTCGAACCTGGGACCCACGGCTTAGAAGGCCGTTGCTCTATCCGA
>WVWW01000031.1:22783-23081 GCA_011773795.1 Acidobacteriota bacterium
AAATCATGAAGCACCCACCTCGTTTCGCTTACTTCATCTTTCTAGCTGTGATCGTCGCGCTCCCCCCGACCCTGGCCGAGGGCTGGCCGCAATACCGCGGGCCGGACCAGGAGGGCAGGTCGAACGCGAGCGGGATCTTCCCCGAGCAGGGCTTCGGCCTGGCCCAGGCCTGGAAGCGGGAGCTTGGCGATGGCTATTCCTCCGTGCTCGTCGCCGGCGACCGCCTGGTCACGATGTACGGGGACGGCGAGGCCAACTGGGTCGTTGCGCTCGACGCCGGCTCCGGAGAGGAGCGCTG
>WVWW01000253.1:0-892 GCA_011773795.1 Acidobacteriota bacterium
TGAACGATCGGTACACGGGGCGCGTGGTTCGGGTGCCTCAGGACATCGACTCGATGGACCCGATTCCCGTGCCGCGGTGAGGATTTCATGACCCAAGAAGCTGCACTGAACGAAAGGGCGGAGCGACTTGTCCGCAAGCTCGAGGAGGTGAGACGCCTGCACGCGGACGCCCCCGAAACCGAGCGACGNNGAAACCGAGCGACGGGCCGCCTTCGAGCAGGCGCTGGAGGAAGAGCTGGGTCGCGTGTCGGCGGCCGACGCCGACAAGGTGATCGAGGAGGTCCGGGCACGCTTGATCCGAACCGCCAGGGACCGGGACCAACGCGTCGAGCAACTCGAAAGACAGGTGCGAGAGCAAGAAGCGACCATTGCCGAGCTTCGCCGCTCTCAGGGCCCGGCGCCCGAACGAGCCGTCGTGGCCGGCCCCGCCCCCGATCTGGATGCGGTCCGTGCGGCGCTCGTGCAGGATCTCGAGGGTAAACCCGCCGATGTTTCGGCCCTGGGTCTTTCGCCCGCGGACGAAGCGCTCTACGCCCTCGTCGCCGGTCTGATCCGGTTCACGACGAGCTATGGCGAGAGTCGCACTTGGATTCTCGCTTCCCTCGGTGTCGGTGCGGAGGCACAGGCCGACTCGGTGATGATCAAAGGCATGCAGGACAAGGCCAAGAAGTCGATTGCCGCGTGCCTGAGGGGGGACGTCGGCGCGGCGGATTCGTTGCGCGAGGAGTTGAAGGCGTACGCCGAATTCCTCATTGGACTGCACGAGTCGTTCCAGCACAGCATCGATGCGGGGACACGTAGCCTTCTCGGCGAGCTCAGCCAGCAGGAATTGCTCGAGAAGCACAAGCGGCTCGTCGGGCTCGATTACGAGGCTGCGTGGAAAGAGCTCGAA
>WVWW01000253.1:966-11366 GCA_011773795.1 Acidobacteriota bacterium
ACAATCCCCCGCGGGGAAGGCATCGGATGGCGGACACGGCTCCCGGCTTCGTTCACCTGCACAACCACACGACCTACTCGCTGCTCGACGGCGCGCAGCGCATCGACGAGATGTGCGCCCGGGCCGCGGACGACGGGCAGCCGGCGATCGCCATCACCGATCACGGCAACCTCTTCGGGGTCCAGCAGTTCCGCAAGAAGGCGGCCAAACACGGCGTCAAACCGATCATCGGGATCGAGGCCTACATGGCGCCGGGGGACCACCGGCTGCGCGAACCGGTGAACGTGCCCGGGCTGGGCAAGAAGAACTACTACCACCTGATCCTGCTCGCCGAGAACTACACCGGCTACAAGAACCTGATCCAGCTCGCCTCGACCGGGTTCCTCGAGGGCTTCTACTACCGGCCGCGGATCGACAAGGAGCTGCTGGCGCGGCACAGCGAGGGCCTGGTCTGCCTGTCGGCCTGCCTGGCGGGGGAGGTGGCCACCTACCTGCGCCACGATGCCTTCGACGAGGCTCGACGGGTCGCCGCGGAGTTCCGCGATCTTTTCGGGCCGGACCGTTTCTGGCTGGAGGCCCAGGACCACGGTCTCGTCGAGCAGGAAAAGGTCAACACGGCGTTACCCAAGCTGGCCCGGGAGCTCGGGATCGGGCTCGTCGCCAGCAACGACTGCCACTACCTGCTGCCCGACGACCACGAGGCCCACGACGTGCTGGTCTGCATCCAGACCGGCAAGACGGTCCACACCCGCGACCGCATGACCTACACCGGGCAGCACTACCTCAAGACCCGCGCCGAGATGGCCGAGCTGTTCCACTGGGCGCCCGAGGCGATCGCCAACTCCCTCGCCGTCGCCGAACGCTGCGACTTCAGCTTCGGCGAGAACAACCTGCACCTGCCCGACTTCCCGGTGCCCGAGGGGTACGACCTCGACGGTTACTTCGAGAAGGTCACCCGCGACGGTCTGGAAGCGCGGCTTCAGGAGCTGCGCCGCGAGCGCGATGCCGGCCGCGAGCTACCCACCGAAGACGTCTATCGCGAACGGTTGCTCCAGGAGATCAACATCATCCGGCAGATGGGCTTTCCCGGGTACTTCATGATCGTCTGGGACTTCGTCCGCTACGCGCGGGAGAACGGGATCCCCGTCGGGCCCGGGCGCGGCTCGGCCGCCGGCTCGCTCGTCGCCTACTGCCTGCGCATCACCGACATCGACCCGCTGCAGTACGACCTGCTGTTCGAGCGCTTCCTCAACCCCGAGCGCGTCAGCATGCCGGACATCGACATCGACTTCTGCTTCCGCAAGCGCGAGCGGGTGATCGACTACGTGCGCCACAAGTACGGCCGCCCCAACGTCGCCCAGATCATCACCTTCGGCACGATGGCGGCGCGCGCGGTGATCCGCGACGTCGGCCGCGGGCTCGAGATCCCCTACGCCGAGGTCGACCGGATCGCCAAGCTCGTGCCGGCCCAGCCGGGGCAGGAGATCACGATCAAGAAGGCGCTGGCGGAAGTGCCGCCGCTGGCCGAGGCCTACAAGCGGGACAACCAGGTCAAGGAGCTGCTGGACATTGCGCAGCGGCTCGAGGGCCTGACGCGCCACGCGTCGACCCACGCCGCGGGGGTCGTGATCGCGCCGAAGCCGATCGTCGAGTACGCGCCGCTGTACCGCGGCACCAAGGACGGCGACGAGATCACGACGCAGTGGGCCAAGGACGAGATCGAGGAGATCGGCCTGCTCAAGATGGACTTCCTCGGGCTCAAGACGCTGACGCTGATCGACGATTGCGCTGGACTCGATCGAGGGGCAGACCGGAACGCGCCCGGACCTCGAGCAGCTCTCGATCGATGACAAGACCGTCTACGAGCTGTTCGGCCGCGCCCGGACGTCGGGCATCTTCCAGTTCGAGTCCGAGGGCATGAAGGACATCCTGCGGCGGCTCAAGCCCGAGCGCTTCGAGGACCTCATCGCGCTCAACGCCCTGTACCGGCCCGGCCCGATCGGCGGCGGCCTGATCGACGACTTCATCAAGCGGCGGCACGGCAAGGTCAAGGTGCGCTACCCGCACCCGCTGCTCGAGGAGATCCTGCGGGAGACCTACGGCGTCATCGTCTACCAGGAGCAGGTGATGCAGATCGCCTCGGCGATGGCCGGCTACTCGCTGGGCGAGGCCGACATCCTGCGCCGCGCGATGGGCAAGAAGAAGATCGAGGTCATGGAAGCCGAGGAGACCAAGTTCGTCCAGCGCGCCGTCGGACGCGGGATCAAGGACAAGGAAGCCAAGGACGTCTTCGAGCTGATGGCCTACTTCGCCGGCTACGGCTTCAACAAGTCCCACTCGGCGGCCTACGCGCTGGTGGCCTACCAGACCGCCTGGCTCAAGGCGCACTACCCGGTGCACTTCATGGCCGCGCTGCTGACGACGGAAAAGGGCAACACCGACAAGCTGGTGAAGTACATCAACGAGTGTCGCGAGATGGACATCCAGGTCTCGCCGCCCGACGTGAACAAGTCCGGGCTCGATTTCACCGTGGAAGGTCAGATGGTCCGTTTCGGGCTGTCGGCCATCAAGGGGGTGGGGGAAGGGGCCATCCGCGCGATCCTCGAAGCACGGCCCAAGCCGGGTGGTTTCGCTTCGCTGCCCGAGCTGTGCGCCGCCGTCGACCAGCGCGCGGTGAACAAGCGCGTGCTCGAGGCGCTGATCCAGGCCGGCGCGCTCGACTCGATGGGGTTCAGGCGCAGCCAACTCGCCGCGATCGTCGACCGGTCGATGGAATTCGGACAGCGTCACCGGGCCGACCGCGAGGCAGGGCAGTCCAGTCTGTTCGGCGGCGCGTCCGGAGACGACGCCCAGAATGACTTCGGGAACAACATCCCGGAGGTCGAGGAGTGGGACGAGCGCACGCGGTTGACGTATGAGAAGAGCACGCTCGGCTTCTACGTCAGCGGGCATCCCTTGGAAAGCCACAAGGAGCTGCTCGGTGACTTCGCGAGCCACACGACCGTGGCCCTGCGCGAGACCGCCTCGGGTACGGAGGTGGCCGTCGGCGGGGTCATCTCCGAACTGCGGCGACGCAAATCCAAGAAGGGCGACTGGTGGGCGTCGTTCCAGCTCGAGGACATGGAAGGGCAGATCGACGTCCTGGTGTTCCCCAAGAGCTATCAGAAGTGCGAGAAGGAACTGCAACCGGACGCGGCCGCGATGGTCTTCGGTCGTTTCGAATCGGAAGAAGACCGCCTGCGATTGATCGCCGAGGACGTCTGCCCGCTGGATCGGTTGTCCGAGCGCAAGGTCGACGCGATCCAGGTGCGCGTCGACGCCGCGATGCTCGACGAGGAGTTGATCGCCGGGATGGTCAAGGCCTGCGACTCCCACCGCGGCGACGTGCAGGTCTATCTCGAGGTCGCCCGGCCCGGCAACTACCGCATGATCGCGCTCGCGGAGTCCGCCCTGCGGGTCCGGCCCACGCGCGAGTTCACGCAGAAGATGGAGCGGCTGATCGGCCCCAACCGGATCCGTTTTCGCGCCAAAACGGCAGTCGAAAACCGGGCTCCCGGGTGGCGCGAAGGCCGCGTGTCCTAGGGCCTGGCGCACACGGGCCGGGGTCCGTACCAGATGCTAGGATGGCCCTTCCCGTGGGGCGTTCCCGCGCAGAATCAAGGAGAAGCTCACCGATGGGTGCGAACGAGCGTTACCTGTTTACCTCCGAGTCGGTCACCGAGGGCCACCCGGACAAGGTCGCGGACCAGATCTCCGACGCGGTCCTCGACGCGATCCTCGCGGACGACCCGACCGGCCGCGTGGCCTGCGAGACGCTGGTCACCACCGGGCTCTGCATGATCGCCGGCGAGATCACGACGGCGGAGTACGTCGACCTGCCCAGCGTGGCCCGGAGGACGATCAAAGAAATCGGTTACGACGACCCCACGCTCGGCTTCTCCTATGACACCTGCGCCGTTGTCTCGACGATCGACGAGCAGTCGGGCGACATCGCGATGGGGGTCGACACCGGCGGTGCCGGCGACCAGGGCCTGATGTTCGGCTACGCCTGCCGCGAGACCGACGAGCTGATGCCGCTGCCGATCACGCTGGCCCATCGTCTCGTCCGGCGCATGTCCGAGTGCCGGCGCAGCGGCGAGTTGACCTTCCTGCGTCCCGACGGGAAATCTCAGGTCACCGTCGAGTACGTGGGCAAGAAGCCGGTCCGGGTCGACGCGATCGTCCTGTCGACCCAACACAGCCCCGACGTCAACCAGAAGCAGATCCACGACGCGCTCGAGTCCGCCGTGGTGCGGAACGTCGTCGAAGAAGGTCTGATCGACAGCGACACGAAGATCTACGTGAACCCGACGGGGCAGTTCATCATCGGCGGACCGAAAGGGGACGCCGGTCTGACGGGCCGCAAGATCATCGTCGACACCTATGGGGGTGCCGGCTATCACGGCGGCGGTGCCTTCTCGGGCAAGGACCCGACCAAGGTCGACCGGTCCGCGTCCTACATGGCACGGCACATCGCCAAGAACATCGTCGCCGCCGGGCTCGCCGATCGCGCGGAGGTGCAACTGGCCTACGCCATCGGCGTCGCGGATCCGGTTTCGGTGATGGTCAACACCTTCGGCACGGGCAAGCTGCAAGAGTCGGAACTGTCCGCCAAGGTGCGCGAGCATTTCCCGCTGACGCCGAAGGGGATCATCGAGTACCTCGATCTGCGACGTCCGATCTACCGGCCGACCGCGGCGTTCGGCCACTTCGGCCGGACGGAGCCGGAGTTCACCTGGGAGTCCACCGACGCGGCGGCCAAGCTCAGCGGTTGATCTGACGGATGTCTGACGACAAGCGCGACGATGGGACGCGCCGTCGTCCGACGCGCTTGCGGGTCTTCGTTGTCGTTGCGCTCGGCCTGCTCGTGCTCCTGGTGGCGAGCGTGCGGCGCATCGAGGAGCGTTCCTTCGCCGTCCTCGACGGCCCGCTCGTTCCAGGCGAGTTCCTGGTCGAGTCGGGCTGGACGCTCGCCCCGCCGCTCTTGACGAGGCTGCAGCTGTACCCGCGCGACGGGGTCGAGGTCGCGCTGCCACAGGCCGAGCAGGCCCAGCTGCGCTCGGCAGACGGTAGTCGCTACGGCCTGCGCGGCTGGATCACCGTGCGGCCTCGGATCGAGGATTGGCGCGAGGTCCACGCGGCCGCCGCGGGGCGCGGGATGCGCGGGGTGGTGATCACCGCGGTGCGGGAGGCGCTCGTCGATCTCCCGACCGGCATCGAGCGTGGACGCTTCACGATCGAGCTCGCGCGGGACATCGAGCGTCGACTCTCCGAGGCGCTAATCCGGCACGGGGTCGATCAGCGGCGCCTCGAGCTGGACGGTTTCGACTTCCTCACGGTCCGCAGTGGCGAGGCAGGGTCGAGCCCGGCGACCGAATCCAAGCTCCTGGTCGTCGGCTGGGACGGCGGCGACTGGGAGATCATCGATGCGCTGATCGAGCAGGGGAGGCTGCCGAACCTGGAGCGGCTGATCGACAACGGGGTGCGGGCCAAGCTGCTGTCGATCAGCCCGATGCTCTCGCCCGTGATCTGGACCAGCGTGGCCACCGGTGTGGAGCCGAGCCGTCACGGCATCCTCGATTTCGTCGTGGCCGATCCCGCCACCGGCCAGACCCAACCGGTGACCTCGGCGCAACGCCAGGTGCCGACCGTGTGGGAGATGCTCTCGCGTTCCGGCGTCCGGACAGGCGTCGTCGGCTGGTGGGCCTCCTGGCCCGCCGATCCCGTGCGCGGCTATCTCGTTTCCGATCGCATCGCCTACCAGCTGTTCGGCTTCGAGGCCGATCCGGAGCGGGCCGAGGGCAAGACCTGGCCGCCCGATCTGTACGAGGACATCCGCCCCTGGCTCGTGAGCCCGAGCGCCGTCGAGTGGGACAGCGTCCGGCCGTACCTCACGGGTCCGCGGATGGAACCGGACGGCTTCGACGGTGACGAGCAGGACATGCTCGACCAGTTCAAGACGTTGCTGGCCTCGGGGGAGACCTACCTCCGCATCTCGACGGAGCTGGCCGAGCGCTACGAGCCGCAACTCGAGGTGGTCTACTTCGAGGGCACCGACACGGCGGCACACCTGTTCATGCCCTATCGCAAGCCGGACCTGCCGGGCGTCGATCCCCGCCGCATCGAGAGCTTCCATGCCGTCGTGGATCGCTACTACGAGACCGCCGACCGGTACCTCGGCGAGCTCCTGCGCGGTCGCGACGAGGGCTGGACGGTGATGATCGTCTCCGATCACGGCTTCGCCACCGACGCCACGCGCCCGCGAACGACGGACTCGCGGATCGGCCACGGCGCCGCCGCCGACTGGCACCGGCGCTTCGGCATGCTCGTCCTGTCGGGCGCGCACGTGAAGGCCGGGACGCGTCTGGACGAGGCGAGCATCTACGACATCGCGCCGACGATCCTGGCGCTGTTCGGTCAACCGGTCCCGCGCTCGTGGCCGGGCCGGGTGCTCGGGCGGGTGCTCGACGAGGGGTTCCTCGACCGGCACCCGGTGCGCTACAGCAACGAGGACCCCGTCCGGCGGGATCCGTCGTCCGCGAACCTGCTGGATCCCGCCGCCGAGGACCTGCTGGCCAAGCTTCAGAGCCTCGGCTACATCTCGGCCACGGCAGGGGAGGCCGGGGAGTCGGTGACCGCTCGCAACAACGCCGGCGTCGCGCTGCTCGCCGAGGGGCGCTACGAGGACGCCGCGGCCGAGTTCCGGGCCGGATTGGTTGCCAGTCCCGACGCGCCGATGCTGCTCGTCAACCTCGGGCTCGCTCTGAGACTGATGAAGCAGGCGGACGAAGCCGAGGCGTTGTTCGAGCGGGCGATCGGCTACCCCATGACGCTGCGCATGGCGGGTCATCAGCTGGCCCAAATCGCCCTCGACCGCGGCGATACGGACGGGGCAGAGCGCGTGCTCGCCCGTGTACTGGCGGCCGAGCCCGATGCCGCCGAGATCCGCAACACGCTCGGCCGCGTGCTCGAATCGAAGGGCGATCTCGATGCTGCCGAGGCCGAATTCCGTCGCGCTGCCGAGCTCGACCCCGACGCCGCGCTGCCGCGCAACAACCTGGGCAACCTGTTCAAGCGGCGCACCCAGATCGAGCGGGCCGAGGAATGGTATCAACGGGCGATCGAGGCCGACCCCTATTTCATGGGCGCCTACAACAACCTGGCGCTGGTCTACCAGGATCGCGGCGAGATGGATCGGGCGATCGACCTCTACGGCCGCGCGCTCGCGAAGTCGCCGTCCAACGCGATCGTGCTCAACAACCTGGCGAGCCTGTACTACGCGCAGGGCAACGTCGACGAGGCGCGCGAGCTGTGGACGCAGAGCGCGGCGGCCGACCCGAGCTACGAGTCACCGCCGAACAACCTGGCGAGCCTGCTGCTCAACGAGGGTCGCTACGACGAGGCGGAACAGCTCCTGAATCAAGCGCTCTCGCTGGACGACAACTACGGCGACGCGCGGATCAACCTCTCGATCGTCCTGCGCGCCCGCGGGGACGTCGCCGGCGCGAGAGAGCAGCTCAGGCGCGCGACGGAGGACCCGCGGAGCGGAGTCCGCGCCTGGGTCCAGTGGGGCATGTTCGAGCTGGAGTCGGGCGACAACGACGCGGCGATCCGGGTCATGCAGGGCGTGGAGGGGAAGTACCCGCCGCAACCCGTCTGGCTCAACGTGCTCGGCGAGGCCTACGCGCGGTCGGGCCGCACCGAGGAGGCGCTGGTGGCTTGGCGACGATCGCTGCAGATCGATCCGAGCCAGCAGCGGTTACAGAAGATCGTCGATTCGCCTCCGTGGCTCAACTGAACGGTTCAAGTTCGGACGTAGAGCAACAGGTAGGCACCGAGCAGTCCGAACAGCACGTTGGGCGCCCAAACCGCGAGGACCGGCTCGAGCGCGGACTCGAGACCGAGGGCGTTGAAGCCCGAGTAGACCGACCAGTAGACGATGGCCAGCGCGAGCGCGATCCCGATCCCGTAGAGCGAGCCCTTGCGCCCGCCGCGGAACGCGAAGGGGAGCCCGAGCACGACCATCACGAACGGTCGGACGGAGCCGGCGAACTTGCCGTGCCAGGCGACCCGCAAGGACGTGACGTCGTACCCGCGCTCGGAGATCTCCGCCAGCGTCAGCACCCGGGCGTACTCGGCCTTGTTGCTGGTGAGGCTCGCTTTCCGGATCGGCGCAAACGTCTCGGGTGTATCGAGATCGACCGCGTAGGAGCCGTCGTACGCCTCGCGCTTCGTGGCCCACTTGCCGTTCTCCGCGAACTGGATGTACCAGCCGCCATCGAGCTCCCAGCCGCCCGGCTCCCGGTAGCGGGCTCGCTCGGAGAATCGATGATCGACGATGAAGCTCCGGGTGGGGTCCAGCGTCAGGACGCGCAGCGCGTGGAACTCGTCACGCTGCGCATCGTAGTAGCTGTAGTGATACAGCCGCTCGCCCTTGGGGCCGAACGTCCAGTTGCCCGTCACCGGAAACCCGCGCGTGGCCGAGGGCTTGCCGCGGATCTGGTCGTGGACTTCCTGCGCCTTGCGCGTCGCCGTCGGGATCAGCGTGTTGCCGAACATGAACAGCACGACGGAGAGCCCCGCCGCCAGCGTCAACACCGGCAGGGCGAGACGGCGCAGGCTGATGCCGTTGGACTTGAAGGCCGTCAGCTCGCCGGTTCGCGAGAGCAGGCTGATCGTGACCGCCGCGCCGGCAAGACAGGCGAGCGGCAGNNGCCGCTCCAGCAGGATGAAACCGAGGTAACGGAACACGAGCGAAATGGGCTGCTGCCGCTTGATCGTCTCCTCCAGCGCCTCTTTGACCTCGAACAGCAGGAACAGCGTGCTCGCGGCGAGCAGTGCCAGCGCGACGACGCGCAGGAACTTTGCGCCGACGTAACGGTCGGTGCGCCGGATGAAACGGTTGGTCGTCCCGGCGAGGTCCGCCAAAGCGTGCTCGGGAACGGCCTCCTCGAGCTCCTCCGGCGGCGCGGTGGAGTGCTTGGACAAACGCCCGCGGACCCGTCGGGTGAGGCGGATCACGAAGCCGTAGAGCAGGTTGATCCAACCCGTCTGCTGTCCGGAAGGCCGGCGCAACTTCCAGTAAGCCCAGGCCATCCAGGGCAGGAGGATCGCGTTGCCCATCCAGGGCCCCAGCCATGCGGGGAATTTCTGGCGCACCGACTGGCCCTCGAAAAAGCTGAACGTGATGTAGTAAACGACGATGATCAGCAGGCTGATCGAGAACCCGGCGCCCTTGCCGGAGCGCGCCTGGGTCAAGCCGAGGGGCACACCCAGGATCGCGAAGCAGAGGCAGGCCATCGGCAGCGCGACGCGCCGGTTGAGCTCGACGACCGAGCGCACGTGGCGCGCCTGGGCGAGGACCTGCTCGCTGATGCGCTCGCGCCCGAGCTGCGCCGCCTTTCGATCGGCCTCGACAAGGCCCGCCTGCGCCGCCTCGTACTCGGTCCAGAGCTCGTCGATCCGCATCGTGGCGGCGACCTTGGCCTGCGGGCCGAGCAGTGCCTGGAAGTGCGGGGGAGGGGGGATCTTTTCGCGCAGCGAATCCCACGAGGAGATGCGGTAGGTCTCCACGTCCCGCAGCTCGAAGTCGTGGCGGATCGCGTCGTAGAGGTCGACCACGAGCGTGCCCGTGCGGTCCGGCGTGGGGAAGATGTCGCCGGAGCCGGCAAAGATGAGCGACAGACGGTCGCGCTCGTGGCTGGCCAGCACCATGCGATGAAGCCGGCCCTGATCGCGAGCGAGAATCTCGTCGACGATCAACTGGTTGTTGCCGGTGACCTCCCACTGCCGCGGCCGCAGATCGGAGGCCAGGTTGGTCGACAGCGTGATCTGCGTCTTCACCTCGCGTGCGCGCTGCTGGGCCGTGGGGACCAGGTAGTTGAAAACGGTGAAGGCGAGACCGGTTGCAAGGAGCCCGTAGAGCGCCAGCGGCTTGACCATCGTGAGCGGCCCGCGGCCGGAAGCCTGGATCGCGGTCCATTCGTGGTCCGAGGAGATCCGGCCGACGGCAATCAGCACGGCCAACAGCACGCTCATCGGAATGGAGATCGTCAGGATCGGGGGCAGGGCCAGGACGAGCAGCTTGAGGGCCATCGAAGCCGGGAGGTTCTTGGCCAGCGCCTGCTGGGCGATGAGCAGGAGCTCGTTCATGAGCAAGAGGAAGCTGTAGACCGTCACGGCGAGGATCGTGGGCCCCGCGAGCTCACGAAGAACGTACCTGAAGATGCGTCGTTCCCGGAACATCTGGGCCGGAGTGTAGGGGCGGTCGTCCGGGGTGTCAAACACGCGTCGGTAGAACCGCGGGGGAGGGATTCGGCCGTAGGTCGGGCTATTTGCTCAGTGTCCGATAATGTATCTTA